>NZ_JBLWIJ010000014.1:0-7357 GCF_051365025.1 Arthrobacter sp. R4
CGCCTCGGTGGCCGCCAAGGCCAGGACTGGCATGCCCAGGTGCATGGCCTCCAAAAGTGACAGGCCCAGGGACGTCCACCGCATGGGGTGCAGGTAGACCCGGCAGCGGGCCAGTTCGCGGTGCAGGTCACGGGTCCGGAGGTCCCCGCGGGCAGTCAGCCGGGAGTCCTCCACGCCGATGGCGCCGCCCAGGCCTTCCGTTTCCATGCCGAACACCTGCAGCGGAGCCACCGCCGCGAAAGCCGGAAGCAGGTCCGTCCCTGTCACCCGGCCCCGCCGGACCGGTTCGTTGACCACCACTCCGAGCTCCGGAAGCTCGCCGGTGTAGAGGAGCCCGGGATCCGGGATGCCATGTTCGATGACCACTGCGGGAGCGCGGCCGCTGTCCCACGCCAGCCTGTTGAAATGCGTGACGTGCACCACGGTGATATCGCCCTGATCGGCGAGCGGGTGCCTGGTGAACGGGAAATCGCCCTTAGGGGTGTTGTGCTCCAGGTAGACGGCCGGCAGTTCCACCCCCGGACGCCGTCCCAGGGCCCTGGCAACCTCGGCGACTTCCCCGGGCCTTTGAAGCACGACGGCATCCACACCGTCGGCGTCAAGGTCCGCCAACGTTACCTCCCGCACGGAATCGGGCCAGTCCCTGCCCGCGCGTCCCAGCCCCCACGGCCCGCCCTCCGGGAGGACCGGCAACAGGTACTCGTGGCGGCCGCGGACAAAAGCGTCGGTCCAGGACCCGTGCACATGCCACAGAAGGATCCTCATCAGCTTCGCGCCTTTCTGCGGGTACTGAGGTGCGTGCTGAAGGACGAGACTCCGCCGATCAGCCGCTCCACTGCCTGGACAACGTCCTCGGGTGAGACCGAACTCAAGCACGGGTGGCCAGGCACGGGGCAGACCCGCGCCCGCGTGAGCCGGCACGGCGCGTCCTGATCGCCCAGAAGCTCCAGCGGAACGCCATACGGGGCCCATTGCACGGCCGGAACTACGGGGGCGAAGAGGCAGGCCACGGGCGTACCCACGGCTGCAGCGAGGTGCGCCGGCCCGGTGTTGCCCGTGACCACGGCGTCCGCGCCGGCCAGGACGCCGGCGAGCGTTGGCAGGTCCGTGCGGCCACCCAGGTCAAGGGCAGAAGGGCCGGCGACAGTAGCGGTCAGTGACGTTTCGGAGGGGCCGCCGGTCACCACCACACGGTGTCCTGCGCCTTCCAAAAGTTCGACGGCGGCGGCGTGGTGGAGGGGAGGCCAGGCCCTGGCGGGGACGGCGGCGCCGGGGTGCACCACCACGTAGCGGCCCTCCCCCACCAGGTCCGAGACGTCCGGCGGTGCTTTCACCCGCAGCTTCCCATCGTCCCCTGCCGGGAGCCGGTGGCCGGCGGCGCGGGCGATGCCCAGGGCCCGTTCCGCCTCCGGTTGTTCCTCCGGGAAATCCTCGCCGGGCCGGAGCCTGACATCCAGGAGCGAGCCCGCATAGTCGGTTGATGCACCGGTGATGTGCTTCACGCCGCCCAGCCGCAGCAACAGGGCCAGCGGCAGCGGAGACTGGTGGAAAGACGTCAGGATCACGGCGTGGCTGATCCTGGAATCCTTGACGTAGTTGATCAGGCGTTCAGCATGCGGCCCCGTCATGGCGGGAGCCGGATTCATGATCCAGGGGCTGTCCCACGTGTAGATCTCAGTGACCCCGGGCAACAGGGACGCTGCCGCTTCACCCTGGCGTCCGCACAGCATCACCACGTCATTGGGCTGTCCCCCGCCAGGCTGCCAGCTCCCTCGCTGCGGGCCGTGGGCGACGGCGCGCACAGCCGGCCCCGCGAGCAGGACGTCACCGGCACTGTCCAGGCGTGCCACCAGGACCCGTGCCATCAGGCCAGCTCCAGCAGCAGGCGGACTGCTCCGGCCAAGTCCGGTGCCACCAGCCGTGCGCGGGATACTTCTTCCGGGCGGGTCAGCGGAGTGGGAACCAGCACACCCACGGCACCGGCGGCTTCGGCAGCCTCGACGTCTGCGCCGATGTCCCCGATCAGCGCTACCTCGGACGTTTCCAGGCCCAGTTTCCGGCAAGCGCTGTACACCATTCCGGGAGCTGGCTTGCGGCAGCCGCAACCGTCACCGTCCAAATGTGGGCAGATCTCCCAGACGTCGAAAGGCCCCAGGAGCTGCTCCACCCTGGCGTTGACCTGATCCACCTGCGCCTGTACCAGCAGCCCCCGGCCCAGGCCGGACTGGTTGCTGACCACCCCCGTGGACAAGCCCTTCCGGCGGACTGAATCGAGGACGGCCTTGGCATCCGGCATCGGCCGGACCAGGGCCGGCTCGCCGTTGTAGGGCACATCGACCACCAGCGTGCCGTCCCTGTCGAAGAGGACAGCCCGGATCTGCGGAGTTTCGGAGCTTCCCATACCCACCTAGTTCCCCCCGGCCCAAGCTCCTAAACAGCCAAAGCCAATCTCAAGGGCCAACGTCCTTTCCGCGGGGCTAGACTCCTGTGACACGGCAGCGCCGCGGGTGCTGCAGGGGAGGTGGAGCAATGGCCATTCCGACGGCGGCACCTGGTGGCCGGCCGCAGCTGCTGGTGCTGCGCGCACTCGCCCTGGGTGATCTCCTCGTGGCCGTGCCCGCCCTGCATGCCTTGCGTAAGGCTTTCCCGGAGCATCGCCTGCTGTACGCGGCCCCGGAGTGGCTCGCCGGCGCCGTCGGGCTGGTGGGCGGATTCGACCTTCTCCCGATGGCCAGCTTGGAGGCCCCCCTTCCCTTCAATGCCGGCGATGTGGACGTCGCCGTGAACCTTCATGGCAAAGGCCCGCAGAGCAGCGAAGTGGTGCGTGCCCTCGGCGCCCGGACGGTCCTGCAGCATAAGGGACGCCACGGCGACGGACCCGATTGGATCGAGGACATGCATGAGCGGGAGCGCTGGACGCGCATGCTGCAATGGCACGGAATCGCCGCCGACCCCCTGGAATGCGGACTGCTTCCGCCGCCTGTGCCGACCGGCTTTCCCGGTGCCACGGTGATCCACGTGGGAGCCGCCTTTGCAAGCAGGCTTTGGCCGGCGGACCGGTTCGCCCAGGTGGCCAGGCATTTGTCAGCAGGCGGCCATCAGGTGGTGCTTACCGGGAGTGCACCAGAGCGGGACCGGGCACTTGAAGTCTGCCGGCTGGCGGGGCTTCCCGAAACAGCTGTTGTGGCAGGCGGCCTGGACCTGCAGGCTTTTGCCGCCTGCGTGGCCGGCGCGCGGCTGGTCATTTCGGCCGACACCGGTGCTGCCCACCTGGCATCCGCCTACGCACGGCCCTCGATTGTGCTTTTCGGGCCGGTAGGACCCGAACGGTGGGGGCCGCCGTCGGGGCCTCACGTGGTTTTGACGCGCGCGGAACTGCGGCGGGGAGACCCTTTCGCCGACCGTCCGGATCCCGCCCTCCTCGCTGTCTCCGCCGGTGATGTGCTGGCAGCGGCGGAAAGGCTCGAATCCACATAGCTGCTCTCCTGCAACCTTCTCTGCAGCGCCACCAGGACACGCGCAAGCCGACGGGACACCTGCATCTGGGACATCCCAAGCCGCTCCCCCAGTTGCACCTGGGTCTCTTCGCAGAAGTACCGCCGGTACAGCAATTCGCGGTCCGCAGCATCAAGATCGGCCATGGCCTCCCGCAGGCAGGCCAGCTCCTCCAGACGCTCAAGCGGCGCGTCCGAAGTAGCCAGGATTTCAGCGATCGGCTGTGAATCGTTGTGCGGGTTGACGGCGTCGAGTGAGTCCGGGTGCATGCTGGACGAGGCACAGATCGCTTCCAGTACGTCGCTGGGTTCCGCCCCGAGCTCCTCCGCGAGTTCGGGGATGCTGGGTGTCCGGCCGAGCGACTGGGCGAGGTCGGGCTCCACGCGGTATAGGCGCGTCCGGAGGTCCTGGATGTGGCGTGGCGGCCGAACCACCCAGCTGCGGTCGCGGAGGTACCGTTTCAGCTCGCCGCTGATGGTGGGGGCAGCGTACGCCGGGAAGCTGTCGCCTTTGGCCTGGTCGAAACCCCTCGCTGCTTTGACCAGGCCAAGGTACGCCACCTGGTTCAGGTCGGCACGCTCCCGGCCCCGGGCATCGAAGCGGGCGGCCAGCGCCTCCGCGAGGTCCAGGTACTTCACGACGAGGTCGTTTTCGAAGGTCTCACGGAGTTGTCCGCCCTTCGATGTTGCCCCTTGCGGGCTTCGCTGCACTGGTGGCGGCGGAAAAACGGGTTGTTCCAAGGCAACTGCGTTGAGAAAATCGGGCATTGTCGTGGGTTCCCTCGGTCTGGGTCCGAAAGCCTGCGGCAAGACTTAGAAGTAGGAAATCATAAGGCTGCTTATTAAACAATGCTTCCGGATATAGGCTCGATGTGCAGGCCGAGCCAGCCATCCACACGAAGGGAGAACTCTCGATGCGAATTGCCGTCACCGGAGCCAGCGGCAATGTGGGGACCGCGCTCCTGCGGAATCTCCAAGGCCAACTGGAAACAAAGCCCGGAACACTGGAACTCGTCGGCATCAGCCGCAGGCTTCCCAACACCGCACGGGCACCCTACAGGGGCGTGGAGTGGCACACTCTCGACATCGGTGTGGATGCCGACCTTCCGCTGCTTCGCACAGCACTGGCGGGTGTGGATGCGGTGGTTCACCTGGCCTGGCAAATCCAGCCAAACCGGGACTTGGAGCAGTTGCACCGGACAAACGTCACCGGGACGGCCCATGTCCTGGAGGCCGCCGGACAGGCAGGTGTGGGACAGATCGTATGTGCCTCATCGGTGGGCGCCTACAGCAAGGCCCCCAAAGACCGCAGGACGGACGAGTCGTGGCCTGCCACCGGGATACCAGGTTCGCACTACAGCAGGCATAAGGCCGAACAGGAGCGCCTGCTTGATCAGTTTGAAGCCGTACATCCCGGGATCAAAGTGGCCCGGCTTCGGCCCGGCCTCACTTTCCAGCGGAACGCCGGCAGCCAGATCGGTGGCTATTTCCTGGGTCCGCTGATTCCGCGGCTGCTCCCGCGGCGGTTGAAGGTTCCCATCCTGCCGGCCCCGGACGACCTGATCTTCCAGGCCGTCCACGCGGACGACGTCGCTGAGGCGTATTGGCGCGTGCTGGACCGACGCGAGTCCGGGGCCTTCAACATCGCCGCCGAACCCGTCGTCACGCCGCAGGAATTGGCCAGGCTGGTGCACGCGCGCAGGATCCTGCCCATCCCCATGTCCCTGCTCCATGGCGTGGCCGCGCTGACCTGGAAGCTTCGAATCCAGCCCACGGACGCAGGATGGATTGATATGGCCTCCGGCGCCCCGGTCATGGACACCGGACGGGCGCGCCGGCTGCTCGATTGGGAGCCCAAGACCTCTTCTGTCGACGCGATCGCGCAAGTGCTGGACGGCATGGCAACGGGGGAGGGAGTTGCTCCCTCCCCCGCACTGAAGCCACGGGACTAGCTACCCGGAGCTAGATCCCCGAACGCGGATTTTCGCGGTCTGCGTTCGCCTCGTCCCTGCGGATTTCCTCCCTACGGGCCGCGTCGGCGCCAGCCACGTCGGTCCGGGCGTCGCCGGTGCGGGGAGCCGCCGTGCGCGCATCATCAGCGCGCGCGTCGGCGGGGCGAGAATCGGCAGCGCGGGCGTCATTCCTTGGTGCCTCACCGGCCATGCGCGTATCAACGTCAGGGTCGACGGCGTCGGCCTTGCGCGTGTGATCTGCCACGTCATTCCGGAGGGATTGTGCGTCAGCGGCCCGCTTCTCCGCTTCCTGGCGCAGCCTTGCCGCTTCCACCTGGGCCTGCTCGGCGTCGGCCCTGGCACGCGTAGCCCGGGCCTCGTTTTCGCGGGCGTCCAGTTCAATGTCCTCGGCCTTGCGACGGATCTCTGCCGCCTTTTCACGGTGCGATTCGTCCCGTTTTTGCTGGATTGCCTTACGGCGCTGCCCCGTGACCAGAACTAGCACAACAAGCACCACCACAACGATTGCAATGACCACCCAAACCCATGGTTCCACCGCCACCCACCTCTTCCTACGTAGTTACCTCAGCCCCGGCGGATACCTCGTCAGACAGGGTTGCCGGAACATGCATAAAACTTAATTACCAAGGGTACTTACCTTATGTTAGTAATCATGCTTACTATTTTACGGCCAGTATCGCTGGTTCTTGATCAACAACCGGCCTTCTTGGAAAGAGAGAGCAAAGATGACAGAGAACCAATGGCCCGAGGACACAACCAACACCGTCCCCCCGGCCAATCCAATGAGCACTGGAGAGCGGAGCGCCACCACCTTCCCATCCGCTGCGCAGCCCACTCCCCCAACGGGCAACGCCTATCCCGCCTCTGGCGATGCCGCCGGAACGTCCCGAAAGGATGCTGTGAA
Organism: Arthrobacter sp. R4; assembly: GCF_051365025.1. Taxonomy (NCBI): domain Bacteria; kingdom Bacillati; phylum Actinomycetota; class Actinomycetes; order Micrococcales; family Micrococcaceae; genus Arthrobacter; species Arthrobacter sp. R4. Next base: position 6,372 of record NZ_JBLWIJ010000014.1, read on the forward strand.
GGACGAGGCGAGTGACGTCGCCCGCACCGCGAAAGACTCTGCGCAGAACGTGGCTGAGACGGCAAAGGCTGAGGCCGCCAACGTGGCCTCCGAGGTCAAATCCAACGCCAAGGACCTCCTCTACCAGGCCCGCTCCGACCTCACCCAGCAGGCCGGGACCCAGCAGCAGAAAGTCGCCGATGGACTCCGTTCCATCTCGGATGAACTGCATGCCATGGCCCAGGCCTCAGACCAGCCGGGAGTAGCCAGCGATCTGGTCCGCCAGGTTGCTGAACGCTCCACGTCCGTTGCGTCATGGCTGGACGGCAGGGATCCGGGATCACTCCTGAACGAAGTCAAATCCTTCGCCCGGCAGCGTCCCGGCACTTTCCTGCTTCTTGCAGCAGGCGCCGGAGTCCTCGCAGGCAGGCTCACGCGCAGCCTGAGTGCTGGCGCACCGGAGTCAGGCACGACGCCGGCACGCAGCACCGGCGGCTACGGCGGCGGTGAATACAGCTCGGGGGCAAACGGCTCACCCAGCCCCTACGGCAGCCAGTACGGCGCCGACAGCTACAGCGGCGGCCCGGGTGGCTACACCACGTCCGGCGGTGCAGTTCCGCCCCCACCGGTCCAGGTTCCCGGACCGGCCACCACAACGGCAGGGCTCGACGGCGGGGCTCCCGGTACAGCCGGACAATACAGCCCGGCCGGCCACAGCTATCCCGGTGCCTCCACCACGGCCAGCCCGCTGGACAGCCCGCAACTCGTGGAAGAGCCGTGGTCAGGCAACCGGCTCGCCGACGATCCCCTCCGGGATCGGGACCTTGCCGATGACCCCATGGGCAACGACCCCCGCACCAAGGACCGTTCCACGGACGGCCAGACTGGCAGGCCGTGATGAGCAGCCAGATGCCGGAGACTCCTGCGTCAGCGGCGCATGCGAAGGCGGATAACACGTCCCTGGGTGACCTGCTTGGTGAGGTGACCCGGGATTTGTCCACGCTGAT
>NZ_JBLWIJ010000015.1:0-301681 GCF_051365025.1 Arthrobacter sp. R4
TCGCCTCCGCCCTCATGGTCGCCGGCTGGTACGCCTGCCGCAACCGCATCCGCGAAATCGCCGAAACCCGCGACGGCTTCACCGGCACAGCCCCCGTCATCGCCAACCCTCCGGCGGCCACCTTCAAAAGGTAGCGCTCCGCCAGCCAGCTGGCAGTAACGTTCGACTGCGGCACCCGGGTTCTGCTTCTACGGAACCCGGGTGCCGCCGTCGTACTCCTGTCATGCAACGCTCCCGCAACCCCTCGTCCGGGGCTGATCGCCTATGCTCAGCAGAGCGCCCCATAACGCGGCTCTGTAAGGCTTCAACGAGCAGTTCAACGACGAACCACCCGGGAGACACGGCATGACCAACTGGCGGATCAGGGATTTCCACTCGGCGGACCTGGACGGGATCCTGCACCTTTGGGAAACCCTCAAGGCCAACAACGTGGAACCGGTCTACGCGCTTTCTGAGGTATTGGCCTCGTGCGAAAAGGACCACGCAGTAGTGGCTGTCCAAGGAGACATGGTGGTGGGCGCCGCCGTCGGACGTGCCGCACACGACCAAGGCTGGATCGTTTTCCTGGCCACCCTGCCGGAATATCGGGGCCGCGGGATCGGCACTTCGCTGCTCGCCGCCGTCGAAAACCGGATGGCCCCACACGGCCTCAACAAACTGTCCGCGCTGATGCCAGAGTCCGAAACCCGGGTGGAGGCGTTCCTCAGCCGCGGCTTCGCCTTGAAGAAGAACCTCCGCTACTTCGAGCGGACCATCCCCGTCCAGCGCCAGGAACTGGGAGCGCTGGGCCAGCTGGGCGGCCGCATCCTCGCCCGGGACCTCTGGGAGAACGTTGCCGGCATGCGGAACGAGAAGGAACTCCTCGAACGGCGCCTTGTCCTTCCCCTGGCTGAGGCCGACCTCGCCGACGAATACGGCGTGGTGCCGCCGCGCGCCGTGGTGCTCTTTGGTCCTCCCGGAACCGGCAAGACCACTTTTGCGAAGGCGATCGCGTCGCGGCTGGAATGGCCGTTCGTGGAGGTATTCCCCTCCCGGCTGGCCTCCGATCCCAAAGGACTCGCCGGCGCCCTTCGCGAGACCTTCCTTGAGATCGCCGAGCTGGAGCACTGCGTGGTGTTCATCGACGAGGTGGAAGAGATCGCTTCCCAGCGGTCCGGTGAACCCCCGTCGCCGCTTCAGGGTGTCACGAACGAGCTCCTGAAAATCATTCCCGCGTTCCGCGAACAGCCCGGCCGACTGCTGGTGTGCGCCACGAACTTCATCCGGGCGTTGGACACGGCATTCCTGCGCCATGGCCGGTTCGACTACGTCATCCCGATCGGCCTGCCGGACCGCCAGGCCCGCGAAGCGATGTGGCAGCGTTTCATTCCCGCGACCGTTGTTGACGACGTGGACGTGGAGCTCCTGGTGGAGCGGACCGAGGGTTTCTCTCCTGCGGACATTGAGTATGCCGCCCGCAGCGCCTCCCAGCGGGCGCTGGAAAAGTCTGTTTACGGCGACGAAACCGACGGCGGCGCGGCTTCCGGCGGCAGTGGTTCCGTTCGCGAGGCGGTCCGGAAGGGCCCCTCCACGCAGGACTACCTGGACGCCATCGGCGAGACGAGGACCACCGTCAGCGCGGAGGTCCACCAGGACTTCCTGGAGGACATCGACGCCCTGGGCCGGGTGTAGCCCCGCGCAAGGCCCGTGGCTGCACCGCCAGTGGAGCCAGCTACTGCGCTGGCGGTAATCTTTGACCCATGTCCTCCTCGAACCCGCTTCGGCACGCCTTCTCCCGCATGGGCGGCCGGGATCCCCATGAAAAGCATCGTTCGGCCACCCCGCTGGAACTCTTCTTCGACCTGACGTTCGTCATTGCCTTCGGAGTGGCCGGCAGCCAGTTCGCGCATGAGATCGCGGAAGCGCATTTCGGCGCCGGGCTGCTGGGATTCTCTTTTGCGATGTTCGCGGTGATCTGGGCGTGGATCAACTTCACGTGGTTCGCGAGCGCCTACGACACCGACGACTGGGTGTTCCGGGTGGTCACCATGGTCCAGCTTCTCGGCGTGCTGATTCTGGCCATGGGAATCGAGCCCATGTTCCATTCGCTCGTCGAGGGCAAGCATGTGGACAACGCAGTGATGGTGGGCGGCTACGTGATCATGCGCCTGGCCCTGGTCTTCCAGTGGCTACGTGCAGCACGGCAGGATCCCGCACGCCGGCAGACCTGTCAGCGCTACGCCACGTATCTTGGCGTGGTGCAGCTGGGTTGGATCGCGGTACTCATCATTGAAGCGGACATCCTGACGACGTTCCTCGTGGCTGCGCCGCTGTTTGTCTTGGAAATGCTCGCTCCCTACGCAGCGGAGCGCAGCATGCGGACCCCGTGGCACGCACACCACATCGCCGAGCGCTACGGGCTCCTCGCCATCATTGCCCTTGGCGAATGCCTGATCGGGGCGATCGAAACCCTGCGCGCCATCGTTGCCAACCACGGCTGGAGCGTCGATGCGGCCCTTGTGGGCTTCGGCGGCACGGCCCTGGCTTTCAGCATGTGGTGGATCTATTTCATCCTGCCCGCTGGCCCGGCCCTGCACCACCAGCGGCACCGCTCATTCTTCTTCGGCTACGGGCACATGCCCCTTTTCGCGGCCATCGCCGCAACTGGCGCCGGGCTGCATGTGGCGGCGTACTACGTTGACCACGAGGCCCACATCAGCGCGGCAGTGGCCGTAGCCAGCATCGCCATACCTGTGGCGCTGTTCAAACTCTCCTTGACTTGGCTCTTCAGCGTCATGATCTGCGCAGACCGCACCGTCATTGCCGTGGCGGTTGGCGTGGTGGTCGCGCTGGCAGGCAGCGTGGGACTCGCCGCCGCAGGGGTCTCGGTGCCCGTTTGCCTGCTGGTGATTGTGCTGGCTTTGGGCGTGTCGATTGTCATTGACGAGAAGCACGGCACCGAACGAATGAACGCAGCGCTGGAGCGGATGAAAGCAGGAGCCTAAGAGGCCCCGTCCGTCCGGCTGTCCGCCGTTTCAGGGGCGTGGACAGGCTCAGCCGTCTGCGCAGACTCGGCCCCCGGGGCGTCGTCGTAGGGCAGGTTCTCGTAGTCGGTGTCGTCTTCGTCGTCCAGCCTGTCGTCCAGCTCCTCGAGCAGCCAGGGATTTACCCTCGCAAGGATCTTCCGGACTTCCTCCACCTCGACGGCGGCATAAAGTACCGGACGGGCATCCCTGTACTTAGTGACAGGCGGCTTGTCCGGCCACTTCTCCGCAAGCGCCTTGACGCGCTCAGGCAGTGAGTTGTGGGCGTTGTCAGCGATCTTGACCAAGGCGGCGTCGTGGTCTTCGGCGATTTCCCGGATTCCGGAGGCGTAGTCGTCCGGATTCTCATGGAGCCGGTTGGTGACCCGTTCAATGATTCCCACGGCACGTTCGGAGACGCCCATGTCCAGCAGGGCCTGCCTGGTGATGGGCGTGTCCTCTGCAATGTCGTGCAGGTACCCGGCGATCCGGATGTCATCGTCGAAGTCTTCCAGCGCATCCCCCACCGCGATCACGTGGTCGCGGTACGGCCGCTTCAGCTTGTCCTTTTGGCGGTTGTGGGCCACCTCGGCCAGGACTTTGGCGGTCTCAACAGTGAATCTGGGCGCGGGGCTGTGCTCCGTGGAGTGCTGGTCTGACATCCCCCAAGCCTACGCGTGGCCTGCAAATGAAGGTTCCCCTCAGGACGACCTTCCCGACGGCGAGCCCGGCCAGACCCAAGCATCCCGCGGGAGGCTGTCCGGCCGGAAAGCTGCCAGCGCCCGGTCCAACGTTCCGGCTGGCAGGCCGAGCGACTGCAGCAGGTTGTCCCGGACGTCTTCAACGGACTCGCCCGCGCGTGCGAGGTCGCCCAAGGTGACTGCGCCATCGCGCTTGGCCAGCCGCGCGCCGTCAGAATTCATCACCAACGGAACATGGGCATATTCCGGAATCGGAATATGCAAGAGGGACCCAAGGTATGCCTGGCGAGGCGCGGACGGCAGCAGATCATCGCCCCGGACCACCTGGTCGACGCCCTGCGATGCGTCATCCACCACGACAGCCAGGTTGTATGCCGTCACGCCGTCGTTGCGGCGCAGGACAAAATCGTCCACCACGCCCGTGAATTCTCCATGCAGGACATCGTTGACGGTGTACTCCGTCACGGCGGAACGCAGGCGGAGTGCAGCCGGCCGCATGGACCTCTTGAACTCCAGTTCTGCGGGATCGAGGTTGCGGCACGTTCCCGGATAGGCGCCCTGCGGTGCGTGGGGAGCGGACGGCGCCTCTTGGATCTCCCGGCGCGTGCAGAAACACTCATAGGTCCGGCCGAGCTCCGTCAGCCGGCGTATGGCGTCGTTGTAGACCTCACCACGGTCCGTCTGGTGTACCACCGCGCCGTCCCAGGTAACGCCGATCGCCGCAAGGTCCCTGAGTTGCTCCGCCTCCGCTCCGGCCCGGGCGCGGTCAAGGTCCTCCACCCGGAGCAGGAAATCCCGCCCCGTGGATCGGGCAAAAAGCCATGCGAGCATGGCGGTTCGGAGGTTGCCCACGTGCAATTCACCGGAAGGACTGGGGGCAAAGCGGCCGGCAGGGGTCATGGTTCAACCCTAGTCCGGCACACACAAGAGCCCCTCAGCTACCGATGACTTCGGAGATCCGACGTCGGGAGCTCAGGGGCTCTTGCCGTGTTTGCTTCAATGACCGTGGTGTGAACAAGTGTCAATCAGCGGCGGCCTCCTTGCGGGAAGCGTGTCCAGGGTCCGGGTGGTGTGCCGGGGAGCCTGTAGCCTGCGGGGTTGGGCGGTAGCCTCTGTCCTTGTTGCCACAATTTGAACAGAAGCCATACAGTTGGCACAACCGGCACTGTGTTTATTGATCAGTCTGACTAACACGTGCCGCCACGATCGACAGGAAGTGATCAGATTGCAGGAACTGGACGCCACCGACAAGCGCATTCTCAGCGCCCTTGACGAGGACCCCCGCGTTCCCATCATGGTGCTGGCCCAACGGCTTCGGCTGGCGCGCGGTACGGTGCAGTCGCGCCTGGAGCGGATGTCGGCGTCGGGCGCGCTCCGTCCCAACAGCAGCCGCGTACTACCCTCCGCACTGGGCCGGGGAGTGGCTGCAGCAGTCAGCGCGGAACTGGATCAGAGCCACCTCAATGAAGCGATCGCGGCGCTCCGGGAAATCCCCGAAGTCCTGGAGTGCCACGCACCGGCCGGCGACACCGACCTGCTGATCCGTGTGGTGGCCACCAGCCCGGACGATCTCTACCGGGTCTCAGAGGAAATCCGGCTGTGCCCCGGAATTGTGCGCACATCCACGAGCATGTTCCTGCGTGAGGTCATCCCTTACCGGACCACCGGATTGCTGAAGGACTGAGTTCCGATTCCGCGGGGTCCGCGCGCAGCCCAACGGGGACCTCTCCCCATCGCCCTGCCAGCCCCATCGCAGCTAGGCTGGCACGGGAATCCATTCAGGGGGAAACATGGCGGGGAACTTTTACGGCGGTGACGTGGCCCAGTTGCGGCAGCTCGCCAAGGACCTGGCAGGCGGCGCGAACAGGTTAAGCCTGCTCGGTTCGCAGCTCAGCAGCGTCATCAGCACCGGCGCCTGGAAAGGGCACGACGGCGAACGCTTCCGGAGCGACTGGACGTCGTCGCACATGAAGCTGCTGAAGTCCGCAACGGCGGGCCTGGAGCAGGCATCAAAGATCCTGCTCGCCAACGCCGACGAGCAGGAGAAGGCCAGTAACAGCGGGGGTACTGGTTCCGGCGGCAACGGCCCAGGGGGAAGCGGTTCAGCGGAAGGCGCCGCCCAGGATCTCACGGACCGCCTAACCGGCATGACCCCCGAGGAACGCGCCGAATATCTCGGCAGTGACGAATTCAGGCAGTGGGCCCTGAACAACCCTGAGGGCGCCAAAGCCGCCATGGACGCCGCCGCCGACTCGGGCCTGATCGAGAAGAACTCCGAGGAATACGCGGATTTCCTCAGCTCCTACTGGAACAACCAGGCCATGCTGGACATGGGCATAGACCCCTCCAGCTGGGACACGTCCAAGGGCACGGACCATAACTGGGAGACCATCAAGAAGGTCTACGACTTCTACGGCCAGGCCTATTTATCCAACCCGGACCTGCAGTGGGCCGGGATGGCCAACATGATCGGCCCGTCCTTCGCGGGCGGCTTCAAGGACATGGCGATGCTGCGCGACCTCGCCCAGCAGATCGCGGACAATCCGGCCTCGGACGTTCCGCTCCCCATCCTGGACCAGATCGAACAGCTCGCCGGGATGACCGATGAGGAGATCCGTTACTACGAGACCAGCATGCTGGACATGAACAAGGAGATCTTCCTTGACCAGGCGCGGCAGCACCAGGCCTACATGGACGGCGGCATCGAGGAAATCAACAGGCTACGGGACTCGGGTGCCATTGACGCCGGTACCGCCGAGGAGTGGGCCAAGATCGATTCCGGCGATCCGGACCTTGTCCAAGAGGGCAACACCGCCCTCCTTTACCGCGAACAGAACGAGATCATTGCGGACGACTACGACAACATGCGCAACCACCCCGGCGGAGAGGCCGTGACTTACCTGGTGACCCTGGCCGGTGAGCCCTCCATTCCCGGCGCGAAGAGCTACCCGGAGGTCTTCCCTTACACCTTCAGCGTGGAGAGCCCCGGCCCGGAAAACGTGCCCTTCACCAACTGGGACAACCCCACGCAGTTCCGCACTGACTTCACCACCGGCTTCCCCGACGGGAACATTTCCAACGCCGACCAGCGCTGGGAACTCATCCGGCAAGACACCCTTCCGGCATACCAGGACCTCCTGGCGAGTGACCCCGCACGTGCCGGGCAGATCATCGCCTCCGACTTCAACGACCGTGTGGACCAGTACAGGCCAATCAACAACATCCCCGGCATCATGGACCGCTTTGTGGATGGTTTCGACGCCGAGGTGCACCAGTGAGTCTCCCGCGCATATCCGGACGCCCGCCCCTGAGGCGGCAGGCCGCCGTCGTACTTCTTGCACTTTCCGCTTGCCTCGGTCTGGCCGGCTGCCAGATGACCGGCACCCCCACCGAACCGACCTCTCAAGGGAGCACCATGAGCACCTCCGAATTCTCCACCCTCGATGCGGCCGGAGTGGCCGCCATCCGCGAATCCAGGACAGCGAGGCTGGACATGAGCTCGGGACGGCTGGAAAAGGCTGCCGTACGGGTCACCGAAGACAGCTATGGGCCTGAGATCAACACCCGGGACTCGGGAAAAATCAAGCTCACCATCGTTGCCCCAAGCGGCGAGATCAGCGGGGAAACAGACCGGATCCGCTTGAACACCACCGAGAAGCGGCCGGACTTCAGCGAACTCACCTACTTCCTGACCGCGGACTCCCCCGACGAGTACTTTGAGCTCATCCGGGACGGAGTGGAACGGTACGGCATCGACGCCGACTCCGCAGAACGCTGGATAGCCGGCGCCCAGCGGGAACCGGAACGGAAAAGCGATTTTTCCATCACATCCGGCACCTCCACGGGCCTGGACGTCAACTATGACCTCCGGTATGACGGAACGAAGGACACGCAGGTGATCATCGTCCACGTCAGGCCGGCAGCCTAAACGGGCGGGCCGGCGTTGGATTTCAGGTTCTTCATCACCAGCGTGGACGTCAGCCGCTCAACACCCGGCAACGATGTGAGCTCGGCGTCGTAAAAGCGCTGGTACGCCGGCAGGTCCTCGGCGATGACTTTCAGCAGGTAGTCGGGGGAACCGAAGAGCCGTTGCGCTTCCACAATATTGGGGTTATCCGCCACCCGGTTCTCGAAGATCTCCATGGTGGGACGGTCCACCTGGCGCAGCGTCACAAACACAATCGCTTCGAACCCCAGCCCCACGGCGGCCGGATCAATGTCCGCTTTGTAGCCACGAATGACTCCGGAGGACTCCAGATCGCGCAGCCGCCGGTGGCAGGGCGCAACAGTCAGTCCCACCTTTGCGGCCAGGGCTGTGGCAGTCATGCGGCCGTCCTCTTTGAGGTGGCGCAAAATATTCCTGTCAATATGGTCTATCACGCAACAATCTTACCGAAACAGCGGTTCCTTGTGAGAAAACAGGGAGCACTTATGGCATCAAAGTTCATAGGGTTTGTCCTGTAGCCATCTGACAGGAGCAACCCGTGAACGCCCAGCTGTTTTTCGCCTTTATTGTGGTGGCCGCCGCCCTCGCCTGTACCCCTGGGGTGGACTGGGCGTACTCCATCACCGCGGGCCTGCGGCAGCGGAGCTTTGTGCCGGCCGTGGCAGGGCTCTGCGGCGGCTACGTCCTGCACACCATCCTGATGGTGGCTGGCCTGGCGGCCCTGCTGTCCGGAATGCCAGGTGTTCTCGCCTGGATCACGGTAGCCGGCGCGGGCTACCTTCTGTGGCTCGGCATCAGCACGCTCCGGTCCTGGCGCGGGGCATCCTTTGGCGCGGCAGACGCCGTCGGACTTCCCACTGCCAACCAGCTGCGAACGTTCCTCCAGGGCATGGGTACCAGCGGCATCAACCCCAAAGGCCTGCTCTTTTACGTGGCCCTGGTGCCGCAGTTCGTCAGCCCAGAAGCGTCCTTGCCGGTGCCAGTGCAGTCCGGGCTGCTGGGCCTGACGTTTGTGGTGCTCGCCGGCATTGTCTACACCTGCGTGGCGCTCCTGGCCCGGAAACTCCTGCAGTCCCGCCCTGGTGCAGCACGGAAGGTGACCCTTGCCAGCGGTGTGATCATGGTGGCCCTGGGCGTAGTGCTCCTGTCCGAGCAGTTGGTTCCACTGTTCATCTCCTGACGGCTACGGCCGCCGCTCCATGAACCACTCCGTAAATTCTGAAGCCCGCCCGTCGGGAGCCAGCCGGATGACCCACAGGTTGTCGTAGCTGGGCCGGTCACCCAGGTAGTGGGTAAAGGCCTGCACAAAAGCGAGATCGCCGTCTGTGCCCAATAATGACCACTCGAACGTCCACTCCTCCGGTTCATCGCGGGCAGCCAGCCACCGGTCCACGATCTGCTCACGCCCGCGCCAAGGATCCTTGTCGTGCGGGCGGGTGGCGTACACCGCCTCTTCAGTGAACAGCGCACGGATGTCCTCTGGCTCGTTAGTGGTCCACGCGCTGATGTACTTTTCCATCCAGGACCGGACTACGTCACTCATTTCTCCGTTGTACTCCCGAGCGGACCGCCCCACAAGGCTGCCACAGCGAACGGCTTACTCGCCGTCGAGCTTCTCCCACTCCTGTTCCCACAGCCGCCGCTCCTCGACGTCCTTGCGTATGACTTCGAAGGTTTCGAGCTCCGCAGGCCTGCCGCGCAGCCAATCCCGAGGGTTGAGCGACTTCCGGCCGTTGTCCAGCAGCAGGAAGGCACGGTCCGTCAGGGCGTCGTTACGCAGCATCATGTCAGTCTTCCGGCGGCGAAGAACCTCCCGAAGGGTTTCCTCGGACTTTGCCCGGGCGCCCAGCCGCCGCAGCGAGCGGGCGCGTAGCAGCAACAACGCAGCGGACAGATCATCAGAGTTCAGCAGTCCCTCAGTCCAGATCACCACCTGCTTGTCCCGGCCCAAGGCAAACGCCGCCGAACAGCGCGCCAGGGCCGCAGGCAGCGAGGGCGGCAGCTGCGCAGCCGTGTGAAGTGCGGCTTCCAGCTGACCCATTTCCCGCAGGCAGTGCGCGAGTGCCAGGAACACTGCCTCTTCGCTGAACAACACGGGGACCTCGACGCGTTCGGCCACCTCTACCCGGGTGACCACGCGCGTGAGGTAGACGGAGGCATACTGGTTGGCGTCGTCGTGGTTCCTGATGGCGAGCCCCCGCTGCAGGAGTTCTGCCGCCCGCAAATACCCGCCGTGCTTATACGCCAGCAGTCCGGCCATGATGTAGCAGAGCCCGGCCCAGCCAGGATAGGCGCGGGCCAAAGCGATGAGCCGGTCAGGTTGCCGTGCACTGAAAATTGCCTCGTGGACGGCCTTGACCGTTTTTCCGGACAGCATCTTGAGCCTCGGAATATTGCCATCCACGGAGAGGAACGCCTGGTTCCGGCCGCCGAGGACGCTGTGCAAAATTCCGCCCACTCCATCGGCCAGTTCACGGACAGCCGTCCGCAACTGAACCGGACCAAACGGCGTGAGGTCCCGGGTGTCCCGGTAGATCGGTGTTAGAGCATCCCCCGCGGTCATTTCTCCATGCTAGCCGCGCGGCACCGCGCGCCGGGAAACAGGGAGGCAGCCGGAAGTGCTTAGGAGGTGGCCGCGGACACCCAAAGCCCAATCACCCAGGTGCTCGCCGCCAGGCAGGCCAGCCCAAACTCCACCAGCATCCCCAGCCCGGTAGCCTTCAACGCCGCCCAGCTGGTGGTTGTTGCCGTGCCAAGATCCCGCGTGCGGAGCAGTTCGCTGAGCAACAGGCCGGCGGCGAAGCCCACAAACAAACCCACCACAGGAATGACAAACATGCCCGCGACGCCGGCCACGAGCCCGATGACCACACTCCTGCTGGGGATCCGGTGTTCCCTGAGCTTCCGGCCGGTCAGCACGGCGCTTGCCGCCATCCCGGCCAGCACAAAGACCACCCCCACGCCGAAAACCACCCAGCCCGCGGCTCCGGCGCCGCCCCAGATTGCCCACGCCAGGAGGCTGAGTCCGATCAGGATGCTGCCAGGGAGGACCGGGATGATGGTGCCGGCCACGCCCACCAGGATCGCCAGGCCGCACAGGATGGTCACCACGGTTTCGGAGTTCATGTTCCCCAGTTTAGGGCGGCAAAAGGGGCACACGCCGCCGGCGTGTGCCCCTCCTCGCTTATTGCAGGCTAGCTTTCAGGGACGTCGACGTCGTACCAGACAGAGTAGTGCGAGACACCCTTGCCCGATGTGGTGGTCACCGTCACTGTTTCCCGGCCCGGGTCAAACGTGAAGTACTCCACTGTGGTGCCCGACTTGAGGCAAACCTGGGTGATCAGTTGGCCCTCGGGAGCCTCAAGCGTGATGCTCGCGCCCTCCGAATTGACATCGATCTTGCCGGAGTCCCCTGCAGGACACAGATTTGGGACGGCCTGGGCGGGCATGGCCCCGCCGAGCAACACCAATGCTGCCACCGAACCCGCAGCTAGTAGTTTCTTCATGTCCATTCTCCTTCTCGCGTTATCTATGAGAACGGCCCCGTACCTTGCCCCAGCGCTATAGTCAGGGTCCGGTTAAGCCGGGCTACGGGCTCTTCACAGTCGCGATCCGAGGGATCCGGATCATGGGTTGTGAATTTCTACTCCATTTCGTCCACTGCCCAGCAGCAACAAACCGCACCCCCAAAAGCGGTGGGCGAAAGCCTGTTTGCTGGTCCAAGGCTAGACAAAATCACACCTCGCACGCCCGAGTAATTAGTACTCGACTTGTGAGTACCTCAGTACTTGTGCTGTTTTGAGTCGAGGTAAGTCAATTACTTGTATTGCACGTGAATAAATGCGAAACGGCGGTACTTCCCAGGTATGGGAGGTACCGCCGTCGGGCGTTGATGCAGCTTCCGGCTGCGGAGACTACTCCGCTTCCACGGCCGCAGCGACGGCGGCCGTCACTGCCGGTGCTACGCGCGGGTCCAGCGGGCTGGGCACGATGTAGTCAGCGGACAGCTCGGCTTCCGCCAGTTCCGCGATGGCGCGCGCGGCGGCGAGCTTCATGGCGGGCGTGATCCGGCGGGCGCCGGCGTCGAGCGCGCCGCGGAAGATCCCCGGGAATGCGAGCACGTTGTTGATCTGGTTGGGGAAATCGCTGCGACCGGTGGCCACCACTGCGGCATACTTGGCAGCTACCTCGGGCAGGACTTCGGGGTCCGGGTTGGAAAGGGCGAACACGATGGAGTTGGTGTTCATCAGCTTCAGGTGTTCTTCGTCCAGCTTCGAGGAGGAGACACCAACGAACACGTCGGCGTTGAGCAGCGCGTCGCCCGGGCCGCCGGTGATGGCGCGCGGGTTGCTGCGCTGGGCCATCTGGGCCTTCTTGCTGGCAGGATCGGCGGCGATGTCTGCGCGGTCCTTGTTGAGGACACCCTTGGAGTCGAGCAGGACCACGTCCTGGATGCCGGCGGTGAGGAAGATTTCTGCGACAGCGATGCCGGCCGCACCAGCGCCGGAGACCACCACGCGGAGGCTTTCGAGTTTGCGGCCGGTCACCTTGGCTGCGTTGGTCAACGCGGCGAGGGCCACCACAGCGGTGCCGTGCTGGTCATCGTGCATCACCGGGCAGTCCAGCGCCTCGATGAGCTTTTCCTCCAGCTCGAAGCAGCGGGGTGCGGAGATGTCCTCGAGGTTGACGGCGCCGAAGCTGGGGCGCAGCCGGACCAGGGTCTCCACGATCTCGTCCACGTCGGTGGTGTTCAGGACCAGGGGGATGGAATCGAGGTCGCCGAACGTCTTGAACAGCGCGGACTTGCCCTCCATGACCGGCAGGGAAGCGCTGGCGCCGATGTTGCCAAGGCCCAGCACCGCGGTGCCGTCGCTGACCACAACCACCAGGCGTTGGGCCCAGGTCAGGGTCTTGGCGAGTTCCGGATTGTTGTGGATAGCGCGGCTTACTTCCGCCACGCCGGGCGTATAGGCGATCGAGAGGTCGCGCTTATTGGACAGCGGAACCGTGCTGGTGATCGAGAGCTTGCCGCCCTGGTGGGCGTCGAAGATCTCCGCTTCGGTCAGGGCCGTTGCTGCGGAATTGTCGGTGGGTGCGATTGCGTCAATGGACACGTCTTTGTCTCCTGGGGCTAGCCGTGGGCGCACGGCGCAGAAAGGCTCAAGCACATGGAGGCTCAAGATGGTGGATTCGGCGCTTCGCGGGCCCAGGGGTGGCGGGCCCGGGGTGAAGTCCTTGCAGGTGCGGGTTTCCAGCCACTCCGGTTCTGCAATGGTAAACAGGCTCAATGGGTGAAAAAGGCCGCCGGTTGCGCTGTTTGGGGTGAAAAATCGATTATGCAGAGCGCTTTGTGAGCCGGATCACGCAAATAAGGCTGATTTAAGGGCCTAATGGTCTAGACCGGTTACGCCGATTTATGCACTGGGTATTCCTCCGAGGAGGCCGGAACCAGCAGTGAGCACGCCTTTTTGAGGTCTTCCTCCGCCTCAAAGAGGGACAAACGCCGGTTCCGGACAGACTGGACCAGACCAGTGACCGTTAGCAACACAACCCTGGCTGTGACCTCGTTGCTGGCGGCGGCGACGGTGTCCTGGCTCAGGGTGTCGATTTCCCGCAGCAACACCGTGGTGTCCCGATCCTTGAGGTAAACGCCACGGGCGAGGCACTGTTCTACGGCCGGCTGCATCACCCGCATGTGGAAGATCTCCATCACCACTCCGGACAGGGCACGCCCGCGGAAGCGGGCCGAAGCGCCGCGGGTCCCTGTTTGCAGTTCATCCAGCTGATGTCGGTAGAGGGCAAGCATCAGGTGGGTGGGTGACGGAAAATACCGGTAGAGCGTGCCGAGGGGAACGTCTGCCTTTGCCGCAACCTCGGACAGTTCCACCGAGTCCAGCCCTTTGCGGGCGAACCCTCCGGCTGCTTCCAGGATCCTGGCGTAACGCAGTTTCTGGCGTGGGGCAGTAGGCCTCGCGGCCATGGGCGGATGGTCTGAAATGGTCTGGGGCATCAGGATTCCGGGGTTGTGTTCTTATGGTGCAGCAGCAGGGAGCGTCCCCATTCCGTGCCGCCTGCAGTCCGGTTCAACTATACGGCACGTGTTTATGGCCCTATCAGTCCACGCTCTTAATTTTGACCACGAAAACCGCACCGAGCAGGCCGATCACGGCGGCCGTGATGAACAACGTAAGGTACCCGCCAAAATAGGTCACGGCGAGGAATGCGAGGGCAGGCGCGAACACCTGCGGAAGTGAGTTCGCGACATTGATGATGCCCATGTCCTTTCCCCTGTCCGCGGCAAGGGGAAGGACCTGCGTCAGCAGGGCAAAGTCGACGGCAAGGTATGCGCCGAACCCGACACCCAGGATGCCGGCCCCAACGAGGGCGCCGTTCCAGACCGGGAAGAATGCCATTGTTAGTCCCGCGGCGGCAATGATGGCGGAGGACCCGATCACGAACGGCTTCCGCCGGCCAAGCCGGTCGCTCCACGGGCCTGCCACCACCGCAGTGATCATCACCATTACCGCGTAAATGCCAGTCAGGGTCAGGACCCCCAGGGCCGGGTCCTCATGCTTGAGGACGTCCCGGAGGAAAAAGAGCAGGTACACAATGGTCATCTGGTTGCAGACGTTGACCAGGAAGCGCGTGAGCCAGGCCCAGGCGAAGTCCGGGTAGCGGACAGGGCTGATCCAGAAGCTTCGGACAAACTCACCGAGCCGGAACGGAACGCGCTCCGCTTTTGGCAAGGGCGGGTCGTTGCGGTGGAACAGGTACGGCAGGATGGACACGATCAGCGCTGCGGCGCATAGGGCGTACCCCACCATGTAGTTGCCGCTGACGACGGCGCCAAAAACCGCGCCGATCAGGATTCCCACCGTCTGGCCCATGGCAGCCAGCCCGCCCACGCCACCGCGCTGAAGCACGGGAACCCGGTCCGGGACAGCAGCGGTGATGGCAGCGTAAGCCGCATTGGCTCCCAACTGCACCAGGCACCAGAACAGCACCATCAGGGCCACTGTAACGGCGCCCGACAGGGCAAGGAGCGCCGCGGTGGCCAGAATCGCACCCGCCAGGACCCACGGCGACCGGCGACCGAAGCGCGAGGTGGTGCGGTCAGACAACGCCCCAAACAAAGGATTGGCCACCAGGGATACGGCAGCACCACAACCGGTCACGAGCGACAAAATCGCTTCTTTGTTGGCCTCATCGATGCCGATGGCCTGCTGTCCGATAAAGACGTTGATCGGCCCAAAGAAGGCGGCGTTAATACCAACGTTGACCAGCACCAACCCGGTGACCCAGCGGGCGGTGACTTTCGTAGTCGGCTCGGCAAGGGCCGCCGTCGTGCCGTCCGCTGCAGCGCCGGGATCCGGCGGTGCGGGTGTGTTGGACAGGCTCATGGCTGGTTCCCCCTGGAACGGTTGGTGATTCTGAAAATCAGACTATCGTGGGCATCATCGTCCCGCTTGTCATACGGCACAACTGCCTTTCAGGGACTGCCGGAAACCCCAGGAGAACGCATGACATCAGCTGCAGGAAACCCCTCCACCCAGGCCATCAACACGGCCGATCTCTACGATGAACGAGGGGAGGAGCTTGCCTCGGTGTCTCTCCAGTTCCAGTCCCTTGGGGGCCGGTCACATTTCAGCGGCCAGGCGCGGACCATCCGCTGCTTCCAGGACAACGCCCTGGTGAAGGCCACACTGGCCACCCCCGGACACGGCCATGTATTGGTGGTAGACGGCGGCGGCTCCCTGGCCACTGCCCTGATGGGGGACATGATCGCCGAAAGCGCCGTGGCGAACGGTTGGGCCGGCGTCGTGATTAACGGTGCCATCCGCGACCGGGAGGCGATCGCCCGGCTGGACCTGGGCGTCAAGGCGCTGGGCAGCAACCCGCGCAAGAGTGCCAAGGACGGAGCCGGCGAGGTTGATGTGGACATTGTGATCGATGGCGTGAGCATCCGGACCGGGGCCATGATCTGGTGCGATCCGGACGGCATCCTCGTGGAGCGCTGACCCCGCCCGGCAAGGGGCCGCAAGAGAAATCCATGGCTCAGGGAATGAAACGGGACGTAACATAGTTACCGAAAGCAACTATCAAGCGTGATCCCTTTTCTTCCCTGGAGCAGTCATGTCCAATACAACCGCTGTGCGCGCCGCCGGCGAAACCCTGACGCAGCGTCAGATCGTCACCGTGATGGTGGGACTCATGCTGGGCATGTTCCTGGCATCCCTGGACCAGACCATTGTGTCCACCTCCATCTACACCATCGCCAACGACCTGGACGGGCTCTCCCTGCAGGCGTGGGCCACCACCGCGTACCTCATCACCTCCACCGTGAGCACGCCGCTCTACGGAAAGCTGAGCGACATCTTTGGCCGTCGCCCGCTGTACCTGATCGCCATCGTGATCTTCCTGGCCGGCTCGCTCTACGCCGGCTCAGTGCACTCCATGACGGAATTGGCCATCGCCCGCGGTGTCCAAGGTCTAGGTGCCGGCGGCCTGCTGGCCCTCGCGCTGACCATCATCGGCGACATCGTTTCCCTGAAGGACCGGGCCAAATACCAGGGCTACTTCATGTCGGTGTTCGGCATCTCCTCGGTCCTGGGCCCCGTGGTGGGCGGCGCGTTCGCCGGATCAACCAACATCCTGGGCTTTGACGGCTGGCGCTGGGTGTTCTTCATCAACCTGCCCATCGGCCTGGCCGCGCTGACCGTAGTGTTCCTGTTCCTGCACCTGCCGGCCAAGCACGTGAAACAGAAGATCGACTACTTCGGCGCTGCCGCCATCACCCTGGCAATCGTCCCGCTGCTGCTGGTAGCGGAACAGGGCCGCAGCTGGGGCTGGGCGTCCATGAACTCCTTCCTCTGCTACGGGCTGGGTGTTGTAGGCATCGCTTGGTTCCTGCTCGCTGAAAAACGGGCCGGCGACTACGCACTGATCCCGTTGCGGCTCTTCCGGAACGCCACGTTCGGCTTGTCCTCGCTGCTGAACTTCATCATCGGCATTGGCATGTTCGGTGCCATCGCCATGCTGCCGATGTACCTGCAACTCGTGAAGGGCCTCACCCCCACTGAAGCCGGCCTGATGATGATCACCTTCACCCTGGGCATCCTGATCGGTTCCATCAGCGCCGGCCGCACCATTTCGGCCTCTGGCACGTACCGGATCTTCCCCATCACGGGCACCGCCATCCTTACCGCCGCTGCACTGGTCATGGGACTGTCCCTCGGTGTGGACACAGGCCTCTGGGTTCCCGGCGTGATTGCCGTGTTCTTCGGCATGGGGCTGGGCTTTTGCATGCAGCCGCTCACCTTGGCCATGCAGGTGTCCGTCCCGCCGAAGGACATGGGTGTGGGCACGTCCTCCGCCGCCTTCTTCCGGTCCATGGGCGGCGCGGTGGGCACGGCTGTGTTCATCTCCATGCTGTTCAGCGTCGCGGCGGGCCGGATCGCGGACGGCATGAAATCCGCGATGGAAAGCGCCGACTTCCAGGCCGTCCTCAAGGACCCGGCCGTTGCGGCGGATCCGGCTAACGCAAAGCTCTACGAGTTCTTCCAGAACGGCGCGTCCAACGAGTCCCTCAACGACACCAGCTGGCTGCATTCCGCCAACAGTGTGCTCACCCGGCCCATCACGGAGGGCTTCGCCTATGCGATCGACACCGTGATGCTCACCGCCGCGGTGCTCACGGGCATCGCATTCCTCATCAGCTTCGCACTGCCGAACAAGAAGCTGACCGACCCGAAGGCCGCCCCGCGGGAAGACGCAGTTGCGGTGGCGGCTCACTAAGGCCCAGAGCCGCAAGACGGATGACGACGACGGCGCCGCGGGCCCGCCGTCGTCGTCTGTCTGTCTGGGAGGGTGATAGTCCCAAGTGGAACCGCGGGCGGTGACGTGCCACACTGTTTAGCGCGTGTGCGCCGGCCGTCTGGGCCGGTACCGCAGCCGACGACGTCCGCACCGCATCCACCCAACCCCCAAACCCAGGGAGCACCATGCCCACCGCCAAGGAGCAGACAACCGCCAAAATCCCCCAGCGGGTGATCTGGCTGGCACTCGCGGGCGCGGTAGGTGGCTTCCTGTTTGGTTTCGACTCCTCCGTGGTGAACGGCGCAGTCGATGCCATCAAGGACGAGTTCGCGCTCTCGGAGGCCGTCACCGGCTTCGCCGTGGCCATCGCCCTGCTGGGCTGCGCCGCCGGCGCTTTCCTCGCCGGCAAGGTGGCCGACCGCTACGGCCGCATTCCGGCCATGAAGCTCGGTGCCCTGCTGTTCCTGGTCAGTGCCGTGGGCACCGGCTTTGCGTTCGGTGTCTGGGACCTGATCTTCTGGCGCCTCGTGGGCGGCCTGGGAATCGGCCTGGCCTCGGTCATCGCGCCGGCCTACATTTCGGAGATTTCGCCACGGCAGGTCCGGGGGCGGCTGGCATCGCTGCAGCAACTGGCCATTACCACCGGTATCTTCGCCGCGCTCCTGTCAGATGCCCTCTTCGCCACCAACGCCGGAGGTGCGGACCAGGCCTACTGGCTGGGCATCGAGGCTTGGCGCTGGATGTTCCTTGCCGCAGCCGTTCCGGCCGTAGTCTACGGCTGGATCGCTTACACCCTGCCGGAATCCCCACGGTTCCTGGTGTTCCAGGGCAAGGAAGACGAAGCCCGCAAGGTGTTCGACTCCATCGCCCCGGCCGAGGACACCGACCGGCACATCCGCGAGATCCAGGACGCGATCGAAGAGGACAAACTGGCCGGCCAGAAAGGCTCCCTCCGAGGCAAAACCTTCGGGCTGCAGGCCGTCGTCTGGATTGGCATCATCCTCTCCGTCCTGCAGCAGTTCGTGGGCATCAACGTGATCTTCTACTACTCCACCACCCTGTGGAAGGCTGTCGGATTCCAGGAGAAGGACTCGCTCACCATCTCCGTTGCCACCTCGGTCACCAATATCCTGGTGACCCTCGTCGCCATCGCCCTGGTGGACCGGATCGGCCGCCGCCCCATCCTGCTGGCCGGCTCCATCGGCATGGCGGTGTCGCTGGGCACGATGGCCGTGGCATTCTCCACCGCCGTGGGCTCAGGTTCGGACATCTCCCTGCCGGGCGCCTGGGGCCCGGTAGCCCTGGTGGCCGCCAACATCTTTGTGGTCAGCTTTGGCGCGTCCTGGGGCCCGCTGGTCTGGGTGCTCCTCGGCGAGATCTTCCCATCCCGGATCCGCGCCCGTGCCCTGGGCCTCGCCGCCGCCGCACAGTGGGTGGCCAACTTCGCCATCACGCTCAGCTTTCCCGTCATGGCCGCCGGCTCGCTGCCGCTGACGTATGCCATGTACGCGCTCTTCGCCGCGGCGTCGTTCTTCTTTGTGATGCTCAAAGTGCCGGAGACCAACGGCATGTCCCTGGAACAGGCCGAGACACTGTTTGTACGCAAGGGCGCAGCCGCCTAACCCCCCTCGCGTGGCCCAACTAAGTAGCAGCACATGTCGTTTTGAGCCCTCAAAAGAGCATCTGCTGCCACTTAGTTGGGGAATTCAGAGGGTCAGCTTCATGCCCTCATGGCTGGCGTCGAACCCCAGCCGCTCGTAGAACCGGTGGGCGGCCGTACGGGACTTGTGAGTAGTTAGCTGCATCATCGAACAACCACGGCGCCGGGACTCCTCGATCGCCCACTGCACCATGAGGTTGCCGATGCCCTGCCCCCTGAGGCTGCCCGCAACGCGCACACCCTCGATCTGCGAGCGCCAGGACCCCTGCCGCGAAATACCAGGCAGGAAGCTCAGCTGGAAGGTGGCAACCACGGGCCCCTCCTCGGACCCGGGCGGCACCAGGTCACCAACAGCCAGAAGGTGGGACCGGTCGGCCTCGATCGCTTCAAAGGCCTGCTCGTAAGGGGCCATGTCCTCGGCCCGTTCGCGGCCGGCACCGAGGGAATCATCGGCAAGCAGCGCCACAATGGCGGGCAGGTCGGCGGGCAAGGCGTGGCGGAGGCGGAAGGTCCCGCCGTCGACGTCGGCAGTCAACAAAGCGGGCAGGGCAGCTGGGTTCCGGGTCACCCCACCAGCATTCCACAGCCCTGCGGGCGCGCGTGTACGGTGGAAAAGCCGATTTTGTAACCGCCATCACCCATTCGGCGGACCACTCGAAGGATTTTGCACATGCCTGATCAGAGCGTCAGGGCCGGGAGACAACAAGGCACGACGCCGGCACTCGAGGTGAGTGCCGGCGTCGTGTGGTGAGAGAGGGTCTAGGCCGGGGCCTTTGCACCTTCCGCCTGGCGTTCCTCCACCAGGGTGGACACGGCCTCGAACAATGGATGCTCCGGCGCCAGCCCGGTGATCCGGGCAGTGGCGTCGGCCGGTGATGAGGAAGCCAGGATCTCCGCGAGCTCGGTGGCCTCGGCGTCGGCGGGGTCGTTGAAGCGCAGGGCTGCGGCGATCGCACCCAGGAGCGCTTCGGGCACGATCCCGCGTTCCGCCAGCTCCGCGGCCGGGCCGATGAACCGCTCGTGCCGGCTGAGTTTCCGCAGCGGGGCGCGGCCCACCCGGTTCACGGTGTCCGGCAGGTGCGGGTTGGAGAACCTGACCAGGATCTTCTGAACGTAGGCTTCCTGCTCGTCGTTGCTGAACCCATGCTTGGCAACCAGGAGCTGCTTGGTTTCCTCCAGGACCGCGCGGACATCCTCGGCAACGTCCTGGTCGGCCATGGCTTCGGAAATCTTCTCCAGCCCGGCCTCAAAACCGAAGTACGCCGCGGAAGCGTGCCCCGTGTTCACGGTGAAGAGCTTCCGTTCGATGTACGGTGCGAGCTCGTCCACGAAAGTGGCTCCAGGAATCACCGGCGGTACGCCGCCAAACGGCGTCCGGTCGATGACCCATTCGTAGAACGTCTCCACCGTGACATCCAGCCCCTGTCCGGGCTCCTGGTTGGGCACGATCCGGTCCACTGCTGTGTTTGCGAACACTGCCGCGGAGTCAAGTGAACCGGCGGCTTCGTCCCAGAGCCCGGCGACTTCGCCGCGCAGGATGTCCGTGGCGTTGATGGCGTTCTCGCAGGCCATGACCTGCAGGGGCGCCAGTCCGGCCTCCCGCGCCGCGATGCCCCGGGTGATGGCGGGCGCCACGAACTTCAGGATGTGCGGACCGACGGCGGTGGTGACGATGTCCGCCGTCGCGATTTCCCGGACCAGCTCCGCATCGTGCGTGCCGGAGTTCAGCGCCCGGAAGTTGTCGACCGTCCGGACGGTAGGGTTCTCCCCTACCTCGTGGACGTTGTAGCTGTCAGCTGCCGCCAACTGGTTGATGAGGTCCTCGGCGACGTCCGCGAACACCACCTCATACCCGGCCTGGTGCAGCAGCAGCCCGACAAAGCCACGGCCGATGTTTCCCGCCCCGAAATGTACTGCCTTCACTATGCGTTGACCTTTCCGAACAGCTCCAGCACTTCGTCCACCGATGTGGCGGCCTCCAGCTGGGCAACCTGGGCCTTGTTGGTGAAGACCTTCGCGATGGAGGACAGGATGTGGAGGTGTTCGTTATTGATGCCGGCCACGCCCACGACGAACTTGACCTCCTTGCCGTTCCAGTCGATGCCCTCCGGATACCGGATCACGGACACAGCGGACTTCCTGATGTGGTCCTTCGCCGCGTTGGTGCCGTGCGGGATGGCCAGGTAGCTGCCCATGTACGTGGACACCGACTCTTCACGTTCGTGCATCGCAGCGATGTAGCCCTCGTCCACGGCACCGCGGGCCAGCAGGAGCCGGCCGGCTTCATCGATCGCGGCATCGCGGGTAGTGGCGGTGCCGTTAAGGATGACGCTGTCCGCTACTAAAATCCCGGAAGGTACGACGGCGGCTGGTGCGGTTGTCCCCGCGTCACCGGGAGCGGTGGCACCCGGGACTGAGTCCACCGGAGTATCCGCAGCGTGGGCGCCATGGCCGGCGGCAGCACCGGCGTCAGGCGTTTCCGGAGCGTTGCTGTTCTTGACCAGCTCAACAATTTCGTCGTAGCGCGGGCTGCTCATGAAGTTGTCCACGGAGTAATGGACGGCGCTGGAGGTTGCAGGCTTGGCCCGTTCCGTCAGGTCCTGGTGGGTGATCACCACATCGTAGGTGTCGCTCAGGTTGGCGATGGCCGCGTTGGTGACCTTGACCTCCGGGAAGCCGGCGGCCTTGATCTTGTTCCGCAGCACCGACGCGCCCATGGCACTGGAGCCCATGCCGGCGTCGCACGCGAAGACGATGTTCCTGACCGGTCCGGCCAGGACAGCCGTCCCTACCCCTCCGCCGGCACCCGCGCCGGTCAGCGTGGAAGCGACGGAACTCTTCTTGCCCTTCATGGCTTCCATGCGGCTGGTGGCCTCGGTCAGGTCCGTTTCATCGCTGTGCTTGGTGGTCTTCAGGATCACCGAGGCGACGACGAAGGAAACTGCCGTGGCGAGCAGGACTGCAAGGATCACGCCCAGGTAGCTGTCCCGGGCGGTCTGGGCCAGCACCGCGATGATGGAGCCGGGAGCGGACGGCGCCACGAGGCCCGAGTTGGTGATGGACAGCGTGGCAATACCCGTCATGCCGCCAGCGATCGCAGCCAGGATCAGCAACGGGCGCATCAGGACGTACGGGAAGTAGATTTCGTGGATGCCGCCGAGGAAGTGGATGATGGCAGCGCCCGGGGCGGACGCCTTCGCTGCACCACGGCCGAAGAACATGTAGGCGAGCAGGATGCCGAAGCCGGGGCCGGGGTTGGCCTCAAGCAGGAACAGTATGGACTTGCCCTGCTCCAGAGACTGCTGGATGCCCAGAGGGGTAAGTACCCCGTGGTTGATCGCGTTGTTCAGGAACAGCACCTTGGCTGGCTCGATGAAGATGCTGGTCAGGGGCAGCAGGCCGTTGCTGACCAGGAACTGGACCACATTGCCGGCGGCCGTGCTGAAGGCCGTGACCAGTGGGGAGATCCCGTAGAAGCCCAGCATGGCCAGCAGGCCGCCCCAGATGCCCGCGGAGAAATTGTTCACCAGCATCTCGAAGCCAGGGCGGATCCTGCCGTCCCAGAGCGAGTCGATCTTCTTCATGGTCCAGCCGCCCAGGGGCCCCATGATCATGGCGCCAATGAACATCGGGATGCCAGCGCCGACGATGACGCCCATGGTGCCGATAGCACCCACCACGCCGCCGCGGACGTCGTAGACCATGCGGCCGCCGGTGTAGGCAATCAGGAGCGGCAGGAGGTAGGTGATCATGGGACCGACCAGGCCAACATTCGCCACACCTTCGGCATTGGTACCAAAGCCGCCCAGTTGGGGAACGGGGATCCAGCCCTTTTCGATAAAGAGGGCGGTGATGAGTCCCCAGGCGATGAACGCCCCGATGTTGGGCATGATCATTCCGGACAGGAACGTCCCGAACTTTTGGACGCCAACGCGCACGCTGGTACGGGGTTTTGCAACTGTCTCTGTTGCCATGTGATTTCCTAACCGTGATTCCTGCTGCTCCGCAGGATGGTCCGATATTTCGACGACGGTACTGCCTGTGCAAAAGTGCTGTTGTGCGGCCTGGGACCGGCTAGCTGCTGGTCGAGATCCGGTGAAGCCACTCGAGGAAGAGTTTGAGTTCCGAGCTGGAGAGCTGGTCTGAGTGCGAGGCCTGAAGTGCGGCATTCAGGGCAATCGCTGCCACCACTACCGAGGACTTCCCGGAGTCATCCGGGCTGCCACCGGCAGACTGGTCCGCGGACACCGCAAAAATCATGGCGTCCCGCGTCATGGTGGACAATTCAAGGTTCCGTTCAGCGGCAGGCTCCGCAATCAGCATGAGGGTCACCCCTACGTTGGCGGCCAGGATGGATCTGGCTGCTTCCCGCGGCTGGACGTTCAGCTGGCCTGCCACCGCTGCTTTGTTCAGCATCTCCTCCATCAGGGCCTCGGCATCGGCAACGATGGCGGGACGGCTTTCAGGACGGATATTGCCGAACATCACCAAGTACAGTTCCGGCTGGTTGAGCCCGAACTGGACGTGGTTATCCCACATCCGCCGGATGTCCTCCAGCGGGTGTCCGGACGGGGCGAAATCCCTTTCCCCCGCGACATATTCCTCAAATCCCGCGGCGACGACGGCGTCAAACAGACCTTCCTTGTCACCGAAGTGGTGATACAGAGTAGGTGCCGTAACCCCTGCCAGCTGCGTGATCTGGCGGGTGGAGACGGGTGCCCCCGCGGATTTTGCCAGCAATTCGGCCGCCGCACGCAGCAGCCGCATTTTGGGGGGAAGCTGGCCATCCAAACTCATAACCGCTACCCTATCACCTATAGCATTGCTATATGAACTGAATCACATACAATTTTTTCAGGCACGTTTCGCGCCACCTGACGTAGCAGTCACGGCGCCCCGGCATGGCGCCGGGAACCTTGGCGGGCCTGGCTACCGGCAGAGAATGAGGACCTTCAGTGCAGAACTTCCCAGGAGTTGGCGTCAGCCCAGGCCGCATCATCGGCACCGTCCGGCAGATGCCCAAACCGATCAGCGAACCGCCTGCGGGCGAACAGCTGGCCGCCGGTGTCACGCCTGAGGATGCAACCGCAGCACTCAAGGCAGCCTCGCAGGCCGTCCACGACGAACTCAAGGCCCGTGCCGCCCACGCCACCGGGGACGGCAAGGCTGTCCTGGAGGCCACGGCACTGATGGCCAAGGACACCATGCTGATCAAGGGCGCGGCCAAGCTTGTTGCCCGCGGCCTCTCGAGCGAACGCGCCATCTGGGAATCCGGTTCCTCGGTCTCGGAAATGCTCCACAACCTGGGCGGGTACATGGCCGAACGCGCCACGGACGTCCTGGACGTCCGCGCCCGGATCGTTGCCGAACTGCGCGGCGTTCCTGCGCCCGGCATCCCCAGCTCCAGCACACCGTTTGTGCTCGTGGCGGAGGACCTGGCACCGGCCGACACCGCGACCCTTGACCCGAACAAGGTCCTGGCCCTCGTGACAGCAGGCGGCGGACCGCAGTCCCACACCGCCATCATTGCCCGTTCGCTTGGCCTGCCGGCCGTGGTGGCTGCTGTGGGAGTAGACGAGCTCGCGGATGGCACTGAAGTCTATGTTGACGGCGCCGCAGGCAGCATCACCGTAGATCCTGACGACTCGCTGCGTGCCGCGGCCGATGCGTGGGCGGCCACGGCTTCCCTGCTGGCTGAGTTCAGCGGCACGGGCACGACGGCGGATGGCCACCTGGTGCCGCTGCTCGCCAACGTGGGCGGCGGCAAGGACGCCGAGGCGGCCGCCAAGCTCGGCGCCCAGGGCGTGGGCCTGTTCCGCACCGAGTTCTGCTTCCTGGAACGCGACTCCGAGCCCACCGTCGAGGAACAGGCCGCAGCCTACAAGAGCGTCTTTGATGCCTTCCCGGGGAAGAAGGTGGTGCTTCGTACGCTCGACGCCGGCGCTGACAAGCCCCTTCCGTTCCTGACCGACTCCACGGAACCCAACCCGGCCCTGGGGGTCCGCGGCTATCGCACGGACTTCACTACGCCCGGGGTCCTCGACCGCCAGCTGGAAGCCATTGCCCTGGCTGAGAAGCAGTCCGAAGCGGACGTGTGGGTCATGGCTCCGATGATTTCGACGGCGGAAGAAGCGGCCCGTTTCGCTTCAATGTGCGCCGACGCCGGCATCCGGACGCCCGGGGTCATGGTGGAAGTTCCTTCCGCCGCCCTCACTGCCGAAGCGATCCTGCGCGAGGTGGGCTTCGCGAGCCTGGGCACGAACGACCTCACCCAGTACGCCATGGCCGCGGACCGCCAGCTGGGCCCGCTCGCCAACCTGAATACGCCCTGGCAGCCCGCAGTCCTCCGCCTGGTGGGGCTGACTGTGGAAGGCTCCCGCGCCGAGGGCAATAACAAACCTGTAGGTGTCTGCGGTGAGGCCGCAGCCGACCCCGCCCTCGCCGTCGTTCTTACCGGCCTGGGTGTGGCAACGCTGTCCATGACTGCGCGCTCCCTGGCCGCCGTCGCAGCGGTCCTGAAGACCGTGACGCTCGCCGAGGCCCAGGAGCTCGCCAAGCTCGCACTGTCCGCACCCAGTGCCACCGAAGCCCGGGCCTGGGTCCGCGAAAAGCTGCCCGTCCTCGACGAACTTGGGCTCTAACGCCGGTGCCCGCGTGAACTTTCAACTACCAGGAGGAATGAAAATGCCCGAACGCATCGCCACCATTGCCAGCCGCTCAGGCCTGCATGCCCGTCCGGCCGCTCTCTTTGCCGAGGCCGCCGGCGACGTGGGAGTGGAGGTCACCATCGCCATGCAGGGTGAGCCGGCGGATGAGGCGCTGGACGCTTCCAGCATCCTGTCGCTGATGACGCTCGGTGCGGCCAAGGGCGACGTCGTGGTGCTCCGGGCCGAAGGTGACGGGGCGGATGCCGCACTCGATTCCTTGGTCAAGCTCCTGGAAACGGATCTCGACGCCGAGTAGTGCTCAGGCGGTAACACCGAATCCGTCGACTGCCCGGACCCAGCTGCTGATCGCGGCGGCCGTGGCTCCCGGCGCCGTGTGCTGAAGGACGTGCCCCACCCCGGGTATCTCCGCCAGGCTGCCTTGTGGCGCCTGGGCGGCGAGCCGTTCGCACCACCCGCGCCGGGCCACGGGGTCTTTCGCTCCGCGCATCACCAGCACAGGCTGGCTGACACCCTGGATCCTGGATTCGAGCGGATAGTCCATCATTACCGGCAGCTGTGTGAGGTACCAGCGGAGGCCGGTCCGGAAGTAGTCCCCAAAGACAATGACATTCGAGGAAACGGATTCGCCGAACACCGCATCACGTGTGAGGGCCAACGCCTGGAGAGGCACCGATTTCCTGGTGCTGTCCACCACCGGGCCCATCAGCACCAGGCCAGCGACCAGTCCGGGGTCCTGGAGGGCAAGCTCCACCGCGTATTGCGTGCCCATGGAGTGCCCTACCAGCATGCAGGACCGGACCCCGGCGCCAGCCAGCACACTGCTGACAAACGCAGCATATTCCCCTACGGGCACCTGGCGGCCGGGCCTGGGCGCGGCACCGAAGCCGGGGAGGTCCAAGGTGTAAACATCAGCCACCAGGGCCAGCTCACGGTGTAGACGTGCAAAGTAGCGGTGGGAAACACCGATGCCGTGCAGCAGCACGTAGGTGGGCCTGTTCCCTCTTCCATTTTCGGTGGCGGGTCCGCTGGCGTGTCGCGTTGCCGAAGCGTACAGCCGGCCGGTGAGGCCGCCCGACGTGACCTCCCGGCCATCACCTAGTTTCATCAGGCGAGCATACCGCCACCGGGTCCGCAGCAGCGGGTTAGGCTGTTGCCCATGGCATTGATAGCTCCCCGGATGACCGCCGGCCTCCCGGTCGAGGACGCTGAGAAATTGCAACGGGCACTGGCGGGAAGCCACGACATCACGGTCTTTGTGGACGGCACTGTCCACCGGCTGCCGCCCCAGGCGCGGGACGCCGTCGTTGACCTTCTCAGCCGCTTTAGCCGGGGTGAGGCAGTGGCCGTCAGCAGCGTGGAGGAAATGCTTACCACCTCCCAGGCGGCGGAACTGGCCGGCATCTCCCACACATATCTGCGCAATATGACCGACCGCGGCGAAATACCCGTGGAATACCGGGGCACGCACCGCAGGATCCGGCGGGCGGCCATCGTAGCCTGGCTGGAAGAACAGAAGAAGACGGACCAGGCGAAGCGGCAGGCCACCGAAAATGACGGCCCGCGCGCCCCAGAATGACGGAGTGAGCGCCCCAGAATGACGGAGTGATAAGGATCAAGCAACGATCTTGGCGAGGCCTTAAAAGAGGCTGACTGCCGGGGTTAGGCTTGATTTGTGGCGAATTTCAGAGGGTTGCACGTGGTGGCGGGCATTGCCGCCATGCTGGTTGCTGCCATGCTGGGATCCGCCATGAGGTTGAACAACACTGCTGTGGTGATGTCCAGTTGCGTAGTTTTCGTCGCCGTGGCCATGTGGGCTGACAGCGCAATCTCCAAGCGCCGCCGCGCAGCAATGGGAATGCAAGAAACCCTGACCCTGCAGCAGGCAGCTTCCCTGGACCAGGCAACGTCCCTGGAACCCGGCCGTGAAGCTGCTCCTGCCACCCGCCAGGATATTCCGCAGCGCGCCGTCCAGGACCAATCGATGGCACCTGACGAACCCTCCAAACACGAAGGAAACGCAGCCTAAATCCTGGGCCGCGCCGCCCACCGGCGCATCTTCAGGGCAGCATGCAATTCCAGCCTGGGCAGGCCCTTGAGCGGGTCCACCCCGAGCAGGGCGCGGATACGGCCCAGCCTGTTGTAGATGCTGCTGCGGTGCAAATGGAGTTTATCGGCCACGTCCTGCACTGCTCCGTCGTTGTCGTACAGCAGCTCCAGGACAGGGATCAGTTCACCATTTCGGTCGTGGTCCTCCAGCATTCGAAAGTAGATCGACCCGGAATCCGTCCAGGCGCCCGCCCCGCCGCCAGCCGATGCCAGCAGCTGGTAGACCCCGGTGGCCCGGCAGTCCACCAGCTCACCCAGCTGCGCATCCACCGCTGCTGCCTGCGCGGCCAGCTTGGATTGCCGGTACGCCTCTGCGAAATCCCTCGGCCGGGCGAATCCCTCGCTGATACCCAGGATGATGCGGTGCACCGGGCGGCCGGAGCGCTTGGCCAGTTCCAGCTGATAGTGGACCAGCACCTGGGCATGGTTGGCGCGGCCCGTGGACTCCCTGAACAGCACCACGGAATGCGTTTCCGTGCCCGCGCTGAACAGGGCCACGTCCACCCCGATGGTGGCCTGAAGTGCCGCCGACCGGTGGATCAGGGTGGAAGCGATGGGGTCCGGCCCTCCGGCCCAGCCGTCGGAGTCAAGGACCGTGACCATCTGCCACGGCCCCTTGCCCTGAATCTCCTTCCATCCCGCAACAGCCGCCACAGCGTTCGCCTCGCCGGAACAGGCAGCCAGGAATTCCCGTTCGCGGCCGCGGCGGAACTCGGATTCAGCCGTGTTCGAATCCAGCAGCAGGCCGGAGAGCATCTCGATCTCGTGGTTCACTTCCGGCAGCTGGGTGAGGATCGCCGTCGGGTTTTCATCCTCCGAATCCTGCTGGACCCACAAGTAGCCCACCCGGAAACCGCGCACCATCAACGGCACACAGACCCGGCCCAGCATGCCCAGCTCGGGGTTGGCGGGGATCACAACGGGGCGGACCGCCGTCGAAATACCGTGCGAAAGCTGCCAGGCGCTGACGTCCACGGGGACGCGTTTGCTCAGCAGGAAGTTGACCCGTACGCGGTCGGCGTGGGACTGGTTGGAGCTGTACGCGAGCAGCAGCCCGTCCAGGTCCTCCAACGAAAGCCCCCGCCCGAGCTTCTGCGCGATGCGCTCCACGAGCTGTTCGACATCCTGCTGCTGCATGGGCCAACAGTACTGCCGGGACGGGTGTTGCCGCGAACGGACACGAGGCGACACCTGACGCTTGCGGGCTGGACAAATGTCGAGCAGTGTTTCCAAGAATCCGCGGAACGACGCGGCTGCCACAGGTCCTGCTCCCCGGATTCGTGTCACCAGCCTCACAACCGGATTTATTCTGGAATCAACAACTTCCCCCGCAATACAAGGGCCTTCGGGCCCTGAAAATGGAGCCCACAATGATCATCGGTGTCCCCAAAGAGATCAAGAACAACGAATTCCGCGTGGCCATCACAGCGGCCGGCGTCAACGAATTCCGTACACACGGGCACACGGTGCTGGTGGAGCGCGGTGCAGGCGTTGGCTCCGGCATCACCGATGAGGAATACGCCATCGCCGGGGCCGAAATCGTAGCCTCCGCCGACGACGTCTGGGCCCGCGCCGACATGGTCATGAAGGTCAAGGAACCCATCGCCGCGGAATACCACCGCTTCCGCAAGGGCCTGATCCTCTTTACGTACCTCCACCTCGCCGCAGAGCCCGAACTGACCCGGGAGCTGATCAACTCCGGCGTCACCGCCATCGCCTACGAAACCGTCCAGGAAGGCCGGACCCTGCCGCTGCTGGCCCCGATGTCGGAGGTCGCCGGCCGGCTCTCCGTGCAGGTGGGCGCCACGTCCCTGATGGCACCGGCAGGCGGCAAGGGCGTGCTCCTGGGCGGTGTCCCGGGTGTCCGCCCTGCCAAGGTGGT
Organism: Arthrobacter sp. R4; assembly: GCF_051365025.1. Lineage (NCBI taxonomy): Bacteria > Bacillati > Actinomycetota > Actinomycetes > Micrococcales > Micrococcaceae > Arthrobacter > Arthrobacter sp. R4. Next base: position 29,782 of record NZ_JBLWIJ010000015.1, read on the forward strand.
TGTGCTCGGCGCTGGTGTTGCCGGAACCAACGCAGCAGCCATGGCCTTGGGCCTGGGCGCTGACGTCACCATCCTGGACATCAACATCAACCGGCTCCGCGAACTGGACGCCCAGTACCAGGGCCGCCTGAAGACCGTGGCGTCCAACAAGTACGAGATCGAAAAGTCCGTGGTCGACGCCGACCTCGTCATCGGATCCGTCCTGATCCCCGGCGCCAAGGCACCCAAGCTGGTCAGCAACGAACTCGTCGCCCGGATGAAGCCCGGCTCCGTACTGGTGGACATCGCCGTGGACCAGGGCGGATGCTTCGAAGACACCCACCCCACCACTCACCAGGAACCCACGTACAAGGTCCACAACACGATCTTCTACTGCGTGGCCAACATGCCCGGCGCCGTCCCGAACACGTCCACCTATGCCCTGACCAACGTCACCCTCCGGTACGCCGTGGCACTGGCCAACCTGGGCGTCAAGGCCGCCTTCGACCGCGACCCCGCCCTCGCCGCTGGCCTCAACATCGCCGCCGGCCACGTGGCGCACCACTCCGTGTCAGAAGCCCACAACCTGCCCCTCGTGGCGGACTGGCACGAACTGGTCTCCGCGTAAGTCCTCGGGTGCTGTCCAAAAAGGGAGGCCATCCCCGCGTGCTGCTCCTTCGTCGCTCTGACGCACGCTTCCGGATGGCCTCCCTTTTTGGCCGTTAACCAGCCTTGCGCGAAGCCAGTTCGCGTGCTTTTTCTATAATTTTTAGGACCTCTACTGGGCCGGTGGGGTCTACTGGGAGGGGGCGGGCTGAGGCTGTGCCGCCGTCGAGGATCTTGTCGGCGAGGATCCTGTAGAACTCGGGGTAGGCGCCGCGTTCGGTGGGCAGCGCGTCCAGATGTCCGTCGCGGCCCAGGGCGCCGGCCCATTCCGGCGCTTCCAGCCCGAATTCCTCGTCCAGCGGGCTGCCGCCGGCCACGATATACGGTTCCTGCGGGTCGACCCCGTGCTTGGTGAATGCTCCCGTGGATCCGAGGATGCGGAACCGTGGGCCCTGCTGCGCGCAAAGCATGTTCATCCTCAGGTGGCTGGTCACCCCGGATTCGTGATTGAGGACAAGGAAGACGTCATCGTCCACTTTCTCGTGGGGCCGCCGCGCATGCAGCTCCGCGTGGGCCACCGTGGCCGGCCCGAACAGCAGGAGGGCCTGGTCGATGAGATGCGTGCCGAGGTCAAAGAGCACACCGCCGCCATCGGCTGCCGTGGCGTTGGCCTTCCACGCTTTTGAGATGTCCGGGGACCAGCGTTCAAAGCTGGACTCGAAACGGGTCACACTTCCCAGCGCTTCGCCGGCCACCAACTCGCGCACTGTGAGGAAATCCCCGTCCCAGCGCCGGTTCTGGAAGACCGTGAGAACCCGTCCCAGCCGCTCCGCCAAGGCGATCAGTTCCTGCCCTTCGGACGATCGGACAGCGAAAGGCTTGTCCACCACCACGTCGAGTCCGGCTTCCAGGGCGGCCTTCGCCAGCGGAAAGTGCGTGGCGGGAGGGGTCCCCAGCACCACCAGGTCAAGGTTCCCGGCCAGCGCAAGCACAGCGTCGCCGTCGGGCACTGTTTTGACGCCTGGATACCGCTCCACTGCGGCAGCCTGCCGCCCGGCGTCGGATGTTGCAACGATATCCAGCGAGTAGCGGCGGTCCGCCGCGATCAGCGGCGCGTGGAAGACGCTCCCTGATAATCCATAGCCGACGACGGCGGTACGGACAGTGCGTTCATCTTCAGTCCCGGTCATAGGCCTACGCTACCCCGCACACCCTCTCTCACTTCCTGTGCGTTAAAACCGAACGCTCTCTCACTTCCAGCCGGGGACCGGCCAGAAGTGAGAGAGCGTCGCAGAGGTTGTTACTTCTTTTCCCAGCCCAGCGTGGTCCAGTCAGGAACCTGGGACAGGCTCTGGAAGAGGGACGGACCGTAGTTGGCCAGTCCCGTGCGAACGAAGGAAATCTGCGGACCGTTGAAGAGGACACCCATGGAGAAGTACTTGGCCATATGCTCCTTCTCGACCTCCATGGCTGCCTTGTTACGCTCTGCGTTGTCCTCGATGGAGGCCAGGTCGGCGATCTTCTTATCCAGCTCGGCGTCGCCCAGCCCATTCGTGTTAGTCGCAGAATCGTAGAACTGCTTCACGGCTTCGGTTGCGTCCGCGCTGACTGTGTAGCCCGAGAGGCTGAGATCGAATTCACGCGTTCCAATGATCTTTCCGAATTCAGCTGATCCGTGCTGGGCAATCCCCACATCCATGCCAGCTTTTTTGAGCTGATCCACCAGTGTCGTGGCGGTGGCCAAGGTGGTTGTATCGTCACCGAAGTTGGCGACCTTGAAGGAAATGGGAACGCCGTCTTTCTCCATGATGCCGGCAGCGTTGGGAGTGTAGCCGGCGTCGGTGAGGACCTTCTTGGCAGCATCCGGACCCGTTTCCTTCACGGGGTAGTTGTCCTGGTAGTACTCGGAGAACGGCAGCAGCATCATGGAACCGGAGCTGGGCTCTTCCCAGTTCAGCCCGTTGAAGCGCACCTTGCGGATGGCCTCGCGGTCGACGGCGGCGAAGATGGCCTTGCGGACGGCGACGTCGGTGATTTTCTGGGCGTTGATGTTCATGCCGCCGGCGAAGAGCCGCTGGCCCCGGCGGACCTCGGAGTCCTTGGTTCCTTCGAGCTGCTTGTACAGCGCAATGGTATTGGCCGACATAGCGTCGATTTCACCATTCTTGAAGGCTGCGATCTGGGCACTGGTTTCAAGCTGGCGGAAGACGACGTTTTCCAGGACCGGCTTGCTTCCCCACCACTTCTCGTTGGGAACCAAGGTGACGGTCTTGGCGGCTGCGTCATACTGGTCCAGCTTGAACGGGCCCGCCATCCACTCGGGGTGCATCTCACCATTGAAACCCTCGTTAAAGATCTGAGGCGTATTCACGGCAGGGTGAATGAGACCGGTAAAGAGGGAGTCAAGCGGGTAGACCGGCTGGGACGTCTTAACAACGACTTCTTTGTCGCTGCTGCCGGCCTCGACGGACTCCACAAAGCCATAGTTACCCTGGCTGACGATGTCGTACCCCGCGTCCGGGCTCTTGAGGATGTTCCACGTGTTCTGGAAAGCTTTGACGTCAATTGGGGTGCCGTCATTGTAGGTAGCCTTGTCGTTGACCTTGATAGTGATGGTCTGCTTGCCGTCCGTGACTTCGTTCTTGACCTCTTCGCAGAAGTCCTTGTTGGGCGTCACTTTCCCTACAAAGTCAATGGTCCAGCAGCCCAATGTACCCGCACCGTCAATCGGACGGTGCAAAGCCGTATTGTCCCCGCTGTTGCCGTTGTTGGAGAACCCGTTGAAGTCCGGCCCGATGCTGCCCAGCGGCAAGGTGACCTTACCGCCCGGCTCAAGATCCGCGGCAGGCTTCTCGTTGATGCTGATGAGCTTGGAGAGGTCGCTGCCAGCCTCCTGCCCCTTTGCCGTTTCCGGTCCCGTGGGTGTGCCACCGCCCCCGCAGGCCGTGAGCGCCAGAGCGGCAGCTACAGCCGCCGCTCCCCCAATCCTGGTCAGATTCTTCATGGTGTTCCCTTCATTGGTGCGAGTGGTGGTGCTTGTGATGGGTCGAAAAAATCTAGGGTGCATGGGGTTCCGCCGTTTCGTGGACCACCAGCATGTCCTCGTCCAGCTCACCGTCCGGGAAGAAGCAGGCAAACTGCTGGTCCGCCGGAGGCAGCCAGCCAGCCTCCAGCGCCTGTGCCGCGGCCGAAGCCGGAACAGCTTCCAGCGGCGGTTCGAGCGTGAGGCATTTCTCCTGCTTCGCCGCGGGAAGCGCCGCGAAGACGGGGCAGCGGGTTGCGAAGTTGCAGCCCTTGGGCGCATCGAGGGGCGAGGGGAGGTCGCCCTGGAGGATGATGCGCTCCCGGGTGCGCTCCAGCTGGGGATCCGGGACCGGAATGGCGGACAGCAGCGCCCGCGTGTACGGATGGCGGGGGTTGTCAAAGACGCGGTCCACCTCGCCGATCTCCACGATCTTGCCCAGGTACATGACGGCCACCCGGTTGGAGATGTGCCGGACCACGGAGAGGTCGTGGGCAACCATCAGGTAGCTGAGGCCCAACTCGGCGCGCAGTTGGTCCAGCAGGTTGATGACGCCAGCCTGGACGGAGACGTCCAGAGCGGATACGGGCTCGTCGAGGACCACAAGCTTCGGGTTCACGGCCAGGGCGCGGGCTATGCCCACACGCTGCCGCTGGCCGCCGGAAAACTGGTTGGGGAACCGGTTGACGTGGTCGGGCTGCAGCCCCACCAGCTTCATCAGCTCCATGATCCGCTTCTTGATGGCCCGCTTGTCCAAGCCCGCGTTCTGGAGCGGTTCGGCCAGGACCTCATAGACCGTGAACCGCGGATCCAGGGCCCCGGTAGGATCCTGGAACACCATCTGCAGTTCGCGGCGCATGGCGCTCTTGGCCTTGCCGGTGGTGGCTTCCTTATTGCTGAGGCCGCCGATCACCACCTCGCCGTCCTGATCCTTGTGGAACTCCATGATTTCCAGGAGCGTGGTGGTTTTTCCGGAGCCGGACTCCCCCACGATGGAGAAACACTCGCCCTCGCGGATATCAAAGCTCAGGCCATCCACGGCCTTGACGGTGCCGATGCGCCGCTTCAGCAGGGCACCCTTGGTGAGCGGGAAGTGCTTGCGCACGTCCTTGAGTTCCAGCACCGTTGCCCGTTCCGCACGGGGAATGGCATCGAAGCGGGACACGGGCACCGGTGGTGCCGAGAAGATTTCCAGGACGTCGGTGTCCCCACCCAAGGCATCGGATTTGATGCAGGCAGCTTTGTGTCCGGCGTGGCCCGCAGCAGGGAGCAGTTCCGGTTCCCCGGCCCTGCAGGCATCTGTGACCAGCGGACACCGAGGGGCGAACGAGCAGCCGGTGGGCGTGTGGATGAGGTTGGGCGGGATGCCCTCGATAGGGACCAGCGACGTCTTCTCGGCCACGTCCACCCGCGGCACGGCCCCGAGGAGGCCCATGGTGTAAGGCATCCTCGGGTCGTAGTAGATATCATCCACCTGCCCGGTCTCGACGGGCCGGCCGGCATACATCACCATGATGTCGTCGGCGATGCCCGCCACCACACCCAGATCGTGGGTGATCATCACGACGGCGGCACCCGTCTCCTCCTGCGCCGTATGAAGCACCTCCAGCACCTGGGCCTGGATGGTGACGTCCAGCGCCGTCGTCGGCTCATCCGCGATCAGCACCCGGGGGTTGTTGGCGATCGCGATGGCGATCATCACGCGCTGGCGCATGCCGCCGGAGAACTCGTGCGGGAAGGCTTTGAGCCTGTCCTTGGGGCTCGGGATCCCCACCATGGCCAAAAGTTCGACGGCGCGGGCTTCTTTGGCCTGTTTGCTCATCGTCGGGCTGTGGATGGTGAGGGCCTCGATGATCTGGGTGCCCACCGTAAAGACCGGAGTCAGGGAGGAGAGCGGATCCTGGAACACCATGGCGATGTCATTGCCGCGGTAGGCGCACATCGCCTTGTCGCTGAGGCCCAGCAGTTCCTTGCCCATCAGCCGCACGGACCCGGCGATTTGAGCCGTGGGAGGCAGGAGGCCCATGATGGCCAGCGACGTGACGGATTTACCAGAACCGGATTCGCCCACGATCCCCAGGGTCTTGCCCGGCATCAGGTCGAAGTCGACGCCGCGGACCGCGTGCACCACCCCGTTCTCGGAGTTGAACCGGACGTTCAGGTCCCGAACCGACAGGACAGCGTCCGACGGCGAATACAGGCCGGCGACCTGGAGGCGTTCGGCGGCGGATTGTGTGGGATCGGCCGGTTCGAGGTACGTTTCGCTGCTCATTTCGCCGGCTCCTTGACGCTGTTCTTCGCGTTGTCCTTGGGGGTCCTGTTCTTCGTGGCCTTGCCGACGGAACTGGAGCTGGGGTCGAAGGCGTCCCGCAGGCCGTCGTTCATCATGGCAAGGGAGCCTGTCAGCAGGAACATCACCGTCAGCGGGACCCAGAACATCCAGGGGAAGGTCTGGACCTGGGACGTAGCGCCGCCGATCAATACTCCCAGGCTTACATCGGGGACCTTGATGCCTATGCCGATGAAGGAAAACGCAACTTCGGCCAGGATGGCACCTGTGACACCGCGGGTGATGTCCAGGACCAGCAAGGAGCCGATGTTGGGAACCAGGTGGCGCCACACGATCCTGCGGGGCGGGACGCCCATGTACTGGGCGGCCTTGACGAAGTCCCGCTGCATCAGCGACATGGACAGGGACCGGATAAGCCGGGCGGTACCCATCCAGCTGAAGACCAGGAGCACGATGATCAGGAGGAGCCAGCTGGGCAGGTTCTTTTTCAACCCATCCCCTCCGCCGCTCGTGGCCACCGCCACCACCAGCAGGGCAGGCATCATGATGAGCGCCTCAAGGACAAAGAGCATCACCTTGTCCACTTTTCCGCCAAAGTAGGCCATCGTGCAGCCGTAGACGGCGGCGACCAGGACGGACACCAGCCCAACAATCAAGCCAATCATGATGGAGATGCGGGTGCCCTCCACAGTCATGGCGTAGAGGTCGATTCCGGCCTGGGACGTGCCCAGGAAGTGGTCCCCGGAGGGTGGCATGCCAATGTTGAAGGGATCGATGGTCTCCTTGTCCCAGGGTGTGAAGTACCCGCCGACGAAGGAGAAGAGCGTGAGGCCAAGGAAAATGACGAGGCCTGCCACGGCGGTCCGGTTCCGCATGAAGCGCCGGAAGATGATGGTGGATTTGCCGATGACCGCGTCGGCACTTTCCAGGTGAGCGTCCTGCGCGACTGCTGCCGGGTCGACGGCGTTGAGGTTGGTCACGGCTACTGCACCCTCACTCTCGGGTCAACAAGCGTGGTGGCGAAGTCCGCCAGGATGGCGCCGAGGGCGAAAATGACTGAGCCATAGGCAAGCGTTGCCGTGGCGGCGTTTACGTCCTGGAGGGAGATGGCGTCGATGCTCCAGGAGCCGACGCCCGGCCAAGCGAAGATTTTCTCGGCGAAGAAGCCGCCCGCGAAGATGGCCGGGATAGTGAAGGCAATGCTCTGCGCGACTGGGATGAAGGAGACCCGGAGGGCGTGCCGTGAGATGGCCTGGTTGCGGGTCAGGCCCTTGGCGCGGGCCGTGCGGACGAAGTCGGCGTTGACGTTATCCAGCAGGTATTGCCGCTGGGCGATCTGGTACGAGCCCCACCCCACGAGCGTGATGGCGACGGTGGGCACCGCGTAGTGGGCCACCATGTCCACGAACTGCGCCCAGCCCTGTTCCATGCCTGGCGTCGAGATGCCGGTGACGAAGAAGATCCGCTTACCGACAGTTTCGTTGATGTTGATCGCACCGAGCTGAACGAGGAAGTAGGCAATGGGCGCCGGCACGATGTAGGCAAGGTAGCTGTACGAGGTGATGACGCGATCTTGGAACTTGTACTGGCGGGCCGCCGAGTACACACCGAGGGCGACGCCGATCACGAGCGTCAGGACGATGGAGGCGAGGAAGAGCCGTGTGGAGATCCACACGCGATCGCCGAACTCGGCGTTGATGTACGCGCCGTTGGGACTGCGGCCCCAGTCCCAGCGGGTCACGATACCCGTCAGCCACTCAACGTAACGCTCCCAGGGGCTAAGGTCCGGGTCCAGGCCCTTGAGGCGCATGGAGTTGGCGACCTGCTCTGGAGTGGGGCGCGGGATTCTTTCCTGCTCCAGCAGCGCGGGTTTGAGGGAGCTGACCGCAAGGAAATACCCGGCCGAAGTGGTCAGGAAGATCATAAAAACATAGGTGATTCCGCGCTTGGCGAGGTACCGGAGCATGTGCCAGCTACTTCTGTATCGCCGCTACCGGTTGCTCGACCTGTTGCATCAGGGAACTCCGGCGCGCTGGCTCCGGGGCGTTGGCCGTAACTGCTATCACGAGCTAGATCCTTCCGTCGTCCCCGGCCAGGCAGGGGATGCGCCGCCACTTCCGGGTTCCTCACCAGCGGGTAGCTGGCTTCCCGCAGCCGTTGCCGGCTTGGTCCTGGTGGACTATGTTGCGGGTCACATTCCACAGGAAATTACCACACAGATCCTGTCAAAAAGCGACCAAACGGACGGGAATGCCCCACGCCGTATCGAATCGTTATGAATAATTCAGTGGAACTGATTTGACAGACGCATCAATCGGGCCGGGCGGGTTACGCCCCACGCACTACACGGGTGACGAGCTCACGCCAGGACTCGGCGAGCCGCTCGGGCTCAATGCCATGGACCCGGACCGCGTGCAACAGCCGCTCCGGGTCCAGCGTGGCACTGAGGGCCATGGCCATCAGGCGGGGGTCCGCGTCCATGCCCTCCTCACGGAGGAGCAGTTCGATGTGCCTGTGCCAGAGGACGGCGGCCGGGACGTCGAAGCGGTTGTAGGCGGATTCATCGGCAGCGCGGGCAAGCTCCCCGTATTCCAGCACATAGGCGATGCGGGCCGAACCGAAGGCTATGAGCCGCTCCAGGCCGGGGGCGCCGGGACCCAGGGGCGGCGGCCCGAACATAAAGCGGGCCTGGAATTCAGCTTCGGCGTCACTGAGAAGCGTCATCATCAGGCCGGCCCTGCTGCCGAACCGGCGGAACACGGTTCCCTTGCCCACGCCGGCGCGCTCGGCCAGCCTGTCCATGGTGAGTCCGTCCGCACCGCATTCATCGATGAGTTCGCGGGCGGCTCCCAGCAGGCGCTCACGGTTCCGGGCAGCGTCGCTGCGCTCGGCGACCGGTCCGGACAACGATCCGGGACGCAATGGGATGAAGCTCACATCCCACATTCTAGACCCCGGGAATATTATCCGGACCGTAGTCCGTTTAGATCGTGAAGGCCCCAACAGCCTGAGTTTTCCAGCCAGCCTGCGGACCCGCCGCAGCCCCGACCCAGGAGTCCCCATGTCAAAGAGCACCGTCCTTACCCTCGTCGGCAGCCTCCGCGCCGAATCCACCAACCAGAAGCTCGCCGAGGCCATCCGGCTGAACGCACCCGAGCAGGTTGACGTGGTCATCCACGACAGCCTCGGCAACATTCCGTTCTACAACGAGGACATCGACGTCGAAGGCCAGGTTCCCGCCGCAGCTGCAGCCCTGCGCGCCGCCGCCAACGAAGCCGACACCCTCCTGCTGGTCACGCCCGAGCACAACGGAACCGTGCCGGCATCGCTCAAGAATGCCATCGACTGGCTGTCCCGCCCGTTCGGTGCCGGTGCCCTGGCAGGCAAGCCCACCGCCGTCGTCGGTACCGCCTTTGGCCAGTTCGGCGGGGTATGGGCCCAGGATGAGGCACGCAAGGCTGTCGGCATCGCCGGCGCACAGGTGCTTGAGGACGTCAAGCTGGCAGTTCCCGGTTCGATGGTCCGCTTCGCAGAACTGCACCCGAAGGATGACGCCGAGGTTGTCGAGCAGATCAAGGGTGTTTTTGATGCCCTCGCCGCTGCACGCCCCGCCGCCTAAGCCCCACAGATACCAAATGCCCCGGCTACCGCAAGGTATCCGGGGCATTCGTTATGGCTCCGTGAATCGCCGGGCCAAAGGGGCCTCCGGCGTGACCAACTCTTGTCCCAACCGGTACCGGAGCGGCATTCCCTGGCCTGCGTGGCGGCCGTAACGTTAAATGCACGGAAATGTACCGGACGGAATTGCGGTGCGGGATGGCGAGCAGGCGTAGTGCCACGAAACGGGCGGCGGCAGCGGCAGTGGCCCTGGTGCTTCCGCTGTGGCTGGGGTCCTGCGCTGCCGTGGCCGAAATACCCGCCGGCACGGCTGCCAGCGAACAGGCTGTCCCGCCTGCGGAACCCCTGACCCCGGTTCCCCAGCCCCAGGCCGCACCACCCGCCGGGTCCTTGGGGGCTGACAGCCCGGCGGCGAGTCCGGTACCTTCCGGGGACACACCCGACAGCGCGCCGGCGGATGGTACTGCGATCCAGACGGGCGAACCACCACCAGCAGCCGCAGCTCCCGGCTCCGGCACAGGGGCCGGCAGCGCCGGTAACCCGGGGCAGGCCCAGACCGGGGTAGCGGGAACGGCACCTGCTGCGGAACCGCAGCCCGCCCAGACCCGCAGTCCCGACGAGCCGCCTATCGGCAATGCCGCCGGAGCGCAGTCCGTCACGGCGTACTACGTCCTCCTGGACGACGGCGGCAGCAGCGGTGTGCGCTTCGGCTGCAACGACAGCCTGGTGGGCGTCAAGCGTTCCCACACGGAATCCGCCGAACCCCTGCCGGCGGCCATCACCGCCCTGCTGGACGGATCAGAGCCGCCGATAGCCGATGTCTACAACTCGCTCTCCGGCTCTACCCTGGACTTCCTGTCCGGAAGCTTTGACGGCACCACCGTCACGGTTTACCTGGCAGGCACCATACGTCCGGGCGGAGTATGCGACATTCCGCGGATTGAGGCCCAGCTGACCCAGACCGCGGTATCGGCGGTGGGCGCCATCCGGGCCGAGATCTACGTCAATGGCGCAGGACTCGCCGAGGCCCTGAGCGTTAAGTAGGCCCCCGCTTATCCCCCGAACAGGGCGTCCATGGCGGCGTGGCTGCGTGCCCCGGCAAGCTCGGACCAGTTGCCGTCGCCCAGCACCTCCTCGGCCACCCGGGAGACCGTTGCATATGCCGCCTTGGCGGTATTGCCGCCGATGCTGATCCGCTGCACACCGGCGTCGTGCAGTTCACCTACGGAGGGCGCACCGACGCCTGCTAGTGCGTTCAGCGGCGCGTCGATCCGGCGGGACAGCTCATGGAGCACGTGCAGGTCGGTTACCCCCGGCACAAAAATCCCGCTTGCGCCGGCCGCAAGATAGGCTTCGGCCCTCGTCAAGGTCTCTTCGAAGGCCAGCTCCGGATAATCCCCGGACAGGTATGTGTCAGTGCGGGCATTGATGAAGAGGTCGACGCCGGCGGCGGACGCGGTCTCCCGGACCAGGTCCAGACGGCGGCACTGCTCGCTGGTGCCCGTGAGGGGGCCGTCTCCGGAGTCCTCGAAGTTGATGCCTACGGCCCCTGCCTCCAGCACTGCCAGGACGGTGTTGCGCAGCTTCTTATCGTCGAAGCCGTCGCCACTGCCGGCATAGCCCGTTTCGATGTCAGCCGTGACTGGAAGCGAAGTGGCCGCAACGATCCTCGCCAGTGCGGACATGGCCAACCCGGCCGGAAGCCTGTTGCCGTCCGGGAAACCCATGCTCCAGGAAATGGCGGAGCTGGAGGTGGCAATCGCCGTGGCACCGGCTTCTTCCACGAGCCGGGCGGAGGCCGCGTCCCAGACATTGACCAGGAGCAGCGGCGCCCCGGAACGGTGGAGGGACCTGAATGCTGCGGCTAGCTGCGTGGACTGCGGGGGCGTCATCATGGGTCTATTCCAGCCCGTCCGCCCCTTCACGTAAAGCTGCCGGCACGCCGATGTGCTTCAGTGATCAACAAGTGTTGCCTTATCAGCAACTGTCGGCTGTATCCTGAGGGTGTGACCCACGAAACACTTGATGCCGCAGCAGGGCTGCTGCCAGCAGAAGCCATTGACGCTATCGAACGCGCGGCCACGTCCGCACACCGCCACGAGGACCTGTTCTCGGAGCGCGCCGCCAATATCAGGCAATCCGCCGTACGCGACGTTTTCGACATCTCCATGAGGCCCGGACTGGTCTCGCTCGCCGGAGGAAGTCCCTACCTGCAGTCCCTCCCGCTGGAGCGGCTGGCCCAGACAGCTGCCACCATCATCGCCGACGACGGCCTCACCGCCCTGCAATATGGCGGCGGCCAAGGAACGGAAGAGCTGCGTGCGCAGATTTGCGAGGTGATGGCGGCCGAAGGCATTCTCGATGCCGTGCCCGAGAACGTGGTGATCACGGCGGGCTCGCAGTCTGCCCAGGACGTGGCCACCAAGGTGTTCTGCAATCCAGGCGACGTGGTGCTGGTGGAGAATCCCACGTACGTCGGCGCATTGAACACCTTCGAGGCCTACCAGGTCCAGGTGGAAACCGTGGAGATGGACGACGACGGGCTGGTCCCCGAACTGCTGGAGGCCAGGATTGCAGCACTCCAGACCGCGGGGAAGAACGTCAAGTTCCTCTACACCATCCCGAACTTCAACAACCCCTCCGGTATCACGCTCGCGCAGGACCGCAGGCAAAAGATCGTCGATATATGCCGAAACGCGAATATTTTGGTATTGGAAGACAATCCATACGGCCTCCTGCGGTTCGATGGGAAACCCCTGGCCCCGCTGCGCGCGGCCAACCCGGCCGACGTCATCTACATGGGCTCCTTCTCCAAAATCTTCGCGCCGGGCCTTCGCATTGGGTGGGCCCTTGTTCCGGAGCACTTGCAGCGCCGCTACTACCTCGCGTCGGAAGCGGTCACCCTGTGCCCGCCGACGCTCAACCAGATGCTGGTGTCCGCGTACCTCCGCGACTACGACTGGAAGGGCCAGATCGAGACCTACCGCGGACTCTACGCTGAGCGGTGCCACGCGATGCTGGCCGCGCTTGAGGAGTACATGCCCGTCGGCGCAAGCTGGACCAGCCCTGAGGGCGGCTTCTTCGTCTGGGTGACCCTACCTGAAGGGGTGGACACTTATCCCCTCTTGAAGAAGGCCATCGATGCCGGTGTGGTTTTTATCCCCGGCGCTGCCTTCTCGCCCTCGGACGAACCGTCCAACAAGCTGCGGCTGGCGTTTAGCGCCGTGCCTCCCGAGGCCATCACCGAAGGTGTCCGGCGTTTGGCCCCTGTACTGCGGGAAGCCATCACCGGGCTGTAGCCTTGCCACACTGGATCAGGCCACTTACCAAAGCGAAGGAGCAAAGATGAGCGGAATTATTGTTGTTGGGGTAGACGGCAGCGGAACGGCCAAGAAGGCCGCCGAGGCCGCGAGGGACCTGGCGGCCGCCGTGGGTGCGTCACTTCATGTCGTCTCAGCGTTCGACAGTGACCGCACCGAGGTATTCGGCAGCGGCAGCGATCAATGGATCGTCTCTGATGCTGATGGCGCGGAGCACGTGGCCAAGACGGTGGCGGACTCCCTCACCGGCGAGGTCAAGGTGACGTATTCCGCCGCCCGCGGCAAGCCTGCGGAGGCACTCATCAAGGAAGCCGAACGTCTCAGTGCCCGGATGATCGTGGTGGGCAACCGGCGGATGCGCGGCATTGGCCGGGTTCTGGGCAGCGTGGCCAACAGCGTGGCCCACAACGCCACGTGCGATGTCTACATCGCCAACACCTACGACGCCGACTGACCCGCCAGCACTGAATCGCGGCACTGCGCACCGCCTGTACCGGGCGGTGCGTGGTGTCGCTTCTCACCCCAGAACGCCATTTTCGTTGCGTGACCAACGATAAAATTGGAGTGCCCCCGAAGGAGCGGACAACAACCAGCCGCACAACCAAAGGGGCCCCCTTGATCACACTCCAGCGCCGTCAGCTCGTTGGCCACGATATCCTCCTCGCCAGGCACGGCAACCACATCTGCTCCATGCGGGTGGACCGCGGCAACGGCAGGGTAGTGGCACTGCTGGACGACGGTTCCGTGGACAGTGCCCCCAACCTCATCTCCCCCGGACTGCAGCTGCCGGAAACCTTTGAAAGTGTCCTGCGCGAGGACTGGAAGTTCTTCGCAGCACTCTCAGCGATTGCAACCGCCGTCGGAGGCCTCATGATGGCAGCTGCCTGGACACTTGGAGGCCCGGCAATGGGCGCTGAGGCCACCCAGATCATGTCCACGTACGCATCCTTCTAGGGGGCGTGCTGCCGGTTCGGCCGACAGGATGCCAGCCGGCGTCGGCTAGGCCAGCCAGCCCTGGAGCAGCCACCAGAAGCCCGACATCGCCAGCCCGCCAACGAGCGCCCCGGCCACCACCTGGCCCGCCGTATGGGCGCGCAGCACCACACGGGACCAGCCGACTGCGGGAATCAGTACCAGCAGCGGCAGCCAGGCCGGACCCAGCATCATCACAGTGATAACGGCCGACGACGATATGGCCGCGGCGTGTCCGCTGATCTTCCAGAAGGGACTCACCGCCCCAGTCACCACAATGCCGCCCACAATGGTCAAAACCATCACCACAACGCTTGGCGGCGCGCCGACAGCAATGAGCACCAGCAGCCCTGCCACCACCGAGGCCAGGGCCATCAGCAACACCGGCGCCCTCTGCTCGCGGTTGCTGACATGGTGGTCCGTGACCTTGCCCAGCCGCACGAGGCCCAACAGCAGCAGCACTGGCAGGACGCAGACGAACAGCGCAGCAAGGGCCCCGTAGCCAATGGTTCCCGGGAATCCAGGCTCGGTGAGGGGGCTGATCAGCAGCTGAAGCGTGACTACCACCGGCGGCTGGAAAACCTCCGTCAGCCATCGTGCTGACCGGTTTTGGGCGCGGAGGGCTGAATCAGTCAAAGTGCCTCGTCTTCCGATCTTCCGGGCTTGGTCGCCTACGGGGCCTGTGTCTGTGGGGTGAACCTAGTCCAGCAGGAGCGCCGGCTCCTCAAGGATGGCTGCGACGTCAGCCATAAAGCGGGCAGACAGGTCACCGTCCACCACGCGGTGGTCGAACGAACCGCCCAGGGTGGTGATCCAGCGCGGGATCACTTCCCCGTCCAGGACCCAAGGCTTCTGCTTGATGGTTCCGAAGGCGACGATCGCCACCTCTCCGGGGTTAATGATGGGCGTCCCGGTATCGATTCCCAGCGCGCCGATATTGGTGATGGTGAGCGTGCCGCCCTGCATTTCGGCGGGTTGGGTCTTGCCGGCCCGGGCCGTCGTGGCCAGGTTGTTCAGCGCCAGTGCAAGTTCCTTCAGTGAGAGATCCTGGGCATCCTTGATGTTGGGCACCATCAGGCCACGGGGCGTGGCAGCTGCAATGCCCAGGTTCATGTAGTGCTTGACGTGGATCTCGGCGGAGTCGGTGCCATCGGCGTTATCCACCCACGTGGCGTTGACGCTCGGGTTCCGGGCGGCCGCCCAGATGACGGCCTTGGCCAGGATCAGCAGCGGTGAGACCTTGATTCCTTCGAAGTCACGCGAGGCCTTCAGCCGCTTCACGAACTCCATGGTGCGGCTGGCATCCACGTCCACGAAGATGCTGACGTGGGGTGCGGCAAAGGCGGACTCCACCATGGCCTTCGCGGTCGCCTTCCGGACGCCCTTGACGGGAACACGCTCAATCCGCTGGTCCTGCGGCTTATTGGCCTTGCCCCAGAATCCGTCGGCCTTGTCCAACTCGGCGTCGCGCTGGGCCTGGTAGCTCACCAGATCCTCACGCGTGACCTCGCCGCGGGAGCCCGTAGCCACAACGTCCGCCAGGTCGATTCCCAGGTCGCGGGCAATCTTGCGCACGGGAGGCTTGGCCAGGACCCGGTTCACCAGGCCGGTGATCGTGTCACCGAGGGTGGGCCGGTCATCCACAGCCGGGGTCTCGACAGGCTTGGCCGCCGGGACCCGGGCAACAACAGGCGCAACCTCCGGGACCGGGGCTGACCCGGCAGCCACGGCAGGCGCGGTTTTGCGCGCGCGGCGCTTGACGGCGTCGGCCTTGGGACCGGATCCCACCAGCGGACCGCCGGCCAGGGCACTGTCCGTTGTGCCGGCGTCGGACGCTGGGAGCTTACCGTACAGGGGCTGGACCGGAGTGGCGGGAGCCGGGACATCGGCCGGAGTGGGGTCGCCGGATACAGCGTCAGTGACACTGATGATGGCGGTTCCGACTTCGATGGTGATCCCCTCAGGGACCAGCAGCTCGGTGACTGTCCCGGCGAAAGGTGACGGCAACTCCACCAAGGACTTAGCCGTTTCAATCTCGCACAGGACGTCATTGATGGCGACGGTGTCGCCCGGCTTGACCTTCCAGGAGACGATTTCCGCCTCGGTGAGGCCTTCGCCCACGTCGGGAAGGTTGAACTTGTTCACAGTCATGATGTCCTCGGTTTCGAAAAGCTCAAGTCCGCGCTCCGGGCCAGGAGACGGGGCGGCAAGTCTGAGTGGGGATAGGCGGACCGGGCTAGTAGGCCAGGGCCCGGTCCAGCGCCTCAAGGATCCTGTCGATGTCCGGAAGGTAGTCTTCCTCGACCTTGGCGACCGGGTACGGCATGTGGAACCCGCCAACACGGATGACGGGGGCTTCGAGGGACAGGAAGGCGCGTTCGCTGATCCTGGCCGCGATTTCGCCGCCGATGCCGCCGAAGGTGGGTGCCTCGTGGGCAACCACCAGGCGTCCGGTCTTCTTCACCGACGCCTCCACCGTGTCGAAATCGATCGGTGAGATGGAGCGGAGGTCGATAACTTCCACGCTGCGCCCGTCCTCGGCCGCGGCGTTCGCGGCGGCCAGTGCGACGGGCACCAGGGGGCCGTACGCCACGATGGTGGCATCCGTCCCCTCCCGGAGTACGTGTGCCTTGAAGGGATCCTCCGCTTCGCCGGCGGCCTCAGTGTCCACCTCGCCCTTGAGCCAGTAGCGGCGCTTGGGCTCAAAGACGATGACGGGATCTTGGCATTCGACCGCCTGCTGGATCATCCAGTACGCGTCATGCGGGTTGGACGGGGTGATGATGCGCAGCCCTGCGGTGTGCGCGAACAAGGCCTCGGGGGACTCGGAGTGGTGCTCTACCGAACCGATACCGCCGCCGTACGGGATGCGGATGACTACGGGCACCGTAAGGTTGCCGTTGCTGCGGGCATGCATCTTGGCCAGCTGGGTGGTGATCTGGTTAAAGCCTGGGAACACAAACCCGTCGAACTGGATCTCGCAGATGGGGCTGTAGCCCCGCAGGGCAAGGCCAATTGCCGTGCCGATGATGCCGGATTCCGCCAGCGGTGTATCCACCACGCGGTCGGGGCCGAACTCCGCGATCAGCCCGTCGGTAACGCGGTAGACGCCGCCGAGGGGACCGATGTCCTCGCCCATCAGCAGGGACTTGGGGTTGTTGGTCAGGGCTGAGCGCAGGCCTTCGTTGATGGCCTTGGCGATTGTCATGGTGGTCATCAGTGGCCTGCCTCTGTTTCTGCCTGTCCGGCGGGTTCCTCGCCGGCAAACCCTGCGCTGTACTCCTCGAACCAGGCAAGCTCCTCCGCAACCAGCGGGTGGGCTTCGACGTAGGTGTTCGCGAAGGCCGTACGGATGTCAGGGGTCTCAAGGTCGTGGGTAGTTCGCCGGACGTAGGCCGCAAGGTCGTCGCCGTCAGCCTTCACCTTGGCAAAGAAGGCGTCGTCTGCCATGCCCTCAGCCCGCAGGTACTTTTCCAGCCGGAGCAGGGGATCCTTGGCCCGCCACGCATCTTCCTCCGCCGACAGCCGGTACTTGGTGGGGTCATCAGCAGTGGTGTGGGCACCGACGCGGTAGGTGAAAGCCTCGATCAGCACCGGCCCCTTGCCTTGGCGCGCATGGTCAAGGGCCCACTCGGTGACCGCGTGCACGGCAATGACGTCGTTGCCATCCACGCGGATGCCGGGGAACCCGTAGCCCTTGGCCCGGTGGGAGAGCGGAATGCGGGTCTGCACAGTGCTGGGCACGGAAATGGCCCAGTGATTGTTCTGGCAGAAGAAGACCACCGGAGCGTTGTAGGAGGCGGCGAACACCATGGATTCGTGGACGTCGCCTTCGGAGCTGGCGCCGTCGCCGAAGTAGGCCATGACCGCTGCCTGCGGTTCCGTACCCACGGGGTCCGAAGCCGCAGCGGACTTCTGGTCCCGCTGGATGCCCATGGCGTAACCCACGGCGTGGAGCGTCTGGGCGGCAAGGACCAGAGTGTAGAGGTGGAAGTTGGTGTCCTTGGGGTTCCACCCGCCGTTGGACACCCCACGGAACTGGCGCAGCAGTTCGGCGAGGTCGACGTCGCGGGTGAGGGCAACGCCGTGCTCGCGGTAAGTGGGGAAGATGTAGTCCTGGGGCTTGCTGGCACGGCCGGAGCCAATCTGCGCAGCTTCCTGGCCGGTCAACGGAACCCAGAGGGCAAGCTGACCCTGGCGCTGCAGGGCCGTGGCCTCCACGTCAAAGCGGCGGATTGCGGCCATGTCGGCGTACAGCCCGCGCAGCTTCTCCGGATCGAGCTTCTCGGCGTACTGGCCATAGACGGGATCAGTGCCAAGCTTTCCGTCTGGTCCCAGCAACTGGACCATCGGCGCCGGGGGCTCGCCCATGGCAGCCTCGGCATCAGCCTCAAGCTGGTCGTCTACCGCTGTTCCGTCGAACTCGGTGGAGGGCAAATGTGTGGCGCCCATACCGTCTCCTTGCTTGCCGCATGCGGATGCGTTGCAATGTCGCTGGGATATATGCCGCTGGAGGAATGCATTCCGCAGCGGGCATATATATTGGCTTACTGATCCTAACTTTATCTTCAGTAGGTAGCGCGCGGGCTACATGTTAAGCGCTAGGAACGGCGTGGCGGCTTTGTATAGTCTGCACACAACCGCAGGAAACGGGTGTTCGCTTCCACCTCGCCAATACTCACCCGGACACCCTCGGTACCGAAAGCCCGGACCGAGAGGGCCTGGGCCCCCGCCAGTTCGGCAAATTCCGTACTGTTGGCACCCAGATCAAGCCAGACGAAATTGCCCTGCGCCTCGGGGACGAACCAGCCCAGTTCGCGCAGTTCAGCCGTAACCCGGTCCCGTTCATCCACGATGCTTTGTACCCTTTCTACAACCTGGGGGTAGTTCTGCAGCGAGACAATTGCTGCCTGCTCGGCGATTTGGGACACCGCAAAGGGTGTGGCTGCGACGCGGAGGTGCTGCGTGAGCCCCGGATTCGACACACTGTAACCCACCCGCAGCCCTGCGAGGCCGTGGGCCTTGGAGAAGGTCCGGAGGACCACCACGTTGGGGTACTTGCGGTACATGGCGATGCCGTCAACTGCGTCCTCGGCCCGCACGAACTCCTGGTAGGCCTCATCGATGACCAACACGACGTCGGACGGGATGGCCTGGATGAAGCGCTCTGTTTCCGAGGTGGTCAGAACGGGACCGGTGGGGTTGTTGGGGGTGCACAGGAGGATTACCTTGGTCCGGACGGTGACCGCCGCCGCCATGGCCTCGAGGTCGTGGCGCCCGTCCGCGGTCAGGGGAATGCGGACGCTTTCCGCCCCCGACAGGCCAACGCTGATGGGATACGCCTCGAAAGAGCGCCAGGCATAGATCACTTCGTCCGCCTTGCCGTCGTCGTTCTGGCCGGCGAAGGTGGTCAGCAACTGGTTGAGGGCGCCGAGGCTTCCCGCCCCGGTGACGATGTCCTCCGCCGGGACGTCGAGGAACTCGGCGAGCGCCGCGCGGAGCTTGCTGCTGAGGGGGTCCGGATAGCGGTTGAAGTCGGTCTGGCGTGCGATGGCCTCCACAACGGCGGGCAGCGGGGGCAGCGGGTTCTCGTTGGAGGACAGTTTGTAGCTGGCCAGTCCATCAACAGCGACGGGTGGCTTGCCGGCTGCGTAGCGGGGAAGCCGGCCCACCACTGGACGCGGCTTGATTCCCCCTGCAAGGGTCTCTGGTGAGGTCATGCCAACTAGCCTACTTCTCCCCTGCCCTGGTGTTCGGGCGGTGTGACAGCATGGGCACATGCGCTCTTTCATCATGCGGGTCCTGATCAACGGCTTGGCTCTCTGGATTGCCAGTTGGATCCTGCCAGGCCTGGATATTTCCACTGCCGCCACCACGAACGCCGTTGCCGAAACCGGTGTCACCCAGGGCACGGATGCCATCGGGGTCACCCTGGCCTATCTTTTCGTCGGCCTGATTTTCGGCGTTGTCAACGCGTTCGTCCGGCCGCTGGTCAGCTTCCTCTCATTGCCCATCACCATCCTCACGCTGGGCCTTTTCACCATCGTCATTAATGCAGCCATGCTGTATCTGACGTCCTGGATCAGCGGATACACGCCGGTGCGTTTCACCATCGATTCCTTCTTCTGGACTGCGGTTCTCGCGGCAATCATCATCAGTGTCATCTCGGTGGTGGCAGGGCGGCTCCCCGGCGCACGGCGGCGCTGAAGGACAGCTCACCGCGCCCGATCTATTTCAGACGGACGCGGAGGGGGCATTGGTTTCGGTACAGCCGCGAGCGGCAGTTCGGGTGGCTTCGAACGGGTCAGTGCGAAGCGGGTAGCCGTTGCCGTGCCACCGACTCCAAGCACACCTCCGAGGACGGCGGTTGAGGCCACAAGGGAAGGATCATCGCTCACGGCAACGAGCCGGGCGCCTTCCTGGTAGTTAGTGAGCTTATGGCCTGGACCCAACCCGGGGTCCTCACCATCGGCGGTTCGGACGTCGTTGGTCAGCGTCACGGTGACACGATTGCGGGTGTCAGGACTGGCAGCGCCATCGGATCCGGGCACCCAGTCCTGCCTATGCTCCAGATGCAGGGTGCTGATGGCTGGGTCCGGTTCAATGCTGCCCACTGGAGACCCTGCCGTCAGCACGTACTTGACGTCGTACTCGGCACGGAACTGCGCATCGGCCGCCATGTTCATGGCATGGATCCCGCCTTGGCTGTAGCCGACGGTGACCACGGACCCCCCCTGTTCCGCACCGGCGGCCCGCAGTGCCTTCAACACGGCCGCATTGACCTCGGCAGAGCCGTAACCCAGCCCCTCCGCGATGCCGGCTTCGTCGAAAGGATTGTCGCCGCCCATCTCCCCGCCTGCGGGCTGCGTGCCGGGAACAATGACCACGAAGGCTTTCTGACCGCCGTTATCCACTTTGAGGACCTCGATGTAGCCGTCTCCCCGTTCATCAATGAGCCGTGCGCGTTCCAGCAGGCCTGCCGGTGATGCGTCCAGCTCCACGGGATAGGACTCCACCTCGCGGGCAGCAACAGGGCGTGGCTCCAACATGCGGGGACGAAGTTCGGCCAAGCTCCTGATCATGGGGGTGGCGGCCTCTACGTGCGCGGCGGCCGAGGCATCGGCCGCAATCTTTCCAGCCAGATATGCCTGCGGCCCGTACATGAGGCCGAGTAAGGCCGGGATATTTCCCAATGCAAGCTCAGCGGCGTCCCTATTGAAGGAACCTGTCAACTCGGCATCCCGGATCTGTTTCAGGCAAGTCCCCAGCCCCGTCAAAGCGTGCTCCCGCCTGAAAGACATCACTGCCTCGGCCACTTCGTAGTCTCTCTTGCAGTCGCGTACCTGCTGGCTGATGTGCTGCAGCTCCGTCCGGACTGCCTGGATGCTCCACTGGGCCTCCCCGATGTCCATCAGGGCAGCCGTGCCGGTGGGGCGCGATTCATTCCCGTAAAGGCAGAGGTCTTCCCAGATGCGGCGAACCTCCACTTCCACGGCAGCCAACTCCTGCGCGGCTGCGTCAAGCTTCTCAGCGCCCCCGGCAAGTTCCTCCAGCTGAAAACTGATGCCGCCCAAGCCCCCGCGGATCTCCAGGGGACCGTCCACTGCCGGTCCGGTCAGCTGGATGGGTCCGCCGCTGCCGGACGGGGTTACCTCTGCCATCAGAAGTTCCCCGCCGGGCTGCCGGCCAAGGCTCCCACCGCCTGGGCGTGGTGCCTCACGGATGCCACTGCGTCCTCGAGCCTCCCACGCGCCCTGCCCAGCGACACCTCCTGGAGTGCGACTGAATTCCGGTATGCCCGGCCCGCCGGTGACTGCCAGTCCAGGAGCTGGATCTCGCGGAAACTCGCGAGGACCTTTTCCACCCGCCCAAGGCACGCGTCTACCCGGGCCGCCAACACCTGAACCTCGTAGCTGCGGGACGTGCATGCCGCCATGTCGGCTGCCGCCACATCACTGCCCATGTCCAAATCCTCCTGCAGGTCGGGATGCCTGATCCCTTAGCCGCCGCTGTCTGGACCTGACGCTACGGAACGGCGCCCGGCCACGGAAGCACCGCCGTCGGCTATGTGGACAAGTCACACCCAGCAGCCGCTTAAGCGGGGGGTGGGCAGTTCGTGAAAGAATCAGCACATGCCTGAAACTGCCGCCACAGCTGATACCCGCACGCCCTCCGGACGCCTGGCCCTTGCCGCGTCACCGGACCAGATCGCCCTGGGCCCGCTGGACGGCCGCTACCAGTCCGCCGTCGCACCCCTTGTTGACTACCTGTCCGAGGCGGCCCTCAACCGCGACCGTGTGGCCGTCGAAGTCGAATGGCTCATTCACCTGACCAGCAACAACGTTCTTCCCGGCGCCGGCCCGCTCACAGCGGAACAGCAGGAGAAGCTCCGCGGCATCGTCACTGAATTCGATTCCGCGTCGGTCTCCGAACTCGCCGAAATCGAGGCCGTCACCGTCCACGACGTGAAGGCCGTGGAGTACTACATCGGCCGCCGCCTGCCCGCCATCGGCATCGAGCACCTCACCGCCATGGTCCACTTCGGCTGCACCTCAGAAGACATCAACAACCTCTCCTACGCACTGGGCGTCAAGGGTGCTGTGGAGGACGTGTGGCTGCCTGCCGCCCGTGCCCTTGTGGCGCAGATCAGCAAGATGGCCGAGGACAACCGCGCAGTTCCCATGCTGTCCCGCACGCACGGCCAGCCCGCCACACCCACCACGCTGGGCAAGGAACTTGCTGTCATCGCGCACCGGTTGACCCGCCAGTTGGACCGCATCGCCAAGACCGAATACCTCGGCAAGATCAACGGCGCCACCGGCACCTACGCAGCCCACGTGGCTTCAGTTCCCGAAGCCGACTGGCAGCAGGTTTCCAAGTCCTTCGTGGAGGGGCTGGGCCTGACCTGGAACCCGCTGACCACCCAGATTGAAAGCCACGACTGGCAGGCGGAGCTGTACGCCGACGTCGCGCGCTTCAACCGGATTCTGCACAACGTCTGCACGGACATTTGGAGCTACATCTCCATCGGTTACTTTGCCCAGATCCCCGTGGCCGGCGCCACCGGATCCTCGACGATGCCGCACAAGGTCAACCCGATCCGGTTCGAAAACGCCGAGGCCAACCTCGAAATTTCCTCGGGCCTCCTGGACGTGCTGGGCTCCACGCTGGTCACGTCCCGCTGGCAGCGCGACCTCACGGACTCCTCCAGCCAGCGCAACATCGGCGTGGCATTCGGCCACTCCCTGCTGGCCATCTCCAACGTCGCCAAGGGCCTGGACCGGCTCGACGTAGCCGAAGACGTCCTCGCCGGTGACCTGGACACCAACTGGGAAGTCCTGGGCGAGGCCATCCAAATGGTCATGCGGGCCGAGGCGATTGCCGGCGTCGAAGGGATGGAAAACCCGTACGAGCGCCTGAAGGACCTCACCCGCGGACAGCGTGTGGATGCCGCGCGGATGCAGGAATTCGTCCAGAGCCTGGGCCTCTCCGCCGAGGCCGAGGCGCGCCTGCTCGCGCTGACGCCCGGCAAGTACACCGGCATCGCGGACCAGTTGGTGGACCACCTCAAGTAGGACGGCCTAACAGCCAATAGAAGTACGACGGCGCCGGGCTCCTCGAGGGCCCGGCGCCTTCGTTCGTTCCCGCCCAGTTGCTGGTCCCGGCTTCGCGCGTGTCGCAGTGACACGCCGTGTCTTGCCGCCCTGTGGCATCAGGAACCGGGAAGGAACGAACGACGCCGGACGGTCACGCAGGCGCCCCGGTCTTGCCGCAAGATGCGAAACTGGGAGCATGAAGTTGCTGCTCATCCGCCACGGACAGACCCCCGGTAACGTACTCGGCCAGCTGGACACGGCCCATCCGGGGCCTGGGCTGACGGAGCTGGGAAAGCGGCAGGCAGAGGCCATGGCCCGGTCACTCGCCGATGAACCGATCGCGGCCCTCTACGCCTCAACACTGCTCCGCACCCAGATCACGGCGGCACCCCTGGCACGCCTGCATGGCCTCGACGTCGAGGTGCTGGACGGGCTCCACGAGATTGAGGCCGGTGCTCTTGAGAAACTGACCGACCACGAATCACACATGCGGTACATGAGCACGGTGTTCGCGTGGGCAGCCGGTGACCTCGGCCGCCGCATGCCGGCCGGTCCGGACGGTCATGAATTCTTCGAAAGGTACGACGCCGCCATCACCCGGATTGCCCAGCGCGCCGCCAGCAACGGGAATTCTGCCGCTGCTGCCGTGGTCAGCCACGGCGCCGCCATCCGTACTTGGGCGGGCCTCCGCGCTGCGGACGCCGACCATGAGTTCGCGGCC
Organism: Arthrobacter sp. R4; assembly: GCF_051365025.1. Lineage (NCBI taxonomy): Bacteria > Bacillati > Actinomycetota > Actinomycetes > Micrococcales > Micrococcaceae > Arthrobacter > Arthrobacter sp. R4. The sequence goes on from NZ_JBLWIJ010000015.1 coordinate 53,906, forward strand.
CGCCATGTCTTGTCCAATACAGGCATCGTGGCGTTGGAAGGTGATCCGGACGCAGGCTGGAAGCTCATACATTGGGACGGGAGCCCGGTGGGTGGCCTTGGCCTGGCCGATCCCACCGCCGAGGATCCCACCGGCGGGACCGCCTAGGCGTCAGTCCGCTGACGCGGGCTTCCCGAAGCGGACCTGGCGCGCCGCGCACAAGGACACCAGGTTCGCATACCGCGGGCGCCCGCGGGGAATGAGGCGGGAGGCCAGGGCCGAAGCTTCGGCGGCTGTCGGCCTGTCGGCTGCGTCCATGGCAGTGGCGGCGGCCAGCAACTCGTGCCACCCGCGGCCCAGGCTGTGGGGGATCTCGGGGCTGCGCAGGGTACGGGCCACGAGCGATTCCAGGGGTGTCCCGGGAAAGGCTTTTGTACCGGTCAGCAACTCAAGCAGGACAAGCCCGAGCGCGTAGACATCCCAGGACGGCTGGGATGCCTCCCCTGCTGCCTGCTCCGGACTCATGTAATGCGCCGTTCCGGAGGAAATGCCCGGCTCGGGCAGGGTCCCGGCGCGGGCGGCAATGCCAAAATCTACTATCTTCACGAGGGTACGCCGTAGCCCGCTCAGCATCAGGTTTGCAGGTTTGATGTCGCGATGGACCAAGCCCCGCGCATGGAGGTGGCTGACTCCGTCGAAGAGGTCCACGGCCCACGCGGCGACGTCTGTCCAGCTGGGGTCCGCGACCCTCAGCCTTTCCGAAAGGCTGGTGCCAAAAGCAAGTTCCTCGACAATGAATGGCCTCCCCGCCTGCGGGGAGCCGTCAGGCACAAGTCCCTCCGCCACGAAGCCGATAATGGCGGGGTGGTCCAACCCGGCCAATATCCTGGCCTCATTGTGGATCCTTGCCTGCTGCTTGGTAGTGGAATCCGCAGCGATCTTGACCGCAACGTCGCGTCCGCCGGCAAGGTCCACTGCGCGGTATACCTCGGCCAGCGAGCCCCGGCCCAGCCGCTCACGAAGCTGGTAGCGGCCGAGGAGGAGGCCCCCGGCGGCCGCCTGTCCCCCATTGCGGGGAGCTTGAACCGGGATGGCCAGGGCTGTCATGGCCTTGAAGCAGAAACGGGATGGCTGGCCAGTGAACTTTCAAAGAACGGTCCGGCGCCCCAGGCATCCAACTGGAAGCCGCAACTGCAGCGCCATACGGGCGGCAGGCGCACAGGCTCGGCAGGAGGTTCGAAGCTGTAGCCGGTCGCCAGCAGCCCCGTTGTCGGCGTCCCCAGTTCCATCAGGCTTCCGCAATGGACCGGAGCGTCCGGGCCCTCGGCGGGATATTCGTCTTCGCAAAGCATGGATTCCGGTTCGCAAACTCCGGCAATACTTACCAACGCACACGCCTCCTTCACACTCACAACCCCAGGACTGATCGTAAGCATACATATAACTAGTCAGGCTAGCTAATCTCAGGGGCCGTGTCCTCGTGAACAGCGGAGGTCATACTGTTGAGGAACTGCACCACAATGCGGGCCTCCTCTGCGCTCAGGCCTTCGGCAACAGACATCATTCGGCGATGCATGGCCCCGAGCGTGAGCCTCACCTCCTGATCCGATTCCGTGGTGGGGACGACGATCACCGAACGGCGGTCCGACGGGTGCGCCTTGCGGCGGACATGGCCGCTTGCAACCAACCGATCGATGAGCGAGGTGGTGGAAGCGCTGGTGATGCCCAGAATCCGGCTCAGATCCTTTGGCACCACGGTCTCGCCGGAAGCCTGCGCCCGCAGGAGGAAGCGGAGGGCGAGGATGTCAGTTTCGCCCATGCCCATCGAATTCCGGGTTGACCGTCGAACGGACTGTTCCGCCGCCCGGTAATCCCGCAGGGCTTTCAGGACGGCCGCCCCGGAGTCGAGTTGACCATCCGGGCCGTACCAGTAGCCGGATCCGTCAGTTTGTGCGCCCATTCCACAATCCTAGACGGGCTGGTATCTAGCCAAGCTTGCGATCCGGCAGGTGGCCCGGCAGGCGGCGGGCTTGCGGGTGCATGGTGCCGAGGAACAGTAGTCGCATGATGCCGGGGAACAGCACTGGACTGCATGAGCCGCGGCGACCATGATGAAGAGTAGGCGCGGGGAGGCGTGATCCCGGTAGCCCGCCGCGCACGGAGGCGCAGTGGCATGGCACGGACATCGGAGCAGACCCCCTCAGGTTCGCTGGAACCCGACGCGGATTTCCTCGCCGCATACTACGCGCACGTAGCGGCCGAGGACCTGCACAATGACGATCCTGAGACCCTCCGCGCCAGGGCAGCCCACCATCTGGAGCTGGCTTCCCGGCGGCGTCCCGGTGAGGCCGCCGTCGGCATCCGGAACGAACTGGACACCAGCGTCGTGGCGGTGGTCGCCGAAGACCTGCCCTATCTGGTCCAATCCGTCACCGCAGAGCTCACCCGCGAGGACACCCCGATCCACCAACTGGTCCACCCCACCTTCCTGGTGCACCGCGACCCTGCTTCCCATGCACTGCTGGAAGTCCGCCCTGGTCCGGCCCGGGAGGGACTGGAGTCGGACAATGCTGCGCCTTCCGATGGAACGCCCGAGGTCTGGATCGGCATGGAAATTGGTCGGGTGGCCGACGCCGAGGCGGCCCGGGCACTGACGGAACGGCTGCGGGCCGTCGTGGCCGACGTGCGTGCAGTGGCCCATGACGAGGCCGCTATCCATGGCAAGCTGTCCGCAGCAATCGCCGCAGCGGGACAGGCGCCGCCTCATGCTGTTCCGGCGGCCCAGCAGCTCCGCGATCTGCTCCGCTGGCTGGCCGAGGGCAACTTCGTCTTCCTGGGCTACAGCGAATACGGATTGACGACGGCGGGAGGCCTTGACTCGCTCGCCCTCAGGCCAGGCTCGGAGCTGGGGCTGCTGCGCCACCGAAGTCCCTCCACCACACTCGTCCCGGACACCGGCCCCGGTCCCCGGAACGGCGCAGGGGAATCCGGCATGAAGGACCAGCAGGTCTTCGCCTTGGCCACCTCTGATGTTCGCTCCACTGTCCTGCGGGGATCCTACCTGGACGAGGTTCGGGTGAAGGCCTTCGACCAGTCAGGAAAAACCACCGGAGAACAACGGTTCCTGGGCCTCTTCACACCCAGCGCAGAGCACCAGTCCGTCCGGCGGATCCCGGTGATCCGGGAAAAATTGAACGCAGTCAGCGACGCTCTGGGTTCGGCGGCCGAGTCCCCGCAGGGCAAGGAGCTGATTGCCGCTCTGGAAGCGATCCCGCGCGAGGTGCTTTTCCAGATCGACATCCCGGACCTCAGCCGGCTCGCGCGTGAAATCATGCGCGCGGAACAGCTCCGGCAGACACGGCTGTTCCTCCGCCCCGATACACTCGGCAGGTTTGTGCTGGCTCTCGTCTTCTTTCCCCGTAAGCGTTACAACACCGCTGTCCGGCTGCAGATGGAGCGCGAGTTTACTCTCGCCTTCAAGGCCACTTCCATCGAGTTCGAGGTGCGGCTCTCCGAATCGCCCATGGCGCGGATCTTCTTTCGGATCGGAACGGCGGAGCCACGGGCTGACACACGTCCCACGGCAGTCCGCGACGCACCCGCAGGCCAGCCCGGCGTCGACCCTGCCCAACTGGAGCGTGACCTGATCGCTGCCACGCGCTCCTGGGCGGAAGGCCTCGACGAACTCATCCGCGAGCGCTTCCCGGCCGCGGAGGCAGCGGGAATTTCCCGCCTGTGGTCCCACGCGTTTCCGCCGGCATACCGCGCGGACTACCGCTTGGACACCGCGGTCCGGGACATTGCGAACTTCGAAGCATTCGACCTGGACGGAGACGGTGGCCGCCCCTCCGGCGATCCCCTCCTGACGGTGACCCGGTCAACAGCCACCCCGGGAGAGGCAAGGATCCGGCTTTACCTGACACGGCCCCGGAGCCTGACGCAGATCCTGCCGTTCCTGCACAACCTGGGCCTGGAGGTCCTGGACCAGCGTCCATTCGAGATCCGGCGCGGAACGGCCCGCGAGCTGTTCCTGTACGACTTGGGCGTGAAGTATCCGGCGGGCGTAGACCCGGAGGCAACCAGCGACCTGCTGGCGCAGGCTTTTCGCGCCGCAATGCGCGGGGACATCGAGTCCGATGCAATCGATGCCTTGGTCATCAGGGAGGGCGTGGCGTGGCGGCAGGCCGTAATCCTGCGAAGCTACGCGAAGTACCTCCAACAGCTGGGAACCACCAATTCCTACGGCTTCATCGCCGAGACCCTGAAAAACAATGTCCGGGCCACACACGCCCTCCTGGCGCTCTTCCAGGCAAAGTTCGACCCCAACCTGGAACCTGCCGCCCGGTTCCGTGAAACGGCCGCGGCGCGCACGGAGGTCCTGGCAGCCATCGAGGCCGTACCCGTTTTGGATGCCGACAGGCTGCTGCGCACGTTCATGAACCTCGTGGAATCCACGCTGCGCACCAACTACTTCCAGGAGAAAGGGCACCTGAGCTTCAAGCTGACGCCGGCTGCCATCGTCAACGCCCCGTTTCCGCGGCCGAAGTATGAGATCTGGGTTTACTCGCCACGCGTGGAGGGGGTCCATCTCCGCTTCGGCGAGTTGGCCCGCGGCGGGCTGCGGTGGTCCGAAAGGAGTGAGGATTTCCGGACCGAGGTCCTGGGCCTGGTCAAAGCCCAAAACCTGAAGAATTCCGTCATTGTGCCCACCGGGGCCAAGGGCGGCTTCTATCCGAAACGCCTCCCGGATCCCTCCGTTGACCGTATGGGATGGCTGGCGGAAGGAACCGAGTGTTACCGCATTTTCATCCGCGGACTCCTGGACCTTACGGACAACCTCGTGGTGTCACCGGCGGGCGAGAAGATAGTGCCGCCGCCTCGGGTGGTTCGCCATGACGGTGATGACTACTACCTGGTGGTGGCGGCGGACAAGGGTACAGCGGCCTTTTCCGATACGGCGAACTCAGTGGCGCACGAATACGGCTTCTGGCTCGGGGACGCCTTCGCGTCAGGAGGCTCTGTGGGCTATGACCACAAGAAGATGGGCATCACTGCCCGTGGGGCCTGGGAATCCGTCAAGCAGCACTTCCGTGCGTTGGGCATGGATCCACAGGCGCAGGACTTCACCGTGGCGGGCATCGGAGACATGAGCGGGGACGTCTTCGGGAACGGCATGCTGCTCTCACGGCACATCAGGCTGGTAGCAGCGTTTGACCACCGCCACATCTTCCTTGATCCAACGCCCGACGCCGAGACCTCCTTCCGTGAACGCCGGCGGCTCTTCAGCCTGCCGCGCTCATCCTGGGCCGACTACGATCCGTCACTCATCAGCGAGGGCGGCGGAGTCCACCCGCGCAGCGCGAAGGCCATCGGCATCACCGAGCAGGTCCGGGTGTGCCTCGGCCTGCCGGCCGGTACGTCCGAGCTCCCGCCGCATGCCCTGCTCCAGGCCATCCTCCGGGCGCCGGTGGACCTGCTCTACAACGGCGGGATCGGAACCTACGTCAAGGCTTCCTTGGAACGTCACCAGGACGTAGGCGACAAAGCCAACGACCCCCTCAGGATCGACGGCGACCAGGTACGGGCCCGTGTCATCGTGGAGGGCGGCAACCTGGGCATCACCCAGCGTGGCCGGATCGAGGTGGCCCTCGGCGGCACGCTGCTGAACACGGACGCGATCGACAACTCAGCCGGCGTGGACTGTTCGGACCACGAGGTCAACATCAAGATCTTCGTTGACCGAATGATCGCCGCGGGGCGCATGCCGGACACCGAACGCGGCCCGTTCCTGCACTCCCTTACTGACGAAGTGTCCCGGCTGGTACTAACCAACAATGCCGACCAGAACGTGCTGCTGCTCAATGACAGGCACTTGGTGCTTGAGTGGAGTCCCGGGTTCGAACGTGCCATGGACTGGCTGGAGAACGCTTCGGAACTGGACCGCGGACAGGAAGCACTGCCCAGCACGGAGCAGCTTCGCGAACGGCTCCGGTCCGGCAAGGGGCTGACCTCCCCGGAGCTGTCTGTCCTTGCCGGTTACGCGAAGATCGAACTCGCCAAGGAACTCACGTCCAGCGACCTGGCCGATGACCCGTGGTTCCAAGGCACGCTCCGAGGCTACTTCCCCCACCAGCTGGCCGAACGCTTCGACGCCGAGCTGGACTCTCACCCGCTCCGCCGCCAGATCATCTGTACGGTGGTGGCGAACGACATGATCAACCTGGGCGGCATCACCTTTGCGTTCCGGGCAAAAGAGGAAACCACCGCCACCGCAGCGGCGGTGGCGCGGGCCTTCGTGGTGGCGCGCCAGGCGTACGACTTGCCTTGGATCATGGACAACATTGATGCCCTGCCACCGGATTTTCCCAGTGATCAGGCCGCTGAACTCGCCATCCATATGCGCCGCGTCCTTGACCGGGCCACCCGCTGGTATGTGACGCACGACCACCGGGACCAGCGCATCGCCACAGCCCTGGCCCGGATCATGCCTACGCTGGAGCTGCTGCGAACGCGGACGTCGGAGTACCTGCGCGGCTCCGATATCGACCGGGTCCAGGGGCGCCTGGCACACTGGGACAGCCTGGGCCTCCCACGGGAGTTGGGTGTGCGCGCCTCTGATCTCCTGGAGAGCTTCGGCCTGCTTGATATCTCCCTCATATCCGAACAGGTGCACGAGCCGATCCCCATCATCGCTGATCTCTACTACGCGGTCTTCCAAAGGATCGACGCCGCCGGCCTCCTCCTGCGCATCACGGACCTGCCGCGCCAAAGCCGGTGGGAGACACTCGCCCGGGCGGCGCTGCGGGATGACGTCTACTCGGCCGTCGCCGACATGACCATCTCGGTGATGCAATCTAGTCCGACGCCGGGAGCAGGCGGACCCGACGCCGTGGAACGCATCGTGGCCTGGGAGCGTGGACACCAGGAGCAGCTGGCACGGATCAAGGACACCTTCGCCGAAGTGACCGGCCCGGGCCAGGTGGACATCGCGTCAATCTCAGTAGCGCTCAAGCTCCTGCGGACGCTCGTGCGGCAGTAGGCCCGCCGCGTTTGTCCCGTCGGGGCGCGCGGGCTGCACCATCGCTGACTGTTCTCTGGGCGCTTACGCGAAGGAAACACCGCGGTAACCGCGGCCTCCTAGGCTTGTCAGGCATAACCCTTCGGCGAAACGAGGCAGCCATGCAGACCAATCCCCGACTCAACATCAGGCAGGTCACCTGGTCGAACCCCGTGGGTGCCGACCTGCGCCGGGCCCAGCAGGCGGAACTGGACGCCCGCTTTGGCACCCCTGACCACGAACCCGGCACGCCGCCGTCGTCCGCGGACTGCGCCGTGTTCCTGGTGGCCTACGACAAAGGCTCCGGGCAGCCCGTGGGCTGCGGTGGCCTGAGGCTGCTGGATTCCACGACGGCGGAGATCAAACGGCTGTACGTCCTCCCGTACACGCGGGGTTCGGGAGTGGCCAGCTCCATCCTTGCTGCCCTTGAGGCCGAGGCATACAAGCAGGGGATCACCCGGATCAAGGCCGAGGCCGGATCGGCACAGCCGGATGGGCGGAATTTCTACGAAAACTCCGGCTTCGAAAGCGTTCCCAACTTCGGCCCGTACATCGGAGTGGCGCACTCTTACTGCTACGCGAAATCCATCAACTCGCGCAGCGCCGCCCACACGGCCATGGCCTGAACGGAAACTGGGCCGTCCGCTAACCTCGCTGATCATGCGCCACAGCATCCCCACCGAGACCCCCGCCCAGGACTGACGACGGCGGCACGCACCGCCGTGGGCATGCCGCCCAGCGTTCACCGCACGTTTACGCACCGTGCCCTGAACGTTTTATCGGGTCCTCCAGACTCATCAGCCGAGCTGTTTATCGAATCGATAGCTATAACAGCCTGAAATTGGCGCGTCCGGCGATAGGCTGGCCGGACATGCTCCGCTGACAGTCCAGAAATGAGTCCTGATCGTGCGTAAATTGCAGACATTGGTTGCCGCCGCAGTCGCCGTCACCCTTCTCGCCGGATGCGGAGGCGGTACAGCGTCGCCCGCCGCCTCAGGGGCGGCGTCCACCTCCCCGGCGGCCGGTTCCGGCGAAACCCTCGTGATCTACACCAACTCAAACGGCGAAGGCCGCGGCGAGTGGGTGACCGCCAAAGCCGCGGAGGCCGGCTTCAAAATCGAGATTGTAGGCGCCGGTGGCGCCGATGCTACGAACAAGTTGATCGCGGAAAAGAACAATCCCATTGCCGACGTAGCCTACGGCCTGAACAACATGTACTTTGCCCAGATCAAGGACGAAGGCGCGCTTGAGCCCTATGAGCCCTCATGGGCGGGCGAGGTTGACACGGCCCTGGGCGACAGCGGGGACGGGAAGGCTTACTGGCCCCTGGTCAAGCAGGCCATCCTGCTCGGTTACAACTCAGACAAAATCAGCGCCGGCGATGCTCCGAAGGACTGGACAGATCTCTGGACCAAAGACGCACTCAAGGAACGCTATGAGCGCGTGACCGGGCTCGGTACTGCCACCGCGCAGCTTGTCTTTGCCGGCATCCTCACCCGCTACAAGGACGACTCCGGAGACCTCGGCGTTTCGGATGAAGGTTGGAAGCAGGTGGAGCAGTACTTCCAGAACGGCAGCCCCGCCGTGGCCAAGACCGACCTGTTTGCCCGGATTGCCTCGGGCGAGGTGGACCTGGGACAGATGCCGTCGTCGATCATCGCCGAACGGGAGAAGTCCTTCAAGGTCAACGTCGAAACTGTGGCGCCCTCCGTGGGCGTACCCCTGGCAGTGGAACAGATAGCACTGGTGAAGGGGACCGACAAGAAGGAACAGGCGCAGAAGTTCATTGACTGGTTCGGCAGCGCCGAAGTCCAAAGCGCGTTTGCCCAGCAGTTCAACTCCATGCCGGTGAACACCAGCGCCGCCTCGAAAGCGAATCCTGAGGTGGTGGAGTTCTTCGCCGACGTGAAGCAGCAGGACATCGACTGGGATTTCGTGCAGGAGAACATGGGCGCCTGGGTGGAGAAGATCGAGCTCGAGTACATGACGTAGCCGCCCCCTATCCGCACCCACAGTCCCACCAGACAGGTTTCCCATGATCCGCTTGGACAACATCGAAGTTTCCTTCGGCGACTTCACAGCTATCCCAGACCTGAACCTCCACGTCAGGCCAGGGGAATTCTTCACGCTGCTGGGCCCCTCCGGCTGCGGAAAAACGACGGCGTTGCGCACCTTGGCAGGGTTCATCGAGCCCTCCAGGGGAACCGTCCACGTGGATGGGAAAAACGTCACCCGGCTGGCCAGCGACAAACGCCAGGTGGGCATGGTCTTCCAGAACTATGCCCTGTTCCCCAGCATGAGCGTATGGGAGAACATCGCATTCGGACTTCGGGTCCGGAAGGAAAAATCCGCCGACACTGACCGCCTGGTGCGCGATATTGCGCGCCGGGTGGAGCTCAGCGAAGACCAGCTGGGCAAGAACGTGGCCGAGCTGTCGGGAGGTCAGCAGCAACGTGTGGCCGTGGCCCGCGCACTGGTTCTGCGGCCCAAGATCCTGCTGTTGGACGAGCCGCTGTCCAACCTGGACGCCAAGCTGCGGAACCAGCTCCGGCAGCAGCTCAAAGACCTGCAAAGCGAGTTCGGCATCACCACCGTCTACGTCACCCACGACCAGGATGAGGCCCTGGCAATGAGCGACCGCGTGGCCGTGTTCAACAAGGGAGTGGTTGAGCAGGTGGGCACCCCGAAGGACATCTACGACCAGTCAGCCACTGAGTTTGTCTGCAACTTCATCGGTGATAGCTCCCCGCTGACCCCGGAGTTCGTGGCGGAGCTGAACCGGCTCTCCGGCGCCGGCCTGGACCCTGACGCCAATTCCTACCTGCGGGTGGAAAAGGCGTCACTGACACCGCCGGCGGACGGAGGCACCGCCGTCGGGCTGTCCGGAACAGTCGTATCTCGTACCTACCACGGCCTGCACAGCCGCTATGTGGTGCGGAGCCGCGGCGCGGACATCCGGCTGTTGGTCAAGGAAGACGGCGGTGCCCACCCCGAAGCCGGCGCCGAAGCCACAGTGTACGTCCAGCCGGCCCACGTGCTGCAGTACCATCCGGGCACCGGAGCCGCCCTGGCCAAGCAGGACCAGGCAGTGGCCCTGCCATGAACCGCGGTCCCGCTAAAATCGGCGGTACGAAGGGCGGCAGGAACGGCGGCTCTGCCAGGAGCATGCTCCGGTCCCCCTTCGTCCTGATGGTCGGCGCAGTGCTCACCTGGTTTATCGCAGCGTTCCTGGTCTGGCCCAACCTAAACGTCCTGATTGCAACGTTCTTCCCGGACGGCAGCTTCTCGGGGCGGGCGGCCGAGAAGCTGTTCTCCTCGCAGCGCGCCATGAAGTCACTGGGCAACAGCTTCCTGCTGGCACTGGCCCTGTCCATCACGGTGAACGCCGTGGGAATCTTCATTGTGCTGGTCACGCACTACTTCAAGATCCGCGGCTCCCGTATCCTTTTCCTCGGCTACGCCACCACCTTCATCTACGGCGGCATCGTGCTGGCCGCTGGCTATAAGTTCATCTATGGCGACAAAGGCATTGTCACTTCCCTGCTGCTCACGGTCTTCCCCGGAATGGACCCGGCATGGTTCTCCGGCTTCTTTGCTGTCCTTGTGGTGATGACCTTCGCCACCACCACCAACCACATGCTGTTCGTGGGCAATGCGCTCAAGGGCGTTGACTACCAGACCATCGAGGCGGCAAGGAACCTGGGGGCGTCCACGTGGACCATCCTGCGCCGTGTGGTGCTGCCCATGCTCAAACCCACGCTGTTCGCCGTCACCATCCTGTCCTTCCTGACTGGCCTGGGCGCACTCAGCGCTCCGCAGGTGCTGGGGGGCCGGGAGTTCCAGACCATCACGCCGATGATCCTGACGTTCGCCAACAGCCCCACCTCCCGTGACCTGGCTGCGCTGCTGGCCGTCATCCTGGGCGTTTCCACCATCCTGATGCTCGCGGTCATGTCCCGGCTGGAGAAGCGCGGCACGTACTACTCACTGTCCAAAGTGTCCTCGGCCCTGCAGAAGCAGCGAATCACCAGCCCTGTTGCCAACGCTGCCGTGCACGCCATCGCCTACCTGCTTTTTGCCTTGTACACCTTGCCCGTGGTGCTCATCGTGTTGTATTCCTTTGCCGACGGCGCCGCGATCCAGACCGGCAAGATCTCCCCGGGCAGCCTGACCCTGGACAACTACGTACGGGTCCTCACGCAGGAGTCTGGCCTGCGTCCTTTTATCGTCAGCGTCGTTTACAGTGGGCTGGCCACCCTGATAGCGGTGGGCGGCCTGCTGTTCGTGGCCCGGCTGCTGCAGAAGTACAAGAATTGGGTCGCGTCCGTTTTCGAATACTTGCTGCACATTCCCTGGATCCTGCCGTCCGCCCTGCTCGCCCTCGGACTCATCATCAGCTACGACCACCCGAATCCGCTCGTGGGCGGGGCCGTGCTGACAGGAACCACGGTGATCCTCCTGATCGCGTTCGTGACTGTGAAGATCCCGTTCACCCTCCGTATGCTCAAAGCCTCGTTCGCGTCGGTCAACTCCTCGATGGAGGAAGCCGCAGCCATCATGGGAGCCAAAACGCTGTATGTGTTCCGCCGGATCCTGCTGCCCATTGTCCTTCCGGCTGCTGCAGCCATCGCGGCTTTGAACTTCAACAGCATGCTGGATGACTATGACACCGCGATCTTCCTGGCGCACCCACTGGTCCAGCCGCTGGGGCTGGTGATCAAGGCCAATACCGACGGTGCAGAAGGAGTTGAGGGCGTGGCGAACACGTTCGTCTACACCGTGCTGCTGATGATCATCACGGGGCTCACCATGTACCTCGTCTACGGCCGCTCCAGCCGCCGCGGTGCAGGGCGCAAAAGGAACGTCCCGGGGGCTGCTCCAGATGCGGCCACGTCACCTGGCCTGGTGGCGGCCGGCGCAGAACCAGCCGCCCCCGTCCGCTGATCAGGTGGGGGAACCAGTAACGACGGCGGCGCGCGCCTTCGGGCGCCGGGCCAGCGTCAGCAGCCGGTCGCGCAGGGGCTGGGCGGCTTCCGTCAGCGCCACGCGCATCAGCGCGGACGATGCCAGGCCCAGGGCTTGAGTGCGGAGCCGGCGCTGGCGATCGTATGACCTCAGTGCCTCGTCAGCAGGAAGGACATTCAAAAGTTCCGCCAGTGTGACTGCATCGACTAATGCTTCGCAGGCTCCCCTGCCGAGGTTGGGCGTCATGGCATGGGCTGCATCGCCGATCAGCACAACCCGGCCGCGGACGAAGGACCGCAACCGCGGCGTGGTCCAGATCCCCTGGGCAAGCGAACGCTCCGGAGTGGCTTGGGCAAGGACGTCGCGGATGGCACCCGCGTGCCCGGCGTAGCGGATCCGTGCCTGCTCAAGGGCTGAGGCGACGTCGATTCCCTCCACCCCAAGGTCGGAGCGATAGCTCGCGTACCAGTTGGTGCCGGCGGCTGCAGCGGCGATGCCAAAAAGATCTCCGCGCCCCCAGTACTCGCCAACGTGTTCCGGGTGGACAGGAACCGGAAGCGTACCCCGGACGGCAAGGTACGGAGTGGGCCGGGCTGCGGTCCTCTCCCCCCAGATGCCGCGACGCACCGCGCTGTGTACGCCATCGGCCCCTACCACCAGGCCGGCCCCGGACGGGACCGCGTGGAAGCGGCCCGTGATCCGGCGGACAGTGTCCGGCACGGCAGCGTCCAGCAGGCGCAGCAGGTCCACCCTCGAAATGCCGAACATTTGGCCGCCGTTCACGGTAACCCAGGGCACGCCCGCGGCATTGCGGATGGATCCGCTTCCAATCACCGGGCTCACGGTGCGGGCCTCAGCCAGGACACCCACTTTTTCCAGGGCACGTTGCGCGTTGGGCCACATGGCCAGCACTGTCCCAACCGCGGGCAACTCCGGCCGCTTCTCTGTGACCGTCACATCGAAACGGTCCTGGTCCAGGCAGGCAGCCAGTGCCAGCCCGGCAATTCCTCCGCCAACAATCGAGATTGTTTCCATGCGTGCGATCCTACTACTTTTGTAGTGATGCGGAAGGGGTCAATTACACTGGGCCCATGCCTGACCGCCGCACGGAACTTATGGACGCCGCCTTGAGGGTAGTGGCGGACAAAGGAATGAAGGGCCTCACCCACCGGGCCGTTGACGCGGCGGCGCAGCTGGCCGAAGGGACCACCTCCAATTACTACCGGAACCGGGCTGCCTTAGTGGAGGCCGTTCTGGACCGCCTGGAGCAGCTGGACGTCGCACTCCTGCAGGACCAAGGGCAGGCCGGCCCGCCCGGGAACATTGAGGAGCTGGCCCGTCAACTGGCCGCCCTGGTGCTGGCGCTGGCAGGAGAGCACGCCGCCCTCACGCGTGCCCGATTGGCGCTTTCCCTGGACAAACCCGAGGCGGTGACCGCCGGCCATTTCCGGCTGGTGGGCGGGCTGGAGCAGGCGCTGACCGCCTTAGGGGTGGCTGACGCAGCCGCGCGGGCTCGGGACGTGGCGGATTACGGCGACGGCGTGCTGCTCCACATGCTCACCGTCAGGCAAGGCGAGCATCCGGACGTTGCAGCCATTGCCGCTCCAATCCGCAGGCTGCTGGCGCCCTGACGCCCTTGCCTGATTCCGCACGTCGGAGCCAGGCCCGCACAACCGGCGTCAGCCCCGCCGTCGTACTTCAATTTCACGGCAGCCTATGTCACGGCATCCTAGGAAACGGCGCCGGGCCAGCCAGTGTAGGCCTCGGCCAGGTAGGCCATGCCGTGCCGGGAGGAGACCACGGAGTTCAGTTCGCCGAGCTGGCGGGCGCGGGTGAAGTCATCCGCGTCCACCGGCGTGTGGAGCATGGTGGTCATCCAGTAGGAGAACTGCTGGGCCTTCCACACGCGCTCCAGTGCCCGGTCACTGAAAGTGTCCAGCAGGTGCGTGGAGCCCGAGTTGTAGTAGCTGTCCAGTCCTTCGAAGAGGACCTTGACGTCATGGATGGCCAGATTCAGGCCCTTGGCGCCGGTGGGCGGGACGGTGTGCGCTGCATCGCCGGCCAGGAAAAGGTTGCCGTGGCGCATGGGGGTGTGCACAAAGCTGCGGAACGGCAGGACCATCTTGTCGATGACAGGGCCTTCCTTGAGTTCAAAGCCGTTGCCGTTGACCCGGCTGCGGAACTCGGCCCAGATCCGGTCGTCGTCCCAGTCAGCCACGTTCTCGCGGGGATCGCACTGGAAGTACATCCGCTGCACGGTTTCGGTGCGCTGGCTGATCAGGGCGAAGCCGTTGGCGGAGTTGGCATAGATCAGCTCGTCCGCGCTGTGCGGAGCTTCGGCGAGGATGCCGAACCAGGCGAAAGGGTACTCGTGGAAATACCACTTCCGGTTGGCCTCCGGGATCTGGAAGCGGCAGTGGCTGCGGGAACCGTCCGCGCCCACCACGTAGTCCGCCTGGACCTCGTACTCCACACCGGCGGCGTCGGTGAACCACACCTTCGGCTTGCCTTCGAGGTCGTGCACGGTGGTGTCCGTGACGCTGTAGCGGACGTCGCCGCCGTCGGCCTTCCGTCGTGCTGCGAGGTCCAGGAAGACGTCCGTCTGCGGGTAGAGCCACACGGACTCCCCCACAAGGTCCTTGAAGTCGACACGGTGGCTTTCGCCGTTGAACCGCAGTTCGATGCCGTCATGCCGGTCCCCGTCACGCAGCACCCGGTCCGAGACTCCGCTGTCCACGAGCAGGTTGACGGTGCCGTGCTCCAGGATGCCGGCGCGGACGGTTTCGGAGATGACCTTGTGGCTGCGGACTTCGACCACGGTGGAATCGATCCCGGCGTTGGCCAGGAGGTGGGAGAGCATCAGGCCGGCCGGGCCGGCGCCCATGATGGCCACCTGGGTGGTGATGATTTTGCGTGGTGCCATGGCTGTTTCTCGCTTCGTTGCGGGGGCTCGTGCTGGAAGAACTGCGTAGGACGTCTGGGCTACAGTGTGCAGCAGGAAGCCTGACCCGCGTAACGCGTATTCCATTCAACGGAAGTCAAAAATCAGCTACCGGCCTCGCCCAGTCGCCGGGCGATTCCCCGCGCGGCAGTCTGCAGCGCGGGAACCAGGGCCTGCAGGCGCATCTCCCGGAGCGGAACCACGACGCCGAGCGCTGCCACCGCGCGCTGCCTCGCGTCCAGGACGGGAACGGCAATGCCCCAGGTGTCCGGATCCACGACGCCGGCGAGCTGCGCAAAGCCCTGCAAGGCCGTTTCGCTGAGCAGGCCGCGCACCGCATCCCGCGTTACCTTCCCGGAGGGGTCAGCGAACTGCTCGAGGTACTCAGCCTGCAGCGCCTTCCCCTGGTGCGCCATCAGCGCGAGCCCGGCTGAGGAAACGTGGACGGGCATCCGTCCGGCCACTTTGGCCCGGTTGGCCACGGAACCGCGGTGGGACAGCCGTTCCACGAAGAGGGCCTCCCAGTGGTCCAGGACCGCCAGGTTCACGTTCTGGTTCAGGACCTGCTGGATGTCCTCCATGAACGGCATGGCGGCCTGCCGCAGCGCCAAGGTAGGCGAATTACGGTTCACCAGTTCCCACAGACGCAGCCCCAGCCGGACGGTTCCACCGGCGCCGGTCTCAAGCAGGCCGTGCGCTGCCAACTGCCGGACCAGCCGATGCGCCGTAGTGAGGGGAAGCTCCGCCCGGGCGGCCAAGTCCGAAAGCTGGAGGCTGCTGACGCCTTCAGGGAACGCTGAAATGACCCTCACCACACGATCCACCACAGAGTCCCCGGAGACTGAATTGGCCATGATTCATCGCTTCCATTGAATGGGGTGACTTTGTCCCAGAATACCCCGCCGCCTGACTCAGCCAGCAGCCGGCGCGTGCGCACCCAGCCACGTGCCGCCGTCGGACAGTCAGTGGAAGTCGGACAGTCAGTGGAAGCTGCCGGGACTGCCCGTAAATGCTATGTTGCGGAGCGTTCCCACGATCGGAACGGCGGGGCAACACCCCCGAAACAGCACCACGTGATCCTTGGAACATGAAGCCCACCGCAAGCAGCCCTGCCGCGGCTGATTTGAGCTGCGAAGTCTGCGGCCTGATGCCCGAACCCACCAAAACCCGGCTCACGGTGGCGAATGTCGCCGTCATGCTTCCTATTGAGCTTCTGGTCCACGCCCTGGTGGTGGGGACCCATCTCCCTTACCTGGCCAAGGTGCTGGTACTCACCCTCACGGCCACCATCCTGGTGATCTGGGTGGCCGAGCCGTCCGCGGCCCGCGTCCTGCGCGGCTGGCTGCATGCACCAGCCCTGCGCCACCGCCGTCAGCTGGGAAAGGCACCGTCGCTGTGGCGGGCCCGCACGGTACTCCAAGACCAGCCGGGTTCGCTCCAGAAAATCACCAAGGCCCTGGCCCGCCTGGAGACCAACATCCTGAGCATCCACGTCCACCCTGTGGCCGGCGGAGTCCTGGACGAGTTTGTGCTCTCCGCCCCCGGAAACCTCAGCGAACGGGACCTGCTGGATGCGCTGTACGACGGCGGCGGCACCCGCTCCCATGTGTGGCCCACCACGGCACTGGCCATGGCGGACGGCCAGACCAGGGCGCTGAGCCTGGCGGCCAGGATCGCAGATGCCCCGGACGAACTGCCGCTGGCCGTGGCCGAACTCCTGCGCGCACGCATCCTCACGCCGTCGGAGGCTGTTCTGGAAAAGCACGACGCCGGAACGCGGCTGAAGATCCCTACCGCCTGGCACGGACCCCTCACGTTCGTCCGTCCCGGCGAACCGTTCACGCCCGCTGAGTCTGCCCGCGCGCACCGACTCGCGGAGCTCGCAGAGATCCTGGCGCACCGGCCCGCCGCTGCCAGCCCCCTCATCTAGGTAGCAGCAGATGTCGTTATGGAGCCTCAAAACGACATCTGCTGCTACCTAGTTGGGTTACATCCGGAGGGTGAGGGCGGAGGGCTCCAGGGTCATGAGGACATGCTTGCCGTCACCCTCGTGGTCGCCGTCGAGTTGGTAGTCGTCGTTATGTTCCAGGGTGATCTCCACGGTTTTACCTTGGAAGTACTCCACTGAGGTGTCCCGGCCCTTCCCCTTGCCGATCATGCCCGCGATCACGGAGAACCAGCCGAGCTTCCCCCGCGGTGCCAGGACCACCACATCGAGGAGGCCGTCGTCTACCTTGGCATCGGGGAAGATCTCCAGCCCGCCCTGGACCTTGCCGCAGTTGCCCACCATGACGCTGCGGACCCGGCGGTGCACCACATCCTTGCCGTCGACAACGATGGTGGCCTTGACCGGCTTGCCCGGCAGGTTCCGGATGCCGGCATCCACGTAGGCCAGCCAGCCCACCTTGTCCTTGAGGTCCTCGTTGGTGTCGGCCATGATCGTGGCGTCGTAGCCCACGCCGGCCATCACCAGGAACAGCTGCTCCTTGTCGGGGTTGTTCCGGCGGGCGCGGACGACGTCGATCTTCCGCTCCGTTCCCGCCAAGGCCCCGGCCATGGCGCCGTCAAAGTCGGTGACGTCCATGCCCAGGTTGCGGGCCAGGAGGTTGCCCGTGCCGAACGGAAGCAGTCCCATGGGCACGTCACCGCCGGCAAGGACTTCGGCCACACATCGCACGGTGCCATCGCCACCTGCGGCAATAACGATGGCGGCGCCCTGCTCAAGCGCTTCCTTTGCCTGGCCGACGCCTGGGTCCTCCTTGGTGGTCTCCAACCAAATGGGTTCGCCCCAGCCGTTCTCAGAACAGTGCTTTGCCGCGAGGGCACGCACGTCAACGTCCACCGGCTTGGCAGGATTGACGATGATGGCCGCGCGCTTAAGGGCTGGGGAGCTGTTGCCTGTCATGGTGTCCTTCGATGACGTTGGATGGGCGTTAATAGAAAGCGTACTTCCTAAGTCTGGATTTCCTGAGCCCTGGCTTCGTGGTTCCGGGCGTTGATCCGGGCCGACCGCACGATGGTGAAGACGCCGAGAGCATCAACCACGGCGATGACGGCGATCATCCAGTACAGGCCCTGCCCCGCCACCAGGACCATGCCGATCACACCGGTGACAACTGTCATGATGACGGGCAGAAGCCAAACGGGGCGGGCAGTCCGGGGTGCTTCTTCGGGCGTGGTCTTCGGGTAGCTCATGGGTGAGTCTCCTCGTGGAAGCGTCGGGGTGGAATCGCCAGCGTGTGATGTGCCAGGCCGGTAAGTGTCAGGGTCGATCCTATGGCCAGCAGGCTATAACGCCTTCACAGCACCCAGGACTTTGGCCAGCGAATCCTTGGCGTCGCCGAACAGCAGGGAAGTCTGCGGTTCATAGAGCAGCTCGTTCTCGATTCCCGCGAAACCGGGCCGCATCGAGCGCTTCAGGAAGATCACTTGGCGGGCGTCGGAGACCTCCAGGATGGGCATGCCGTAGATCGGCGAGCCGGAGGACGTCTTCGCCGCCGGGTTCACCACATCGTTGGCGCCCACCACCAGCGCCACGTCCGCGGTCCGGAACTCAGAGTTGATCTCGCCCATCTCCTTGAGCGACTCGTACGGCACATTGGCCTCGGCCAGAAGCACGTTCATGTGCCCCGGCATCCGCCCGGCCACCGGGTGGATGGCGAAGTCCACCTCGATGCCCCGGGCCTCCAGGGCCAGGGCCAGCTCGGCGGCGGTATGCTGTCCCTGCGCCACGGCCAGGCCATAGCCAGGCACAATGATGACCCGCTGCGCGTAGCCCAGCAGCACTGCGACGTCCTCCGCGCTGGAGGACCTCACGGGACGTTCGCTCACGGCGGTGGATCCCGCCGTCGAACCTCCCCTAAAGGCGCCGAACAGGATGCCGGCCACGCTGCGGCCCATGGCCGCGGCCATGGCGCGGGTGAGGATGGTACCGGAGGCACCCACCAGGGTTCCCGCCACCACCAGCAGCACGTTGCCCAGCACCACGCCGGACGCGGCCACGGCGAGGCCGGTGAACGCGTTCAGCAGGGAAATGACGATCGGCACATCCGCGCCGCCCACCGGCAGCACCAGCAGCACGCCGGCCGCCAGTCCCAGGACCATCAGCAGCACGGCGAGCGGCAGGGAACCGGTCAGGACGACGGCGACGGCGGTACCCACCGCGGCGAGCAGCACCAACGCCATCACCACAGGCAGTCCGGGGAAGACGACGGGGCGGGTGGTCATCAGTTCCTGGAGCTTCGCGAAGGTGACCCCGGACCCGGCGAAGGAAACTGCGCCCACCAGGAGCGTGAAGACAATGGCGAGCCGCACCCACGGATCCGGCGTATGGCCGAGTTCCAGGAGCGCCACCAGGGCGGCGGCACCGCCGCCCACCCCGTTGAAGAGCGCCACCAATTGGGGCATCTGGGTCATTTTCACCCGCCTGGCCACCGGGGCGGCCACGGCGGTTCCCACCGCGATGGCCCCGATAATCCACGGAATATTGTCCAAGCGTGAGGACAGGAACACCGTAACGACGGCGACCAGCGCACCGAAGGCACCCACCAGGTTTCCGCGGCGGGCCGTGCGCGGCGAGCTGAGGCCACGAAGGGCAAGGATGAAGAACACGGCCGCTGCCAGGTAGAGCAGGGCAGTCCAGACCGGATCGAGGAGGGTCATTGTCCTTCCCCCTTGCCTACGGCTTTCGTGCCGGTGCCATCCCTGCCTAGGGCTTCCTGGCGGCCCCGGAACATGTGCAGCATCCGGTCAGTAACCACAAAACCGCCCACCAGGTTGGCGGTGGCCAGCACAACGGCGAGCAGGGCCACGGCCAGGATCCCCGGATCGGCAGCCTGCCCGGCCACGATGATGGCACCCACCAGGATGATGCCGTGGATGGCGTTCGCCCCGGACATCAGCGGCGTGTGCAGGGTGCTGGAGACCTTGGAGACCACTTCAAAACCCACAAAGACGGCCAGGACCGTGACGGTCAGCAGGCTCATGCCGTCCATCAGATTCCTCCCTCGCTGGGGACAGTGTCGTTTTGGACCGTGGGCGAATGGTCCGGAGGGGCGGGGATGAGCGCCGCCAAAGCTTCGGCCGTGGGCAAATGCCGCACCGCGCCGTCGTGCGTGAGGCAGGCGCCGGCCACCACCTCGTCGTCGAAATCAGGGCTGGCCACCCCGTCCCGAGTCATCAGGGCCAGCAGGTTTGCCACGTTCTTGGCGTAGAGGCGGGACGCATCCGAGGCCATCGCGGACGGCGCGTCCTTCAGTCCCACCAAGGTGACGTGGCCCTGCCCGTCTGCTGTGGGTACCGGAATATCTTCGCCGGGAACCGAGCCCTCCACGTTGCCGCCGGATTCCGCGGCGAGGTCGACGACGACGGAACCGGGCCGCATGGCCTGCACCATTTGCCGGCTCACCAGCAGCGGTGCCCGCCTGCCGGGTACAGCCGCCGTCGTAATCAGGACATCCGCCTGGGCGACATGCGGCGCGAGCAGCTCACGCTGGAGGGCGCCGCGGTCGGCGCTGAGTTCACGGGCGTAGCCGCCGGAGGCCTCGGCCGTTTCGAGGTCGAGCCTGATGAAGGTGCCGCCCATCGATGCGACTTCATCCGCGGAGGCGGGCCGGATGTCGTTGGCGGAGACGCGGGCACCGAGCCGCTTGGCGGTGCCGATAGCCTGCAGCCCCGCCACACCGGCGCCAAGCACCAGCACCCGGGCCGGCGGCACGGTGCCGGCAGCGGTCATGTAGAGCGGGAAGAAGCGCGGCAGCCGGATAGCGGCCTCCAACACGCAGCGGTAGCCGGCTACCAGGGCCTGGGAGCTGAGCGCGTCCATGGACTGGGCCCGGGAAATGCGGGGCACCAGTTCCAAGGCGAAGGCCGTGACGCCGGCGTCCGCGAGCGCCTGGACGGTGGCCAGCTCGGACGACGGCGACGCCATCCCCACGGTAACGGCCCCGGGCTTCAAGGACAGGGCCGTTGCCGGTTCCAGCGGACGTACGTGGACCAGGATGTCCAGGTCGGCGGGATTCAGGGCTGGGACTGTCATGGCGCCGGCGTGCATGTATTCGTGGTCGCCGTATCCGGCTGGGTCCCCTGCCCCCGACTCGATCAGCACGTCCAGCCCCAGGCCGGCCAATTGCTTGACCGTCTCCGGGGTGGCGGCCACTCGCCGTTCACCCTCATGGCGTTCCCGCGGTATGCCCAGTTTCACCCGCCACTCCCCTCACAGCCGTGTGCGGCAGTGCCTCAGGGTCCGTGTCCGTCCGTTTGACCGGCGGGAACTTCGCGAGCGGCACTGCTGCACGTAGTTGGCTAGAGTCTATGGCCAGCACCGCTCCGGCGGCAGTAGCGCAGCAGGCTTATGTGGAAACAGTTACCCACAGGGGCCCAGAAAAGGCCCGCGGTCCAGCTCGAGGCAGGCAGAAGGGACAAGAGGCCGACGGCGGAACATTCCGCCGTCGCCCTCTTCTGTTTGTCTCGGCTACCGCCGGGCGGTCAGATCGGCCGAAATGAGCTTCGCCGTCGCCACGATTTCCTGCGCCACCGAGGCGAGATACGCATCCGGGTCCGGCTGGGCCCCGACGGACTGGGCCTGCAGGGACACGTTGACGGCTGCCACCACCTTGGGTCCGTCATAAACCGGAGCGGCGACGGACATGAGTCCAAGTTCCAGTTCCTGGTCCAGCAGGCACCAACCCTGGGTGCGGACCTTTTCCAGGACGGCCAACAGTTCCGGGACATTGCCAAGCGCGCGGGGCGTCAGCGGTTTGATCTCAGCGGCGGCCAAGTAGGCCTTCAGCTCGGCGGGCGGCAGCGCGGCCAGGAGCACCCTGCCCATCGATGTGGCGTACGCCGGGAAGCGGGTGCCCACCGTGATGCCAACGTTCATGATCCGGCGGGTGGTCACCCTGGCGATGTACGCGATATCGGTGCCGTCCAGTACGGCCGCGGAGGTCGACTCGCCCAGTTTCAGCGACAATTCTTCCAAATGCGGCTGGGCAAGCTGCGGCAGCGACAGTCCGGAGAGATACGCGTACCCGAGCTGGAGCACCTTGGCCGTCAGCGCGAACGTCTTGCCGTCGGTGCGGACATAGCCCAGTTCCACCAGCGTGTGCAGGAAACGCCGCGCGGTGGCCCGGGTGAGGTCCGTGCGGGCTGCCACTTCAGTGAGGGTCATCAGCGGGTGATCGGTATCAAACGCACGGATGACGGCCAGCCCGCGCGCCAGCGACTGCACGTACTGGTCGCCCGCCTGCGGAGCGGCCTGCGTGTCTGCTGGTGCGTTGGTCATGGTTACCAATCCTATTCGGCGGGAACTGGCAGATGCCCCTCAACTCATGGGTTTGAGGGGATCTGCTGCCAAGTTCGCGCCGGGGCCAGTGTTAATGCGCGACGGCGGGGGCTGCTGTGAGCGGGACCGGCACCAGTTCCTGGAGCTCCTCGAGGGTGCAGCCGAAGGTTTCGCGGACCTGGACGCCCTCAGGCCCGGTAAGGAACACCGCCTTGTCCGTGTACACGCGGGTCACGCAGCCGACACCGGTGAGGGGGTAGGTGCAGGCTTCCACGATCTTGGAGGCACCCTCGCGGGTCAGGAGCGTCATCATCACAAACACGTCCTTGGCGCCCGTGGCGAGGTCCATCGCGCCGCCCACGGCCGGGATCGCGCCACGGGCACCGGTGTGCCAGTTCGCGAGATCGCCCGTGGCGGAGACCTGGAAAGCGCCCAGGACGCAGATGTCCAGGTGCCCGCCGCGCATGATCGCGAACGAATCGGCGTGGTGGAAGTACGAGGCTCCCGGGAGTTCCGTGACGGGGATCTTTCCGGCGTTGATGAGGTCGCCGTCGATCTCGTCGCCCTTGGCTTCGGGGCCCATGCCCAGCATGCCGTTCTCGGTGTGGAGGGTGATGTCCTGGTCCGCGGTGAGGTAGTTGGACACCAGGGTGGGCTGGCCGATGCCCAGGTTCACGAACGAGCCGGGCTTGATGTCGCGGGCCACGAGCCGGGCGAGGTCGTCGCGGCCCAGTGGCGTCTCGGAGGTCTGGATGCTGGTCTGGCTGTTGGTCTGTGCGCTCATTTTCAGGCCACCTGTTCTGGTGTTCCGGCGGCTGCGGCCACGCGGACAACGGTGTTGACGTAGATTCCCGGGGTCACGATGTTTTCCGGGTCCAGTGCCCCGGTGGGGACGATCTCGGAAACCTGGACGATGCTCTGCTTGGCGGCGGCGGCCATGATCGGGCCGAAGTTCCGTGCGGTTTTACGGTAAACGAGGTTGCCCTTGCCGTCGGCTTTGAGGGCCTTGATCAGTGCGACGTCGGCGTGGATGGGGGTCTCAAAGACCTGGCCGCGGCCGTCGATGATCCGGGTTTCCTTGCCCTCGGCGAGCATGGTGCCGTACCCGGTGGGGGTGAAGAACCCGCCGATTCCCGCGCCGGCGGCCCGGATGCGCTCGGCCAGGTTGCCCTGCGGGACGAGTTCCAGCTCGATCTGCCCGGCCTTGTACTTGGCGTCGAAGTGCCAGGAGTCGGACTGCCGCGGGAAGGAGCAGATCATCTTCTTCACCCGGCCTTCCTTGATCAGCAGCGCAAGGCCCTGGTCGCCTTGGCCGGCGTTGTTGTTCACCACAGTCAGGTCGGTGGCGCCGCAGTCCATCAGCGCGTCGATCAGTTCGAACGGTTGCCCGGCATTGCCGAACCCGCCGATCATCACGGTGGAACCGTCCCGGATGCCGGCAACGGCATCGGCCACAGTGTCTACGAAATTCAGCATCGTTTAGCCCTTTCCTTTACGCCGAAGCACCGGCAGTGACGTTTTCAAGCACCACGGCCAGGCCCTGCCCAACGCCGATGCAGATCGCGGCCACGCCCCAGCGTTCACCCGAGGCCTGCAGCGACCGGGCGAGGGTGCCCAGGATCCGGGTCCCGGACGCGCCGAGCGGGTGGCCCATCGCGATGGCACCGCCGTGCCGGTTCACGATCGTGGGGTCGATGCCCCAGGCGTTGATGCAGGCCAGGGACTGCGCGGCGAACGCTTCGTTAAGTTCGACGGCGCCGACCTGGTCCCAGCTGATGCCCGCCTTTGCGAGGGCTTTGTTGGCGGCCTCCACCGGGGCGTAGCCGAAGTACTGGGGGTCATTGCCGTGAGCGCCGCGCCCCGCGATCCTGGCCAGCGGTTCGAGCCCGAGCAGCCCGGCGGCAGCTTCGGAGCCGATCCAGGCCGCGGAGGCGCCGTCGGACAACGGCGACGCGTTTCCAGCCGTGACCGTGCCGTTCTCGGCCCGGAACACGGTCTTCAGCCCGGCGAGCTTCTCGGCGGAAGAGCCGGCGCGGATGCCTTCGTCCCGGACCAGGTCCGTTCCCGGAACCGGGGCCACGAGGTTGTCGTAGAAACCCTCGTCCCACGCCGCGGCGGACAGGTTGTGCGAGTTCGCGGCGAATTCGTCCTGCGCCTCGCGGGTCACACCGTACTTCTCGCGCAGCCGCTCCGTGGCCTCGCCCAGGGAGATGGTCCATTCCTGAGGCATGGCCTTGTTCACCAGGCGCCAGCCCAGCGTGGTGGAGGCCAGGGTCATGTCCCCTGCGGGGTAGGGCTTTTCCGTCTTGGGCAGCACCCAGGGGGCACGGGACATCGACTCGGCGCCGCCCACCAGCATCAGCTCGGCGTCGCCGGCGTTGATCTGGCGCGAGGCGATAATCGCGGCATCCAGGGAGGAGCCGCAGAGCCGGTTCACCGTGGTACCCGGGATGGACACCGGCAGTCCGGCCAAAAGCGTACCCATCCGGGCGATGTTGCGGTTTTCCTCGCCGGCGCCGTTGGCGTTGCCGAACACAACCTCGTCGATCCGCTCCGGATCGAGCCCGGGCGCGCGCTTTACCGACTCGGTGATCACGTGCGCTGCCAAGTCATCCGGGCGGACGGCCGCGAGGCCGGAGCCGAACTTCCCGAACGGGGTGCGCACGGCGTCGTACACAAAAGCCTGATTCATGGTGCTCCTCTAAATCTGTGTGGGGCCCAACTAGGTAGCAGCTGATGTCGTTATGAGGGCTCAAAACGACATCTGCTGCTACCTAGTTGGGTGGGGTGCTAGTTGGGTGGGCCCGCGGGGGTGTCCGTTGCTGTGTTGTCCATGTCACGGAACACCTGCTGGGCGGTCTTGAAGGCTGTGTTTGCGGAGGGAACACCGCAGTAGATGGCGGTCTGGAGCAGGATTTCCTTGATTTCGTCCCTGCTCAGGCCGTTGTTGATGGCTGCGCGGATATGCATGGCCAGCTCTTCCCAATGCCCGTAGGCCACCATGGCGGTGATGGTCACAGCAGAGCGCATCTGCCGGCTGAGGCCCGGGCGGGTCCAGATGCCACCCCACGCGATCCGCGTGATCATGTCCTGGAAGTCGTCGGTGAATTCGTCCTTGGTGGCGTTGGCCCGGTCCACATGGGCGGCGCCCAGCACCTCGCGGCGGACCACCATGCCGCCGTCGTAAATCTCCTGGCTGGTGGCGTCCGGCTGGACGACGCCGTTCCGTTCACTGCCCGGAAGCCCGCTCACTTGGCTGCCTCCCGGGATTCGCTCCAGGAGATGAGGTTCCGGAGAAGATCGGCCACGTGCCCGGGTGCCTCAAACGGCGCCAGGTGCGCAACTCCGCCCAGCGTCACGGCGCTGGCAGTGCCTCCGCCGGCGGTAATTCCCGCCGCCACTTCTTCGGCGAACGACGGCGGCGCAACAGTATCCTCGGCACCCGCCAGTGCCTGCGTGGGGACGCTGATGCTGCCGAGGTCCCCGCGGACGTCAAAGGATGCCAGGGCCTCGCAGCAGAAGGCGTAGCTGAAGCGGTCGGCGTCGCGGAGGGCGTGCAGGAGGCGGCTGCTCCGCGCGGGTTCGCGGTCCATAAAGCCCCGCGCGAACCACCGCTCCGCGGAGCCCTGGATCATCACGGGCGTGCCCTGGCTGCGTACGGTTTCGGCGCGTTCCAGCCAGCCCTCGGGCGTGCCCAGCTTGGCGCCGCTGCACTGGACAGAAAGGCTCTTGAGGCGTTCGCCATGCTTGATACCGAGTTGTAGGCCGGTGGCGCCACCGAGCGAAACACCCGCGTAGTGGAAGGCAGCCCCGGGTGCGATGGAGTCCACGAGGTCCACCACTGCGTCCGCGAGGTCGGCCACGTCAAAGGTTTCGGTGGCTGCCGGGGAGACGCCGTGGCCGGGCAGGTCCCACGCCACGACGTCGTAGTCGGTGCCGAGCAGTGTTGCCGCCTCGGTCCACAGGAGGGTGGATGTGCCCAGGGACGGGCCCGCGACCAGCAGGGGCCTGTCCCCCAGCTGGCGCTGGGGCGAAAGCAGCACTGCCTTCAGGGTGGGTTTAGCCATGGTTGGCTCCGTTCGCGTCGTTGGCGGAATGGTTCTCTGCAGGAACTGGGGACTGCGCAAAGTCTGGAAAAGCAGCGAGGATACGCCGGGTGATCTCGGTGGCCTGGCCCAGGTAGCTGGCCGGATCCAGGAGCTGTTCCAGCCGGAGATCGGTGAGCTGGCCGGCCGGCACAGCCTCGCGGAGCAGGCGCCGGTAGGTAGCGGCCTGTTCCGCTGCCGGTGCCGCGAGGCTTCGGTCCACTACGGCTTGGAGTTGCTGCTTTCCGGTGGCTCCGTCCTTGTCCTCCAGAAGAGGCGCGACGGCGGCCCCCACCCCTTCGGCCAGCAGCAGCGGCCCGGCAAGGTCCAGGTTGCGGCGCATGGCGTCCGGGAAGACCTGCAGGCCTTCCGTCAGCTCTTTGACGTGCCCCGCGGCGGCCAGGGCCAGCCTTAGCAGCCCGCGCAGGGCAGGCCATTCCGTGTGCCAGGCCCCATCGGGACGTTCGTCGTTGAAGTTGGCGGCAGCATGGTGGAGCTGCGCCGCCAGCTGCGGCGCCTGGAGGGCGGCACTGCGAACCAGGACCGAGAGCATGGGGTTCTGCTTCTGCGGCATGGCCGAGGACACACCCCGGCCCGCGGCACGCGGTTCGGCGAGCTCGGCAACTTCCGGCCGGCTGAGGAACAGGACATCGGCGGCGATCTTGCCGTAGGCGTCCAGCACCGAGGCGAGCGCATGCCCGAGGGACGTGATGGCCAGGCGGTTGGTGTGCCACGGTGCGGACGCTGCGGCCAGGCCCAGCTGCGCGGCCAGCGAATCGGCCAGGCCAAAGGGCGTGGACGCCGTCCCGGAGGTCAGCACGGTCCCGGCGGCCAGTGTTCCTGCTGCACCGCCGAACTGTACCGGCAGCTCCAGGTCCTCCAGCTGCCTGCCTGCGGCGGCGATGCCGTGGAACCACTGCGCAGCGCGGAGCCCAAAAGTGAACGGCAACGAGTGCTGGGTCAGGCTCCTGCCCACGCACAGCGTTTCCGCGTGCTGTTCCGCAAGGGCGGCGAGTGCCGCCGTCGTGGTTTTCAGGTCTGCCAGCAGCGCCTCGACCGTGTTGCGGGCTAGCAGCATCAGGGCGGTGTCCAGCACGTCCTGGCTGGTCAGTGACGTATGCACCGCCTTCACTGCGCCTACGTTGGACGTGTCCCTCGCCCGGACCTGCTTCCGCAAATCGGCGAGGAGCGGGATCACGGGATTGCCTCCACCCAGGGCACGGAGCGCGATGTCTGCGGCGTCGTAGCGGCCGGCTTCCGCGGCGGAGGCCACGACGGCGGCGGAACCGGCAGGCGCCAGGCCCGCCTTCTCCAGCACGGCGGCCCAGCCGGATTCGACGGCGAGGATCGCCGCCAGCACCGCGCGGTCCCCGGTCAAAGCCAGCACCAGTGGTGATGCCGAGACGGGACTCAGCAGGCCGACATCGCCGTCGGCCGCGCTTCCGAACCTGCCCAGGGCGGGGTCGCTCATTGGAAGTCCAGGAAGACTGTTTCGTTCGGACCCTGCAGGTGGATGTCCCAGGTCAGCCCGCCGTCCGCATCGCGGCGTGCGATCAGGGTTTTGCGGCGTTCCGGATCCAGGGTGCTGAGCAGCGGGTCCTTGGCCAGGGCTTCCCCGTTCTCCGGCAGGTAAATGCGGGTGAACAGGCGGTTCGTCAGGCCGCGGGCAAAGAGGGCCACAGAAATGAACGGCGCAGCCCCGGGGGAAGTAGGGCCGGGGTTGACCGTAGTGAACGTGAACACGCCGGAGTAGCCTACGGAGCCGCGGCCCCAGCCGGTAAAGGTGTAGCCGTCCCGGACCAGCGAACCGGTCTTTTGGACAACCTTGCCGTCGGCGTCGGGCTGCCAGATTTCCAGGATGGCGTCCGGGACAGTCTCCCCGGCGCCGTCGTACACGGTGCCCTGGAGGCGGATGGAGCCCGGCGAACCCGGGGGCAGGAGTTCGTTGTCCTTCTCGAACGGCAGGGCGTAGCCGTAGAACGGGCCCACCGTCTGGCCGGGGGTGGGAACAAGCTGGGTGGTCTGGTTGCTCATTGCCTAGTCCTCATCACCTTCTGCGCCGAGCGCCTCGTTTTCGGTCCAGGTCCGCTTGGGCCCGGTCAGGATGATGTCCCAGTTGTAGCCCAGGGCCCACTCCGGCTCCGTGAGGTTGTGGTCATACTTGGCCACGAGGCGGTCGCGGGCGTCCTGGTCCACGATGGTCTGGTAAATGGGGTCCAGCGGGAAAAGCTGGTCGCCGGGGAAGTACATCTGCGTAATGATGCGCTGGGTGAACTCGGTGCCGAACATCGAGAAGTGGATGTGGGCCGGGCGCCAGGCGTTGAGGTGGTTCTTCCACGGGTAGGCGCCGGGTTTGATGGTGGTGAACCGGTAGGAGCCGTCCGGGCCGGTGATGCAGCGGCCGATGCCCGTGAAGTTGGGGTCCAGCGGGGCCGGGTGCTGGTCGCGCTTGTGGATGTACCGGCCGGCGGCGTTGGCCTGCCAGATTTCCACGAGCTGTCCGGCCACCGGGCGGCCGTCGCCGTCCAGGACCTTGCCGGCGACGATGATGCGCTCACCCTGTGGTTCGCCGTTGTGCTGGATGGTCAGGTCCGACTCCAGGGCGTGCACGTCCTGGTGTCCGAACGCCGGCGAGTACAGCTCGATGGTCTCCGGGTCTGCGTGGTGCAGGCTCTTGGTGGGGTGCCGGAGGATACTGCTGCGGTAGGGCGGGTAGTCCAGGCGGGGCTGGGTCTCGACGGCGGCGCCGTCCTTGAGTGCCCGAGCATAAGCGTCTCCCAGGGCGTTGATCTCTGCACTGAGGTCGGCCTGGGTCTCGATTGCACGGTCCAGGGGCAGGTGGCCGGCATGTGGTTCGGCGGCCGGTACGAGCTCGTCGGTGTCAAGCTGTTGGGCATTGGTGTGCTGCGGCACGGCTGGCTCCTTTCGTGGTTGCTTGCTGGTTGAGTTGAAGGGTTCCGGGGCAGCGTCAGCGCCGCTGCTGGTGGTCGTACTGCACAGCGTGCCGGACGGGGGCGTTGGGCGCGCCGTAGCCGTCATAGCTGCCGCGGCGTTCCACCATTTCGAAAAACACGCTTCCCACGGTGGCGGTGTAGAAGTGCAGGAACTCACCGTCGGCGTCGCGGTCGTAGAGGAGGTTCAGTTCCTGCAGGGTTGCCAGGAACTCCGGCGCCAGGCCGAACCGCGCGTCCAGGTCCTCGTAGTAGTTCGCCGGGATCTCCAGGAACTCCAGACCGCGGGCTTTGCAATCCCGCGCAGTGGCCACGAGGTCGTCCACGGCGAACGCGATGTGTTCCTGGTAGGTCCTGCGCGTACCGGTTCTCCCGCCGTCGGAGTCCAGAGCGTCCGAACCGTCCGAGGCGCCATCCTGCTGCATGAGCGGGGCAAGGTTCAGCACCAGGCGCACGGCGCGGCTTTCGGTGAGCATCACCTGGGATCGGACCAGGCCGGTGGGGCTGGGCACCTCGGCGAACGGCTGCGGTGCCAGGGCCAGGGCGCTGGTGTAAAAGAGGACTGCTTCGTCGAAGTGCTGCCAGGGCTGGGCCAGGTTCACGTGGTCGATCACGGCGGTAGCGCCCGCCGCGGGCACGTCCAGCCCCTCGCCGAATTCGCTGGTCCAGGCCGCTGTCCCGTCCGGGCTGCCCTGGCACAGGAAGATCTCGGTGGAGTCCGGGGCGGCGAAGCCCTGGAACACTTCCTCGTTGGCCTGGCTCTTGCGCGGCACTGCAGGAGCCTTGAGCTGCTGGGCCCGGGCGGAAGCAATCACGGGCGAATCGACGTCGAAGCCAAGGGCTGCGATCGCCGGCGAATCATCCCCCGACCCGGGGCCGGCTTCGTTGATGATCACCCGGGCGTGGCCCATGGTCCAGAGCTGGACATCCTTGGTGCGGTGGCGGCCGTTGAACTCGAAGCCCAGCTGGCCCAGGAGGGTTTCGAGCCCGGCGGTATCGGCAGCTTTGACCTCGGCAAAGTTGTACCCAGCCGGTTCTGCCACCTGGGGGAGGGTGGCCAGTTCCATGGGATAACGACGGCGGACCGGGGCTTGGGTGCCGGCCTCACCGGTGGCGGTGCTGGAAAGAACGGGAGCGTTGGCGTCCAGCCACTTGGCGCTCTGCTCCTCCAGCCAGATCAGCGACCGCATGCCGTCCACGGCAGTGCGCTCCACGTCCGACTGGCGGAAGACATCGTTGAAAATTTCCAGTGACACCGGGCCGGCATAGCCCGCGCGGACCACGTGTCCCATGAACTTGGCGAGCTCAAACTGGCCCTCACCCGGGAACACCCGGTAGTGCCGGCTCCAGGACAGCACGTCCATGGAAAGCTTGGGGGCGTCTGCCACCTGGACGAAGAAGATCTTGTCCGGATTGAAGGCCTCAATGGGTGCGGTGTCCCAGTCGCGGGACAGGATATGGAAGGAGTCCAGGCAGGTACCCAGGTTCGGGTGGTCCACGGCCTCCACGAGCCGGTGGGCGTGTTCGTAGTCGCTGACATACTTGCCCCACGCCAATGCTTCATAGGCAACCTTGACGCCGTGCTGGCCCGCGAGGTCGGCCAGCACGGCCAGCTGCTCGGTCCGAAGGTCGTCGCTGTCTATGCTGGCGGTGGCAACGTTGGAACAGACCAGGACGGTGTCCATGCCCAGGCGCTCCATGAGCCTGAACTTGGCGTCAGCACGGCGGAGGTTGGCTGCCAGGAGGTCCTCGGACACGCTGTCGAAATCGCGGAACGGCTGGTAGAGGTCCAAGGTCAGGCCCAGGTCCGCTGCCATCTTGCGCACGTCCTCAGGCGTCAGCGGTGACGTGACCAGGTCCTGTTCGAAGATCTCGATGCCGTCGAAGCCTGCGATGGCACAGGCCTGCATCTTCTCCATCAGCGTCCCGGAGAGGCAGACGGTGGCGATTCCGGTGCGCATCAGGCGGCCACCTCTTCCGCTGCCACGAGCTCCAGGAAATGCGACCGCATCCTGTCCGCGTCCGCCGTCAGCCCGGTGAAGATCCGGAAGGCATCCGCTGCCTGTCCCACGGCCATCCTGCCGCCGTCCAGGACGTCGCAGCCCCTGGCCCGGGCGCCGCGGACCAGTTCGGTGTCGATGGGGCGGTAAACGATGTCCGCCACCCAGTGCCGGGCTTCGAGCAGGTCAAGGTCAAGCGGGACACCCGGGTGTGCGGCCATTCCTACGGGGGTGCAGTGCACCAGGCCGTCGGCGAGGGGCAAAAGCTGCGGCAGCTCCGCCGTCGTCCTCGGCGTGACGGTGCTGTCAGGGAAGAAGCCAGCCAGTTCCTCGGCTTTCGCAGTGCCGCGTGCGGTGTCCACGTCCACCAGGTCCAGGGCCTTCACGCCGGCGGTGAGCAGGGCATAGGCGACGGCGGAACCCGCACCGCCGGCACCGAGCTGGACCACCCGGTCCAGCTTCGCGCCCGGGAGGCCGGAGGCGAGCGCGGCGCCGAAGCCGGAGAAGTCGGTGTTATGGCCTATGAACCGGCCGTCCTCGATCACCACAGTGTTGACGGCACCGAGCCGGAGGGCGTCCGGCGAAACCTCATCGAGGTGCTGCAGCACCAGCTGCTTGCAGGGGTGGGTGATGTTCAGGCCGTTGAACCCGAGGCTGCGGGCGCTCTGCAGCAGGTGGCCCACGGACTCCCCGGGGAGGCCGAGCTCCAGGAGGTCAATGGGACGGTACAGATAGCGCAGGCCCTGCACGTCGCCTTCGCGTTCGTGCATGTGGGGGGTGAGTGATGGCATCACGCCATCGCCGACCAGTCCTACGAGGTAGGACTCAGTTCGATTACTCATCCGTGCAGCTCCTTTGGTAACGGCACCGGGCGGGCGGCGCAGGCCCAGGCAGGCGCAGCAGGTCCGGTGTTAGGGATTACAGTACAACATTTGTTCATATCTCGCACTGTTGTTCGAGATGCGAACATTGGCTAGCGCTGCGGGAGCCGGGCGGACAGCTCGGCCGCCGCCTCCTGCAGCAGGGGGACGTGGGCTATGAGAGCTTCCAGGCTCAGGCGGAAGACCGGAACGGCCGTGGCCAGGGACGCGAAGGCGTGGCCCTGGGAGTTGAAAAGAGGAACCGCCACAGCCCGCATGCCGGTCTCATTTTCCTCATCCATCACCGCGAACCCCTGGCGCCGGACTTTATCTATTTCGGCGCGAAAGACATCACGGTCCGTGATGGAACGCTCGGTGAGAGGCTCGAGATCCAGCTCCTCCAGCAGGCGTTCACGCTCCGAGTCCTCCGCAAATGCCACCAGCGCCTTGCCCACGGCCGTAGTGTGCAGGGAACCGAGGTGGCCGGGATCGCTGGTCACCCGGAACATCTGCGGACCATCAACCTTGTTCACCGTCAGGTGGTGGTGGCCGTCGCGGACACTGAGGATGGTGGCCTCACCCGTCTGCTCGGTCACCCGCCGGAGCACGGGCATGGCCGTGCCGGCGAAACCGTGATGGTTGGACACCCGCTGGCCCAGCTGGAAGATGCGCAGCCCCAGATGGTAGCGGCGCCCATCCGCTTCGTAGTCCACAAAGCCGTCCCGCGTGAGCGAACCCAGCAGGCGGTACGTGGTGCTGAAGGGAAGATCCGCACGCCGGGAGATCTCCGCAGCACTGGCGCCGCGGGGTTCATCCCCCAGGAGGACCAGGAGGCCAAGCGCCTTGCCCACCATGTCCGTCCGGTCACCCTTAGCCGCCTTTGACTCGGCTTTTGATTCGGCGGCCATGTCATCGCCCACTGTGGTTTGGTTCACACTCATAACCTGATATTGCCACATGGTGGCAACTATTTCTAGATGGTGATTATTTTCTTGACAGGTGACCACCCTCACAGTCATCATTGCTATATCGCACAAGTAGCTCCCACCATGTGGCTACTGTCCGGGTTCCCCCGCAACTCCAGCCGTGCCGCACCGAAGCCTCCATCCCAGGCCGCGCCGTCGGCCAGCCCCTGATCCATCCGCGACAATGTCGTCACATCAAAGGAACTCCATGAGCCAGATACTTCCGTCCGCCGAGCCAGGCATCGCTGCCCCGGCCGGGACGCCGAAGAAGGCAGCCCTCGCAAGCTTCCTGGGCAGCGCCGTCGAATACTACGACTTCTTCATCTTCGGTTCCGCCGCCGCCCTGATCTTCCCCACGGTCTTCTTCCCGAATGCTGACGCGAACGCGGCCATCATGTCCTTCGCCACCTTCGGCTTCGCATACGTGGCCCGCCCGGTGGGCGCCGTCATCCTCGGCCACTTCGGTGACCGGGTGGGCCGGCGGAAGGTCCTGATGTTCACCCTCCTGCTGATGGGTGCCTCCACCTTCCTGATCGGCTGCCTGCCGGACTTCAACACTGTTGGCTGGTGGGCTCCGGCCCTGCTGGTCCTTGCTCGGCTGTGCCAGGGCCTCTCCGCCGCGGGCGAGCAGGCAGGGGCCTCCTCCATGACGCTGGAGCACGCCCCTGACAACCAGCGCTCCTTCTTTACCTCCTGGACCCTCACGGGCACCCAGGGCGGCCAGATCCTCGCAGCCCTCGTTTTCATCCCCGTCCTGGCCCTCCCGGATGAGATCAAGTACGGCATCGGCTGGCGCGTCCCGTTCTGGCTCAGCGCCGTCGTGGTTGTTGTTGCGTTCTTTATCCGCCGCACGCTGCACGAACCGCCCGCCTTCGAGGAAGCCCAGAAGACCGCCCAGATCTCCAAGCTCCCCGTCGCCGACCTCCTCAAAGCACACTGGCGCGACGTCCTCCGGGTCATCTGCTGCGCTTTCATTGCCGCCGTCTCCACCGTGTTCGGCACGCTGGCCATCAGCTACGCAAAGACCGTCGCCGGCGTGGACGGCACCACCACGTTGTGGCTCGTGGTGGGCGCCAACCTTGTAGCCCTGGGCACGCAGCCCCTTTTCGGCAAGCTCGCCGACAGGATCGGCCGCAAGCCCGTCTTCATCTACGGCGCACTCTCCAGCGCCATCCTTACCCCGGTCTTCCTGCTCAGCCTGGAATCCGGCAGCGTCCCGCTGATGTTCCTCGCAGCCATCGGGTTCTTCTCCTGCGGCTACGCTGCCTCCAACGCCGTCTGGCCGTCCTTCTACGCCGAAATGTTCAGCACAAAGGTCCGCTTCTCGGGCCTGGCGATCGGCACGCAGCTGGGCTTCCTGATGGCTGGCTTTGCCCCGGCGATCGTGGCAGCAATGGGCGGCATCAAGCCCGGCGGCTGGGTGCAGATCAGCATCTTCACCGCCATCATCTGCTCCGTCGCTGCGGTCTCGGCGCTGACGGCCAAGGAAACCTTCCGGGTTCCCACCAAGCAGCTCGGCCTTAAGTAACGCACCAGCCCACTTTTGAGACCGGAAAGCCCGCCATTCCCCCAAATGGCGGGCTTTCCCTGGTGATAAATGGGCTACTCCGGCAGCAAAAGTGCGACGGCAGGTGGCCGGAGAGTCAGGGCCGCCCGGTTTGGAGCACCTCGGCAAGATCGAAGTTAACCGGCTCTTCGAGCTGTTCGAAGGTGCAGGACTCAGGATCCCGGTCCGGCCGCCACCGGTTGAACTGTGCGGTGTGCCGGAACCTCTCACCTTCCATATGGTCGTACCTGACCTCCACCACCAACTCGGGGCGCAGGGGCACGAAGGACAGGTCCTTGCCCGCACTCCACCGGCTGCCTTCGGCGTTCCGCGGCGTCCGTTCGCCTTCCTCCTGCTTGGCCCAGGCCCAGGGATGTCCCTCAAAGTCGGTGACCAGTGGCTGGAGCTCGGCGAACAGTTCCTGGCGGCGCTTCATGGGGAAGGCGCCGATCACACCCACACTGGCCAAGGCGCCGTCGTCCTTGTACAGCCCGAGCAGGAGCGAGCCGATCGCATCCGGTCCGCTCTTGTGCAGCCGGTAGCCGGCCACCACGCAGTCCGCCGTGCGTTCGTGCTTGACCTTGAACATCACGCGCTTGTCCGGCTGGTAGCTGCTGTCCAGGTGCTTGGCCACGATGCCGTCCAGCCCCGCGCCCTCGAACTGCTGGAACCATTGCTCGGCGACTGCCCTGTCCTGGGTGGCGGCGGTGATGTGGATTGGTGCGCTGCTGCCGGCGAGCGCCTTCTCCAGGGCGGCCCGACGCTCGGAGAAGGGCCGGCCGGTGTAGTCCTCGTCTCCGAGTGCCAGCAGGTCAAAGGCGACGAACTTCGCCGGCGTCTGCTCCGAAAGGAGTTTCACCCGGCTTGCCGCCGGATGGATACGCTGCTGCAGGGCATCGAAGTCCAACCGGTCCCCCGACCGGCCCACCAGGACGATCTCACCATCCAGCACGCAACGCGGAGGCAGGTTGGCCTTCAGCGCTTCCACCACCTCGGGAAAGTACCGTGTCATGGGTTTCTCGTTCCGGCTGCCGATCTCTACGTCGTCGCCGTCCCGGAAAATGATGGACCGGAAGCCGTCCCACTTGGGCTCATAGCTCAGTGCACGCCCCTGCGGGACACCACCAAATCCACTGACGGCTTTCGCGAGCATCGGCGGGACGGGCGGCATCACAGGAAGTTTCATAGGCCCCATTCTTGCCCGGCGGCCGCGCCAGCGGTAGGCCCGATCCAGGAACAGCCCAGCTGAAAGCCTCGACACCATGCGCCGCGGACCTGTAGACCTTAACGATGGTCACCGTCGGCTTTCACGCCTCGCATGAACAGATCAGTCCCCGCCAGCTCCTTGAGGACGTCCAGCACGCGGAGCAGGCGGGTTTCGACGCCGCCATGTGCTCGGACCACATTGAGCCATGGTCTGCCCGGCAGGGCCACTCTGGCTTCGCCTGGTCCTGGCTGGGTGCCGCTCTGGCCACCACAAGCCTGCGCTTTGGTGTCGTCACCGCCCCGGGCCAGCGCTATCACCCCGCCATCACCGCGCAGGCCTCGGCCACCCTGGCGGGCATGTTCCCGGGCCGGTTCTGGCTGGCGCCGGGCAGCGGCGAAAACATGAACGAGCACGTCACGGGCGATGCCTGGCCGCCCAAGGAGACCCGCCAGCGCCGGCTTGAGGAGTGCGTGGACATCATCCGGCGCCTGCACCGCGGCGAGGAGGTCACCCACCACGGGCTGGTGACCGTAGAGCAGGCCCGGATCTGGGACGTGCCGGAACCCCCGCCTCCGCTGATCGCCCCTGCCATCAGCGTGGAGACCGCCCGCCGTGCCGCAGCCTGGGCGGACGGTCTGGTGACGGTCAACCAGCCGGCGGACAAGCTGAAACACATGCTGGCCGCGTACCGGGACAACGGCGGCCAGGGCAAAGCGGTCCTGCAGGTGCACCTGTCGTGGGCGCCGCGCGAGGAGGACGCCGTGGCCACGGCGCTGGACCAGTGGAGGACCAACACCTTCGCCCCTCCCGTGCCGTGGGACCTCCCCACTGCGGCCCATTTCGACGGCGTCAGCGGCCACGTCGGTGAGGACCAGGTCCGGAAGTCGGTGAATATCTCCGCCAGCCTGGACCGGCACGCGGAGTGGCTGGCCGGGTACGTTGACCTGGGTTTCGACGAGTTGTACTTGCACTTTGTGGGGCAGGAGCAGGCGCCGTTCATCGATACGTTCGGCACCGACGTGCTGCCGCAGCTGCGTCCGGCGGCCGTTACGGACCCGCTGGAGGCCAGGCTGTGAGGATCGCCGAGACCTCGGACCTCTGGTGGAAAAATGCCGTGATCTACTGCCTGGACGTCGAGACTTTCTTCGACGACGACGGCGACGGCACCGGTGATTTCGCCGGCCTCACGCAGCGGGTGGACTACCTCTCTGCCTTGGGCGTGACGTGCATCTGGCTGATGCCGTTCTACCCGTCACCGGACCGCGACGACGGGTACGACGTGACGGATTTCTTCACGGTGGATTCCCGGCTGGGCACCATGGGAGACCTCGTCGAGTTCATCCGCAGCGCCAAGGACCGGGGAATGCGCGTCATCGCTGACTTCGTGGTCAACCACACCTCCAACCAGCACCCGTGGTTCGTTGAGGCCCGGAAGTCCAAGGACAACCCGTATCGGGACTACTTCGTGTGGCGGAGCGACACTCCGCCGGACACCTCCTCCGAGGTGGTTTTCCCTGGTGAGCAGACCTCCCTCTGGACCAAGGATGAGCCCACCGGCGAGTGGTATCTGCACATGTTCGCCGAACACCAGCCGGACCTGAACGTGACAAACCCCAAGGTCCGCAACGAGATCGCCAAGGCCATGGGTCTCTGGCTTGAACTGGGCCTGGACGGATTCAGGCTGGACGCCGTGCCGTTCTTCCTCGAAACGCGGGGCCAGCCCAAGGACGAGGCCGCCAACCGCGATCCGCACGAATACCTCAGCGCGCTGCGCAGCTTCCTGGGCCGCCGCAACGGCAGCGCCGTGATGCTCGGCGAAGTCAACCTCCCCTACAAGGAACAACTGGAATACTTCGGCGGGGCCGAGGGCAACGAGCTGAACATGCAGTTCGACTTCATGACTATGCAGCACCTTTACCTGTCCTTGGCCCGCCAGGATGCCCGGCCTCTGACCGAGAACCTTAAGAGCCGCCCGCCACTGCACCCCGACAACCAGTGGGCGATGTTCGTGCGCAACCACGATGAACTGACCCTGGACAAGCTCAATGACGCCGAGCGCCAGGAGGTCTTTGCTGCCTTCGGCCCTGAGAAGAACATGCAGATCTACGGGCGCGGGCTCCGCCGCAGGTTGCCACCCATGCTCGGCGGCGACGCCGAAAGGATCAGGATGGTGTACTCCCTGATGTTCTCCCTTCCAGGCACCCCTGTTCTGTTCTACGGCGAGGAAATCGGCATGGGGGAGGACTTGCGGCAGAAGAGCCGCGCCGCGGTTCGCACGCCCATGCAGTGGAACAGCACCAGGAACGGCGGATTCTCAAGCGCCAAGGCGTCCGACCTCGTGGTCCCGCTGGCCCGCGGCGAGTACGGTCCGGCGAACGTCAACGCCTCCGCAGCCAAACGGGACCCGGATTCCCTCTGGAACTTCATGGCCAAGCTGATCCAGCGCTACCGCGAATCCCCGGAGCTCGGCTGGGGCGAGTTCGCAGTGATCGACCAGCCTGAGCCTGGCGTCTTCGCCCACACGTGCACCTCGGACGGGGCCACCATGGTGCTGCTGCACAACTTCGGCACCAGCACGGTCAAGATCACCGGGAAGGTGGGGCCTGAGGACGGGCCGAAGCGGGCGTTTAGGGGGGCCACCTTGCTGGACGTGCTCGACGGCGACAACGTGCCGCTGGAGCCCGACGGCGGCTTCAGCGTAGAGCTGGGCCGTTACGGCTACCGGTGGTTCCGCGTGCAGCAGCCGGGCGACCGGCTGGCGCCCTGAGCAGACTGGCGCCCTGCCCGTGTGGCAGCTCCTCGGCAGCTGACACGTGTGGGCCTACAGTTCCCGGCGCAGGACCCTCACTTCCCAGGGCCGCAACTCCGGACCGCCGTCGGGTGGGTAGTTCCCCAGGACTTGGGCAGCGTCCGCCCATGTGGGGTCGCCGACGTCGGCTATTTGGTCTGACCCGGAGAAGTTTCCCAGTACCAGCAGTTCGGCGTCCGGCAGCGAGCGCGTGAAGGCATAGACGTGTTCGTCGTCGGGCAGCAGCATAGTGAAATCTCCATAGGCCACCACGGGGTCCGTGTGGCGCAGGCCGATCACCCTGCGGTAGAAGCTGTACACGGAGTCCGGGTCGTCCACCTGCGCGGCAGCGTTAATGGTGTTGGCGTTGGGGTTCACGGCAATCCATGGCGCCCCGGTGGTGAAGCCGCCATGGCGGGTTGCGTCCCATTGGACGGGAGTGCGGGCGTTGTCCCGGTTCAGTGGTGCCAGGGCGGCCAGCACCTCGGCATCGGTGTGGCCGAGGTGGGTGGTGGCCTCGCGGTGGTGGTTGAGTACTTCGATGTCCCGGTAGTCACTGATGGCGCCGAAGGTCATGTTGGTCATGCCCAACTCCTCGCCCTGGTAGACATACGGCGTGCCACGGTGCAGGTGGAGGACGGCAGCCAGCATCTTGGCGGACACGTCACGGTATTGGCCGTCGTCGCCAAAGCGGGACACGGCCCGGGCCTGGTCATGGTTGCCCCAGTAGAGGCTGTTCCACCCGCGCTCCCCCAGCGCCTCCTGCCAGCGGCCCAGTGACTTCTTCAGGTCGGTGAGCCGGAGCTTCCTGGGCCGCCATTTGTTGCCGCCCTCCTGGTCCAGGGCCACGTGCTCAAACTGGAAGACCATGTCAACCTCCGCCCGGGCGGGGTCGGTGAACAGGACGGCGTCCTCCACGGTGACGCCAGGCATTTCGCCCACGGTCAGCAGGTCCTTATCCCGGCCCTCGAAGACCTCCTGGTGCATCTCCTGGAGGAACTCGTGGATCCGCGGACCGCAGATGTAGTGCGGGCCGCCGTCGCCGTAGAGCATGCCGTCAGCCCGCGGCCCGTCCGGCAGGGAAGGGTCCTTGGAAATGAAGTTGATGACGTCCATCCGGAAACCGTCCACACCGCGGTCCAGCCACCAGTTCATCATGTCGTAGACGGCGGCCCGGACCGCGGGGTTTTCCCAGTTCAGGTCCGGCTGCTTCTTCGAAAAAAGGTGCAGGTAGTACTCGCCGCTGGCGGCGTCGTACTCCCACGCCGGGCCGGAGAACGCCGAACCCCAGTTGTTGGGCTCGGCCCCTGGCACACCCGGCTCCGTGCCGTCCCGCGGGGCGCGCCACCAGTACCAGTCCCGTTTCGGGTTGTCCCGGGAGGAGCGGGACTCGACAAACCACGGATGCTCGTCGGACGTGTGGTTGACCACCAGGTCCATCACCAGCTTCATGCCGCGGGCGTGGAGGCCGTCCAGCAGTTCGTCCAGCGTGTCGAGGTCCCCGAACACCGGATCAATGTCCTGGTAGTCACTGATGTCGTAGCCGTTATCGTCCTGCGGTGAGCGGTACACAGGGGAGAGCCAGACGACGTCGACGCCGAGGTCCTGTAGGTAGTCGAGCCGGCCGATGATCCCGCGGAGGTCGCCCACGCCGTCGCCGTCGGAATCGGCGAAGCTGCGCGGGTAGATCTGGTAGACCACGGCGCTTTTGAACCATTCCCGTCCCGCTCGGCGGGCCGTTTCCGACTGGATTTCCTGGCTGGTCATGGCTTCCTACTGGGACGCGGCGCGGCGGGATACGGGCTCAGTGAAAGTCTGGTTCCCGCAGGTACTGCGGTCAATGGCCCCCATTATGAAAAGATCAACCATGCGCCCTATGCAACACTCCAGCAAACTCCAGAACGTCCGGTATGAAC
Organism: Arthrobacter sp. R4; assembly: GCF_051365025.1. Classification (NCBI taxonomy): domain Bacteria; kingdom Bacillati; phylum Actinomycetota; class Actinomycetes; order Micrococcales; family Micrococcaceae; genus Arthrobacter; species Arthrobacter sp. R4. The sequence goes on from NZ_JBLWIJ010000015.1 coordinate 94,448, forward strand.
TCCGCGGGCCCATCCTCCAGGCGGCCAAGGTCATGGAGGCCGAGGGGCACCGGATCCTCAAGATGAATCTCGGGGACACCGCACCGTTCGGCATGGAGGCGCCGGAGTCAGTGGTGGTGGACATGATCCACCACCTGCGGGACGCCCAGGGCTACAGCGATTCCAAGGGGATCTTCTCCGCCCGGACGGCCATCTCGCAGTACTACCAGACCCGTGGCCTCATGCAGATCGGCGTGGAGGACATTTTCATCGGGAACGGTGTCAGTGAGCTCATTTCCATGTGCCTGCAGGCGTTTATGGAAAACGGCGATGAGATCCTGGTCCCGGCCCCCGACTACCCCCTGTGGACGGCCGCGGTGACCCTGACCGGAGGCAAGCCGGTGCACTATCTCTGCGATGAGGCTGAGCACTGGTGGCCGGACATGGCCGATGTCGAGGCAAAGATCACCAACCGCACCAAGGGGATCGTGATCATCAACCCGAACAACCCCACCGGTGCTGTCTACCCGCGGCACATCCTGGAACAGTTTGCTGCGCTGGCCCGGAAGCACAACCTGGTCCTGTTCTCGGACGAGATCTACGAGAAGGTGCTTTACGAGGACGCTACCCACATCCACACGGCCTCCGTGGCCGAAGACGTGTGCGTCCTGACCTTCAGCGGTTTGTCCAAGGCCTACCGCATGCCGGGGTACCGGGCGGGCTGGGTGGCGGTCACTGGACCGCACGCCGCCACTGCCGACTACCGCGAGGGACTTGAGCTCCTTGCCTCGCTGCGCCTGTGCCCCAACGTTCCGGCCCAGCATGCAATCCAGACGTGCCTGGGCGGCTACCAAAGCATCGAGGCGCTGGTGAAGCCGGGCGGCAGGCTGCGCGACCAACGCGATCTGGCGTACAAGCTCCTCACGGCCATCCCCGGCGTCACGTGCGTCCCTGCGGCGGGAGCCATGTACCTGTTTCCCCGTCTGGACCCGGAGCTTTACCCGATCAGGAGTGATGAGCAGTTCGTCCTGGACCTCCTCCAGGACCAAAAGATCCTGGTGTCCCACGGCTCGGCCTTCAATTGGCCCGCTCCGGACCACTTCCGCTTTGTGATCCTCCCCTCCGTCCTGGACATCGAGGAAGCCGTGCGGAGGATCTCCACGTTCCTGGCGACCTACCGCAGCAGTGTGGTGGACTGACCGCGGGAGTCAGGGCTGGTTTGAGCGCTCCTTCGCGACGGCAATGAGCTTCTCAGCCTCCCGCAGGATGTGGGCCGCCGCCGCCGACCCCACCGGCACCGCAATATTTCGGGAGGGCAGCGGCACGTCACGATCCGGGCGCTGGCCGGCTCCGGGACGGACCCCTGGGACGCCTTCCAGGGAGGCCAGGCGGTCCAGTTCCTGGTCCTGGATGCCAACGGCCAGCGCACTCATCAGCTCGGCGTCTTCAGCCGTGGCGAGGTCGCTGCCGATCAGTTGCACCAGGACTTTCATCCCCGCCAGCCGCCGCTGGGGATCAGCATCGCTCAGGGCCGAGTCGATGCCCCACTGGGCGCGCTTCCACCATTGGTCGCGCCGGTCCGCGTGCGACTTCTGCCGGTACGTCAGGTAGGCCACCAGGACCACCCCGAACGTGGCCAGGGGTGCCACCGCTGCAGCCCCCAGCACGGCAGTCCAGATCCCGTCCATGATCTCCATGCCACCACCTTAGGCACGCCGCCACTGGATCGGCTGGCGGACGCGGAAACGGGCCCGGCGCAGGGATCTAACCGGCTCCTAACCGTCAGGAAACGCGGGCGCAACAATGCCCCGCCACACTGGAAGTGCCGGCAAGCGCAGGCGTCCAGCTCCAGTCCAGGAGGCCCCAGCCATGTTGAAGGAAGTCAAAGCCCATGTCACCCGGGTCCGCGCCCTGGACCAGCTCCACCGCGGCGACGAAATCGAAGCCCGTCTCTCGGTTGGGCCCAGCTACGACGACGTTGTGATCCGCCGTGGAAGCGTCCAGGAAACGGCTCCGGGCATCGGAGTCGTCTGGATCATGGACCGCCGCACAGGAATGCGCAAAGCAATCAATACCGACGAATGCAGCGTGTGGCGCATCGCCTGACCAGGAACGTTCGTGCCACTCAAACAGCACCACGACGGCGGGCGCAGTCAGTCAGGACTGCCCGCCGTCATGGAGCCAAGCCGGTTCAGCCGCCGGCAACCGACTGGATAATCAGAACTTCCTGACCGTCCGCCACCTCAGTTTCCAGGCCTTGGAGCCTGCGCACCTCGTCGCCGTTCACGTAGACGTTCACGTACCTGCGCAAGGCACCGGTCTCGTCCCGCAGGCGCCTCGCCAGCACGGGGTAATCCCCGGCTACCGAGTCCAGGAGCTTCCGCACCGTCATCGAGCCTTCGGCGGGCGCAGTCAGGATGGACTGCCCGCCGGCCAGGGGCTGCAGGATGCTGGGCAGCACCAGGCGGATATCAGGCACCCTGGGACGCCACCGTTTCCGGAACACGCGACTCCGGCAGTCCTGCTCCCGCCACCAGGGCGGCGCGGACACACAGAACATCCGGAAGATGGCTGGCAACTTCCGTAAATGTCTCCCCTTCATCCGCGCTGGCGTACACCGCGCCGCCGCGGGTCCCGAAGTAGACGCCCACCGGCTCGGCGGAGTCCACGCACGCGGCGTCCCGGAGCACGCTGTTGTATTCCCCCTCGGGCAGTCCGGTGGAGAGGCGCTTCCAGGTGGCTCCGGCGTCGTCCGTGCGGTGCATTGCAAGCTTTCCTTCGGGAGGGATACGTTCGCCGTCGGCCTTTAGCGGCACCACCCAGGCAGTCCCCTCCCGCCGGGGGTGTGTGAGCATCACAAAGCCAAAGTCCGCAGGCAGCCCCTCCGCGATGGATTCCCAGTGCTCGCCGTTATCGTCCGTACGGTACACGCCGTGGTGATTTTGGGCGTAGAGGCGGCCTTCGACGGCGGCATCCGCAGCGATCTTGTGCACACACTGGCCGAATTCCGGGTTGGGGTCCGGCATGAAGTAGGCCGAAATACCCTTGTTCCTGGCCTCCCAGGACGCTCCGCCGTCGAGCGAGCGGTATACGCCGCCGGTACTCATGGCGATATGGACGTTGTCACCCGCCGGGTTCACCACGATCGAATGGGCGGCAGCGCCGCCGTAGCCGGCACCCCACTCACTGCGGTGCGGGTGGTCCCACAGCCCGCGGTTCAGCTCGAAGTGTTCGCCGCCGTCAGTGGATTTCCACACGGAAATGGGTTCGGCGCCTGCCCAGACCACTCCGGGCCGCGACTCTGCGTCCGGATAGATCTGCCAGATACGCTCGACGGCGGCTCCGGTGTCTTCGGGGAAGGTGATCGCCCCCTGTTCGGGCTCGGACCAGGTGGCGCCGAGGTCATCGGAGTGGGCCACGGTAGGCCCCCAATGTTCGGACCGGACCCCCACCATAATCCGGGTGCGGCCGTCTCGCGTGTCGATGCCAATGCTGGGAATTTCGCTCATCAAAAAGTGCGGGCCGGAGAAGGACCACTGTTGCCTGTCTTGGCTGGTGGCCAGCCACAGGCCCTTTTTGGTTCCGATCGCCAGGACAAAGCTCTCTGTGGATGCCATGCACCCCATGCAACCACTCCGGCCGGAAGGCCGCAACGGTTTTCGACAGGGCCGGCTCTTAGTCCGGCGGCGTTAGTCCACGAACTCGGACTGGGTCTCGATGAAGTCCCAGTCCGCTTCAGTGAGCACCGAGACGGGATTCTCAGGGTGGGGCCCACCCGCTTCGGCGATGCCCTGCAGCACCGGGAGGGGCAGCTCCTCCGCACGCAGGTTCTCCCGGAGCCATTCCTTGGATGCAAGGTCCAAGTCCAGCCACCACATGTAAATTTCCATGCCCGTCACGCCCTTTCGTATGACTCATACGTTAGGCGCGGGCATGTCCACGTTCAAGGGTGCGAGTCCCCGAAGCCGGTTACGTGCGGAGGGAACAAGTAGTATTCCCGCGGATTCCGCGTAGTAGCAGGTATCGCCGCAGTTCAGCGGCCTTTAAAGTCGAGTACCTGCTACTCGCGACTGCCTCTTGGGGCCACCCTAGCCTGAAGTGACAAGCAAGCTGACCGTGCTGCTGGGGCACTCAGAGTCACCGCTACTCCCCTCATCATGGTCCGTTTCACACACACTGGGGAGAAAACAATGAAACGTACCTTTGCAGCACTGGGGGTCATGGGGCTGGGGCTGATTAGTCTGACAGCACCAGCAATGGCTGCTCCTAATATGGTCATCGTCTGCCACGACGGCTCATCAACCGGAACGGGTTGGGACGCAATTGCCTTCAACGTGAACGGCCTGAATGGCCACGACGGGCATGCCACCGACATCATTCCGCCGAACAACTCCATACCGGGCGGCCTGAACTGGACGAACGCCGGAAAGATTACCTACATCGCCAACTGCGCACCGCTGCCGCCGGGCGAGGAGCCTCCGGTTTATCCGCCGGTGGACCCCGTGGACCCGGTTGACCCCGTGGACCCCGTCGACCCGGTGGACCCCGTTGACCCGGTCGACCCTGTCGACCCCGTTGACCCCGTTGACCCGGTGGACCCCGTTGACCCCGTCGACCCGGTGGACCCCGTTGACCCCGTCGACCCGGTGGACCCCGTTGACCCCGTCGACCCGGTGGACCCCGTTGACCCCGTCGACCCCGTTGACCCCGTCGACCCCGTCGACCCCGTTGACCCCGTCGACCCGGTGGACCCCGTTGACCCCGTCGACCCCGTGGACCCCGTCGACCCCGTCAACACCAATCAAGTCGTGCTTTCCGGCACGACTCCACCACGCGCCACCGGGGCGCAGGCCGTCAGCCAAGGCACCAACCGCGGCTTCAACGCCCAGACGGCAGTGGGCGGAACTGAAAGTGCTCCTACGTGGCTAGCGGGCCTGGCCGTGATGCTGGGCGCAGGCGCAGTGGTTGCTGTCCGCCGCAGGTCCCTGGAGGCAGAGGCAGGCTAGCACCAGTTCGGACTGGGCCATCTGACCTGCAGGGCGCCCCGCCAACCCAAGGCGGGGCGCCCTTCCTGTAAGCACATTTTCGAAAAGCCTAAGGAGCATCGTGGCAAAGCAAACCGGCAGGCACGAACTGGCGAAACGGCGCCGCGGCTGGAACCGCGCCGACCTGGCCATCCTTGCCTGCGGTGTTCTGGGTTTCTTTTCCTTCACGTTTGGCGGGCCGCTGCTGGACCAGCATGGGGCCGCCGCGCCCGGAACAACCGCCACGGTGCACTCGGCGGGAACGTCGTCGATCGAACTGCCATTGCCCCTGGCCGTTTCGGGCCTGCCGTCCTCTCCCACGCACGCACCAACTGCCGTGCCCGTCGCCGCAGGTCCCGTCCTGCCGGCTGCTTCGCCGCCGCTGCGGGTCGTCTATCCGAAGGCTGCGATGGACACAGCCGTACATCCACTCGCGCCGGACAGCACCGCCGTCGAGAGCCAGACAATCGTGCCGCCCACCACCATGGATGGTTATTGGCTAACACCCTTCGGTGTGCCGGGAAACGGATCGAACAACACCACTTACGTCATTGGCCACAGCTGGGAAGGCCAGGACGCCCCGTTTAACCACCTCAGCTCCGCGGCAGCAGTGGGCGACGAGTTCGATGTAGTCACCGCCACCGGAATTATCCGGTATCGCGTGGACACTGTGACCACGTACCTCAAGGCCACACTCAAGGACAGCCCCATCTGGGACATGGTGCCCAGCAGGCTGGTGCTGATCAGTTGCTACACGGAAGATCCGTGGGGGAAGAACGTGGTGGTCTCGGCCTCACCAGCCTAGGAACGAACTCCCGGACACTGTTCAAGCACACCCGCCGGGCAGAGAATGAGCTTATGACTCCAGAACGATTCAGCGGTCCGCCTCCCCTGCTGGTGGGTGTTATCCCTGATCAGCACCCCGAGGTCCTCCGTACCGCGACCCAACTCGCAGTGCGGCTCTCCGCCCCTTTGCTCTGCGCGTACGTAGACGAGGCGAGCTACCTGGTCGAATGGGATCCGGCCCGCTCCGCGCACAGGCTGTCCCTCCATCCTGACAAGGATGACGAGGACGTCCGTGCCGTGACAATGGAAATCAGGGCGGTCATTGACGACGCCGTCACCACCGCTGGAGACCCTCCCATCAATTGGACCCTCCGCACCTTGGCCGGCGATCCTGCACGCGCCCTCGCCCGGCTCGCGGCGGAGACCAACGCACCCATGATCATTGTGGGGACCTCCGAACGGGGACTCGCGCACCGGATTTCCGAGGCGCTCAGCGGCTCCGTAGCCGCCTGGCTCAGCCATCACCAGAGCAGGCCCGTACTGGTGGTTCCATACCGGATGCCCGCCCACGAGGACGCCGGATAAGGCCGCAGCTGCCGCAGAACGCCATGGCTACGACGCCCCGGAATAATAAAGTGAAAGTAGTTATTCGAGGTGGTGGCGGACCGCCTTACCGGCAAGTAAGCTGGTTCAAGCAGACCGATCCAGCCTGATGGAATGGATGGGTAAACTGCCCAAAAGCTGCTCCGGAGTGCGTATCCCCCAATAACGCACTCCGGAGCTTTTTGTTGCCCTTTTTCCCGGTCCCTGGCAACAGCACCTACCTAAGCCCGCCCCCTCCATACCCCCCAGGGGTACTTGCGCTATACCCCCATGGGGTATAGTTTGGGTTTTATGAACGTACCGGAAGAAGTTGTCGCAGAGCTGGCCCATGGCACGGATTCCGCGACGGAGCATGGCTATACCGGCAACAAGGAGGCCTACCTTCGCCGGCTCAAGCGCATCGAGGGACAGGTGCGCGGCATCGCGCGGATGGTTGACGAGGACAAGTACTGCATCGACATCCTGACTCAGGTTTCCGCCGTGACCAAGGCCCTTCACGCCGTCAGCCTCGGGCTTGTGGAGGAGCATATCGGCCACTGCGTCGTGGGAGCCGCCTCCGAGCCAGATCCCGAACTCCGCGCCGAAGCGATCGACATCAAAGTCAAGGAAGCCGCCGACGCCATCGGGCGCCTGCTTCGCTAAACCACCATTTACCGGCCACCAGCCGGTCCACCCTAAGGAGCCCCATGAGCACCACCTCCACCACCGTCAGTGTTTCGGGTATGACCTGCGGCCACTGTGTCTCGTCGGTCAGCGAAGAACTTGAATCCCTCGCCGGGGTCGAAGCCGTGGACGTGGACCTCAATGCCGGTGGGATTTCCACGGTCACCATCACCTCCAGCCAGGAACTGTCGCCATCGGAAATTGGCGAGGCCGTGGCCGAGGCCGGATACCTGGTCGTAGCCAACGATGCCTGAGTGCACCACTGATCAGAGGACGCTCCGTGAGCACTGAACATCCCCACCAGCCCGGGAACCGGGTGGTTGACCTTGAGATCGAGGGCATGACCTGCGCCTCCTGCGTGAACCGGGTAGAGAAGAAGCTTGGCAAGCTCGACGGCGTGGAAGCCTCGGTCAACCTCCCCCTGGAATCCGCCCACGTAAAAGTCCCCGCAGGCATCACGGACGAACAGATTACGGCCACGGTGGAAGCAGCAGGCTATAAGGCACGGATCCGCCAGTCACCCTCCCACAGCCACCATGCGCACGAGCATGCCGAGGATGTCTCCGGTGGCGCCACCCAAAGTGACCACGCGGACCATGGCACCGAAAGCGCCGCGCCTGGTGGCGACCATATGCAGCACGGCGGCACGGCCTCCCAGCTCAAGCCGCGCCTCATCCTGGCAGCCGTCCTCACGGTGCCGGTCTTCCTCATTTCCATGGTCCCGGCCTTCCAGTTCGCGCACTGGGGTTGGGCGGCGGGAGCCCTGGCGTTGCCCGTGGTCACTTGGGCAGCGTGGCCGTTCCACCGGGCGGCAGCTATCAACGCCCGGCACTTAGCGTCAACGATGGACACCCTGGTGTCCATCGGCGTCATTGCCGCCTACCTCTTCTCAGCGTGGCAGCTGTTCAGCAACCCCCGCATGACCGAACACCCCGGGATGGAAGGGATGGAACCCGGCGGCCTCTACTTCGAGGTGGCCGCCGTCGTCACCACGTTCCTGCTCCTGGGCCGCTTCCTGGAGGCCAACGCCAAACAGAGGGCCGGGGACGCACTCAGGGCCCTGCTGAACCTGGGCGCCAAGGACGCCACAGTCCTGCGGGACAGCGGCGAAACCAAGATCCCTGCCGACGAGCTCCAGGTGGGTGACGTCATCGTGGTCCGGCCTGGTGAAAAGATCGCCACCGACGGCTTGGTCATCGAGGGCAATTCCGCGGTGGACGAGTCCTTGGTAACGGGTGAATCCGTACCGGTGGAAGTGGGCCCGGACAGCAAAGTCACTGGAGCCACCATCAACACCTCGGGACGGCTCCTGGTTCGCGCAACCCGGGTCGGATCCGAAACCACCCTGGCCCAGATGGCGCGCCTGGTTTCCCAGGCCCAGACAGGCAAGGCACCGATTGCCCGCCTCGCGGACCGCATCAGCGCCGTCTTCGTCCCGGTAGTGCTGGTCATCGCAGTGCTCACCTTCGCGGCCTGGTTGCTCCTTGCCGGACCCTCCGTCAGTGAAGCCCAACTGCGGGCCGCCTTCACCGCCGCCGTCGCGGTCCTGGTCATCGCCTGCCCCTGTGCGCTGGGACTGGCAACGCCCGTGGGACTGCTCACCGGTACCGGCCGCGGCGCGCAGCTGGGCATCCTGATCAAGGGGCCCCAGGTGCTGGAGGACACCCGGACCGTGGACACTATCCTGCTGGACAAGACCGGGACGGTCACCACCGGCCGGCTGGCCGTGGACAACACCGTAGCTTTCGACGGGTTCACCCGTTCCGAGGTACTGCGACTCGCCGGCGCGGTGGAGGCAGCGTCCGAGCACCCGATTGCCCACGCCATTGCAGCCGCCGCCCTCGGCCAGGTCTCGGCCGCCGCGGCCCGGATGCCTGCCACGGGGGGTTCCGTCCGGAGCCCTGAGGGCCAGGACGACGACGGCGGGCGGCTTCCCGCCGTCGAGCAGTTCCGTTCGGCGCCCGGCGGCGGAGTGGCCGGCACAGTGGAGGGCCGTCCGGTGCTGGCCGGCCGCACCGGGTGGCTGCAGGAGAACGGCGTCCAGATCTCCCCCGCGCAGCAAGAGGTCCTGCATGACACCGAGGCATCCGGTGCCACTGCCATTTGGGTTGCCGTGGACGGGACCGCAGCGGGCATCATCAGCCTCCGGGACACCATCAAACCGGGATCAGCGGCAGCCATCTCCCGGCTGAGGGGGCTGGGGCTCCGGCCCATCCTGCTGACAGGCGATAACGCCGCCGTCGCCGCCCAGGTGGCCGACGCCGTCGGCATTTCGCCCGATGACGTGTATGCCGGAATTCTCCCGGCCGGAAAAGTGGACGCTGTCCGGAAGCTGCAGGCCAACGGAGCGATCGTGGCCATGGCCGGGGACGGCGTGAACGATGCCGCCGCGTTGGCGCAGGCTGACCTGGGGATCGCCATGGGTTCTGGCACAGACGTGGCCATCGAGGCCGCGGACCTCACGGTTATGGGCAATGACCTGGGCCAGGTGGCGCAGGCCATTGAGCTGTCCCGCAGGACCCTGGCCACCATCAGGACCAACCTGTTCTGGGCGTTCTTCTACAACGCCGTGGGTATCCCCGTCGCCGCTTTGGGCCTGCTCAACCCGATGATTGCCGGCGCTGCGATGGCGGCGAGCTCCGTCTTGGTCGTGGCGAACTCGCTCCGGCTGCGCAGCTTCGGCCGCTAACCGCGCGGACTAGGGTCAGGCAGCGCCGAAGCGCACGGCAGCCCGGGCCTTGGCCTTCGCGGCCTCCGTTTCCCGGTCCTTTGCGGGCGCATGGCTCACGAGCGCATCGAGAAGGTGCTCAGTGATATGGGCGATCTCGTGTACTGCCTCGTTGAAGGCCGCCTCGTTGGCCTTGGAGGGCTTGGTGCTGCCGCTGATCTTGCGCACGTACTGCAGGGCGGCGGCGTGCACCTCCTCGGACGTGGCGTGCGGTTCGTAGTTGTGGAGGGTTCGGATGTTCCGGCACATAAGGCCATGCTAGGCTCTGGAACGCCTGGGATCGACCCCCTGCCCCATCCTGGTTGCGGTCTTCCGCGATGGGCAGTGGTGCATGGGCAGCGGTCCCCATCGACAGTGTTTTGGGGCCGGGATAGGTTCTAGGTAATGGATCTTCCGGATCAGCCGGGGGCCGCTGGGGATGCCGACCTTGATCGGACCAAAGACTAAACGAGGAGAAACTGATAGATATTTGGGGCGCAGATGTAGAGCAGCTCAGGACTCTTGGCACGAAGCTGCAGGCCGGTGCTTCGGAGATCGAGCAGCAGCGGACCAACCTGACCCGCGTGCTGGACAGCACTACCTGGGAAGGCCCGGACGCGCAGAACTTCCGCAGTGAATGGTCAGGGAACCACACCTCGGCCCTGAACCAGGTCATCCAGGCACTGAAGGACGCCGGCCAGAAGGCCACGAAGAACGCCAACGAGCAGGACCAGGCTTCACGCTAGCCACTGCCGCGCCACCACGCAGCACGCGAATCGCGGGCCCCGGACACAGCACAGTGTCCGGGGCCCGCGGGCATTCCGGCGGGATGTCAGTGCCATGAGGCAAGATAGGTCTGTGAGCACAGCACCAGGCCCCGCAGAACAGACCACCACCAGGACTGAGCCAGGAATCACGGCTCCGGAGGTGATCCCTTCCGAGTCCGTGCGTGAGGAGTACGAGAACCTGGCCGATCTCGTCAGGAAGTACAGGTTCGCCTACTACCAGGAGGACGAGCCCCTGGTTTCGGATGCCGAATTTGATGACCTCTTCCGCAGGCTGGAGGAGATCGAGGCCCTGCACCCCGAACTGGTGTCCAATGACTCCCCGACGCAGGAAGTGGGCGGCGAGGTCTCCGCGGCGTTTGCCGCCGTCGAGCACCTGCAGCGCATGTACAGCCTCGAGGACGTCTTTTCCCTCGAGGAGCTGGAGGCCTGGCTGGCCAAGGCAGAAGCCTCCGTCGCAAAAATCGGGAACGGCACGGCCGGACCCGTCTGGCTGACGGAACTGAAAATCGACGGCCTCGCCGTCAACCTGCTGTACCGCGATGGAAAACTGGTCCGCGCGGCAACCCGCGGAGACGGTTTTACGGGCGAGGACATCACCCACAACGTCCTCACCATCAAGGAAATCCCGCAGGAACTCAAGGGAACCGACTTCCCGGCCGAGATGGAGATCCGCGGCGAGGTTTTCATACCGTCCGAGGCCTTCGCGGAATTCAACGAAGCCCTGATCGAGGCCGGAAAGGCTCCGCTGGCCAATCCACGGAACGCCGCGGCCGGTTCACTCCGCCAAAAGGACCCCGCCGAAACCGCCAAGCGGCCGCTGCGGATGTTCGTCCACGGCATCGGCGCCCGGGAGGGCCTGGAAGCACAGAGCCAGTCCGAAACCTATGCCCTCCTGGAAAAGTGGGGCCTCCCGGTCAGCCCATACTTCGAGGTCTTGAACAACCTGGACGAGGTCCTGGGCTTCATCAGGAAATACGGCGATCAGCGGCACAAGCTCCTCCACGAAATCGACGGCATCGTGGTCAAGGTGGATAACTTCGCCACCCAAAGGGCGTTGGGATACACCACCCGGGTGCCGCGCTGGGCGGTGGCGTACAAATATCCGCCGGAGGAAGTCCACACCAAGCTCCTGGACATTGCCGTCAACGTTGGGCGCACCGGGCGGGTGACCCCGTTCGGCATTATGGAGCCCGTCAAGGTGGCAGGCTCCACAGTGGGGATGGCCACCCTGCACAACCAGGATGTTGTGAAAGCCAAGGGCGTAAAAATCGGCGACATCGTGGTCCTGCGGAAAGCCGGCGACGTCATCCCCGAAATCGTGGGCCCTGTCCTCGCCCTGCGCGAGCAGCAGGACCCGCCGGTACGCGACTTCGTGATGCCCACCGAATGCCCCTCCTGCGGAACGCCGCTGGCGCCCGGCAAGGAAGGGGACGTGGATATCCGCTGCCCCAACGCACGGTCCTGTCCGGCCCAGTTGCGTGAGCGGGTCTTCCATCTGGCAGGCCGGGGCGGGTTCGACATCGAGGCCCTCGGCTGGGAAGCGGCCATAGCGCTCACGCAGCCTGCCGAACCCGAGGTACCGCCGCTGACCACCGAAGCGGCCCTTTTTGACCTCACCCCGGAATCCCTGGCGGACGTACGCATCAGGCGGGAAAAACGCTCCAAGGGCGTGGCCACCGGCGAGTTTGAGCTGGTGCCGTATTTCTGGAGCAAAGGGACGGCAAAAACTCCTTCCAAGCCCACGGCCACCACCGAAAAGCTGTTCCGGGAGCTGGAAAAAGCCAAGACCCAGCCCCTGTGGCGGCTGCTCGTGGCGCTCTCCATCCGGCACGTGGGACCGCGGGCGTCCCGGGCCCTCGCGCAGGCCTTCGGCAGCATGGACGCCATCCGGCAGGCCTCCGAGGAGGAACTCGCTCACGTTGACGGTGTGGGTCCCACCATCGCCGCTGCGTTGAAGGAATGGTTTGCCGAGGACTGGCACCTCGAAATCATCGACCGCTGGGCCGCTGCGGGGGTCCGGATGGAGGACGAACGGGACGAATCCACGCCCCGCACCCTCGAAGGCCTCACAATCGTCGTCACCGGTTCGCTGCCCAACTTCAGCCGGGACGAAGCCAAGGAAGCCATCCTCACCCGGGGCGGCAAGGCTGCCGGCTCCGTCTCCAAAAACACCAGCTATGTGGTGGCCGGGGAGAATGCGGGCACCAAGTTGGACAAGGCGGAGCAGCTCGGCATTCCGGTGCTCGACGAGGACGGCTTCCGGGAACTCCTGGAAAACGGTCCTGCTCCTTCAACCCAGGCAGAAGCCAGCGAATCCGAACAGGCAGCGGAGTGAGCCGCCTGGACCTCACCGTTGAGTTGCTGGCGGTGGCCCGGCTGGCCGCCGCTGCCGGCGCCGCTGTACTGGCGTCGCGGAACGGTGATGCGCTGGGCGTCAGCAACAAGGGCGACGCCGGGGACTGGGTCACGGCCTACGACGTCGCGGCCGAGGACGCGGTACGCCGCGCCATCACCGCGGCGCGGCCGCAGGACACCATCACGGGCGAGGAGCACGGCACCACTCGGCCGGAGGCCCCCAGCGGCTACCGCTGGTCCATCGACCCGCTGGACGGAACCACCAACTTCATCAGGAATATCGTCTACTACGCCACTTCCGTGGCAGTGGCCGATCCCGACGGTGTCTGGCTGGCCGGCGTCGTCCACGCACCTGCACTGGAACGGGTGTACTACGCCTCCCGTGGGCAGGGCGCATGGCTTGAAGCGCGCGGCAGGGTGACCCGGCTGGAAGGCCCGGTAGCCGGACGGAAGGGGCAGATCCTGGCCACTGGATTCAGTTACGATCCCACCGTCCGCGCGCAACAGGCCGTTGCCCTGGGCGGACTCATGGACGGTTTCGCGGACGTCCGCCGCCTGGGCTCCGCAGCCCTGGACCTCTGCATGGTTGCTGACGGAACCATCGACGCCTTTGGCGAACGCGGCCTCAACGAACACGATTTCTCCGCCGGAGCGCTGATCGCCGAGGAGGCAGGCTGCTGGGTACGGCGGCCGCGCCTCACCAGCCCGCTCCGGGGCGGGCCCAAGGACGGCGACAGGCTGGCAGCCTGGACGTGCGCCGCGAGCCTGGAGCTCTCGGGGAAGTTCCCCCTCTGAGGGATTCCCGCCACGGCTGGCGTGCCACGGCTGGAGTGCCATACGGCGGGCAGTGATAGTTCAGTCACGGAAAGTGCCCTTTCAAGGCCGCCGCCCGGCGGACGCTACTAGCATTGTCAGGTGCAGCCGCAGATAACCGTCCGTCCCGCCGTCGAGTCCGACTTTGACGTCATCGCCCGGATCACCCGGGATTCCTACCTCGCCGCGGGCTACTTCGAGGACGCGGACCACCCATATATGCGGCAGGTCCAGGAAGTCGCCGAGCGTGCGGCGAAGGCCACCATCTGGGTAGCAGAGCGTGACGGCCAGGTGGTGGGCTCCGTGACACTGGCGGTGGCGGGTGAGCCGTACGCGGACATTGCCCTTGCCGATGAGCTGGAGTTCCGCATGCTCGTGGTGGACCCCGCAGCGCAGCGCAGCGGAGCCGGCAAGGCCATGGTGGAGGCCATTATTGACCATGCCCGGTCCCTGGAGGGCATCAACGCGGTGGCGCTCACCACTGGAAAAACATGGGAAAGCGCCCACGGGCTATACCGCAAGACCGGGTTCCAGCGAGTGCCAAAGCGCGACTGGTTCGTTCCCGGCACTGACATAAAGCTGCTGGTTTACCGGCTGGACGTCTAGCCGCCCTAGAGTGGTGCCGACTCATTTCAGGACTGAAAGGCCCACCATGCGCAAAACATTCGGCACCGGCTCCGTCTGGGAACAGACCCTCGGATACTCCCGAGCCGTCCAGGTGGATAACACGCTGTACATCTCGGCGACAGCTGCCAGCGGCGAAGACGGCATTGTGGGCGAAGACTTCTACACCCAGACCCAGTACATCCTTCAGAAGCTCGGCGCTGTCCTGGCCGACGCCGGCTTCGGCTTCGGCGATGTTGTGCAGTCCAAGCTCTACCTCACGGACATCAGCAAGTGGGAAGAGGCCGGCCGTGCCCACGGCGAAGTCTTCGGCGAGATCCGCCCCACGCTCTCCCTGGTGCACGTCCTGCCGTTCCTGGACCCGAAAATGCTCGTGGAGATCGAGCTCGTAGCCCAGAAGAGCGCCAGCTAAGAAGCCGTCCAGGGCTTAGCGGGCCGGGAGGCCGTAGCGGTGTTCGGGGCGGCCCGTGGTTCCGTAGCGCAGCTGGATGTCGACGGCGCCGTCGTCGGCCAGCGAGGACAGGTACCGTTGCGCCGTGGCCCGGGAGACGCCTACCCGGGTGGCTACTTCGGCGGCCGAGTACTGCTCCCCTGGAACCAGTGACTCCAGGACGGCGGCTTCCGTGGCGGACCGGGGCTTGGCTGATGGTGCCGCTTCGCCCGGGATGAGGGACCGCTTCGCGCGTTCCACCGCGTCCTGGTCCAGTGCGCCCGCCTGGCCCAGGATGCGCCGGTACCGGGCGTAGGACCGCAGCTGCTGTGCCAGGGATTCGGCCGTAAAGGGCTTGAGCAGGTAGCCCAGGGCTCCCCGGCGGAACGCCCTGCTGACCGAGGCGGCATCCGAGGCCGCACTCAGGATCATGGTGTCCACGTCCAGTTGCTGGAGCAGGTCCAGCCCTGACCCGTCCGGCAGGTAGACATCCAACAGGACCAGGTCCGGGCGCAGGCTGTGGATGGCCTGCAGGGCAAGGGACGCCGAGCCTACCGGCGACAGCGCCAGGAAGCCCGGCACCGAATCCACGTACGCGGCGTGCAGCTTGGCCACGTGGAAATCGTCGTCCACTATGAGCACCCTGAAATCTTCAGGCATCGTCATCCTCTCCGGCGGAAGGCTTTATTCCCGCCGTCGTGTGCGGAAGGGAGGCCATAAAGACGGCGCCAGGTCCGCCTTCGGAGCCCGGCTCCAGGACCTTCACGTCCCCGCCGCGGCGCCGGGCCAGCTGACGGGCCAGGGCGAGTCCCAGTCCCTGGCCCCCGGCCCGGGCGGAGACAGCCGGACCGGACGCAGGCGTTCCGGAGGCCGCCGTCGTAAACCCCTCCGCAAACACCGCTTCGGGTTCCGTCCCAGCCCCCAACCCGTCACCGGAGTCGGCGACGACAATGTGCAGGGTGCCGCCGGCGTCGTCCGGTTCATCCAAAACTTCCAGTTCCACCCAGCGGTCCGGAGAAGTACCGGCGACGGCGGCGTTCACCGCGTTGTCGATAAGGTTTCCGAGCACGGTGGTAACGTCCTGCGGCTCGGTGACCTGGCTCCGGACCAGCGTCTCCGGCCCGATGCGGAGTGTGACCCCGCGTTCGTCGGCTTCCACGCCCTTGGCGCCCACAAAAGCCTGAAGGTAGGGGTCCTGGAGCAGCTCGGCCTGGTCGACGGGGAACTTCAGCGGGCCCGTTGCGGCGAGCCGGGCCAGGTACTCCCGGGCCTGGTGGTGCTGGCCGATGCTCATGAACCCGGCGATGGTGTGCAACTGGTTGGCAAACTCGTGGCGCTGGGCCCGGAGCGCGGTGGACATGGTGCCCACGGCGTCCAGCTGCCGGGTGAGCTGCTGCAGCTCGGTGCGGTCCCGCAGCATCACCACCCAGCCCAGGTCCTCGCGCCGGTGCAGGGCCTTCCGCGCACTGGCCACCAGCACCCGCCCGCCCGCCACCAGCTCGATGGCATCCGCCTCTTCGGCGTCCGGCAGCGTCAACGACTTCAGCTGGCCGGGGACCGGAGCACCCGCCCACAGGCCCCCAGTGAGGTCGCGCTGCCCCAGGAGCCGCTGTGCTGCTGCATTGAAGACGCTGATCCTGCCGTCGGCGGAAACGCCGATCACGCCGTCGTCCACGCCTTGCAGCACTGCCACCTGGTCGTGGACCAGGGTGCTGATCTCCTCAGGCTCCAGGCCCAGGGTCAGGCGCTGCAGCCTGCGCCGCAGCAGGAAGGACGCCAGCGCGCCTGCCAGCAGGGCGCCGGCAGCGGTCAGCGCAACAGGCCCGATGTCGCGTTGCACGCTCTGGCCCACCGTCTCCATGGAGTAGCCAACACTGACCTCGCCCACCACAGTCTCTGTTCCCGGTGCGTACACCGGGACCTTGGCCCCGGCCGACGGGCCTAGCGTGCCCGTGTTGCGGGTGGTCACCTCCTGGCCGGCCAGTGCTTCGGTGGGATCGGTGCTGACTTTTTCGCCGAGCCGGGCAGGGTCCGGGTGGGCGAGCCGCAGGCCGGTTTCGTCGGTGATGACCACAAAAAGGGCTCCGGTGCGGGCGCGGGCGGCTTCGGCGGCGGCCATCAGGGGCCCGGCCGAAAGTTCGCTGGCCGGGGGAGTGCCGGCCTGCTCACTGATGGCAAGCACGTCGGCACGGACGGACGGGTCCGACGCGACAGTGCGCGCCAGCGTCAGCGCCTGGTTCTCAGCCTCGGCGCCAACCCTGTCGTACGTCAGCCAGGCGTGGACGGCGGCGCTGAGCAGAACCACCAAAAGAACCACGCCAAGCTGCAGGAGCAGCGTCTGGGTGGAGAACCGCAAGGGCGGCCGGGGCGCGGAACGCTGCATGATCCTCCTTGATTTGCTGGTGTGGTCGGCTGATGGGACGCCGTGAGCACAATGCGCAAAATGCTCACAATAAGCAGTATGCCAATCAATTGAGGCAAAGGCACGGCGGTGATGGCCGCCACTATAACGTCTGTAGCACGCGTCACACCGTTGTGTCGCTGTTCACAAGAAGGAGCCGGCCGTGCTGGTATTACTTGGATTCGCCATGATCGCGGTATTCATGGTGCTGATCATGACGAAGAAGTTGACGCCAGTGCTGGCGCTGATCATCGTCCCCACCGTTTTTGGCCTCTTTGCAGGCGCCGGGCTTGGCATCGGGGACATGGTCCTTGATTCGATGAAGTCAATGACGTCCACCGCAGCCCTGTTGATGTTCGCGATCATCTACTTTGGCCTGATGATCGACGTCGGGCTGTTCGACCCGCTGGTGAAGTTCATCCTCCGCAAGCTGGGCAACGACCCCGCCAAGGTGGTGCTCGGCAGCGCAATCCTGGCGGCCGCAGTTTCCCTGGACGGTGACGGCTCCACCACCTTCATCCTCACCACCGCTGCCATGCTGCCCGTCTACCTGCGCCTGAAGATGAGCCCGGTGGTCCTCACCTGCGTGGCCGGCCTGGCCAACGGCACCATGAACATCCTTCCGTGGGGCGGCCCCACGGCCCGCGCCGCCACCGCGCTCCACTTGGACGTCAATGACGTTTTTGTCCCCATGATCCCGTCGCTGATCGCCGGCCTCGTGGTGGTATTCGCCTTCTCCTGGCTGCTGGGACTGCAGGAACGCAACCGCCTCCGCGCCACTGAGCCGGAAATCTGGGGAGTGCCGTCTACGGCAGAGCAGTTTACGGCTGAAAAGTTCGACGGCGGCACAGCCGCTGCCTTCTCCAGCACCGACCGCACGGGGTCAGGTACCCCCGGCGGCACTCCCGCCGTCGGCGGTTTCCCGGCGGGGTCCTCCGTTGCCGTCCTGGAACGCACCGAGACCCTCGTGGACGACCACGACTCCGCGATGGCGGACACCGCTTTGGACCCCAACCGCAGCACCCTGCGTCCCAAGCTCATCTGGTTCAACCTGGGCCTGACCATCGCGGTGATGGTCATGCTGGTGGCCGACCTCGTGCCGTTGCCGTTCGTCTTTATGGTCGGTTCCGCCATCGCGCTGGTGGTGAACTTCCCCAACGTCAAGGAGCAGGGCGCGCAGCTGACCGCCCACGCATCGTCCATCGTGGCCGTGGTGAGCATGGTCATGGCCGCCGCAGTCCTGACCGGCGTCCTCACCGGAACCGGCATGGTGGAGGCAATGTCCGCCTGGCTGGTCCAGATCATCCCCTCGAGCATGGGCCCCTTCATGGCCGCGATCACCGGTGTGCTCAGCATCCCCATGACCTTCTTCATGAGCAATGACGCCTTCTACTTCGGTGTCCTGCCGGTACTCAGCGAGACGGCCGGCCACTACGGCATCAGCGCCGCCGAGATGGCCCGTGCCTCCATCACCGGCCAGCCGTTCCACCTGCAGAGCCCACTTGTTCCGGCCATCCTGCTGCTCGTCTCCCTGGCCAAGGTTGACCTGGGCGATCACCACAAAAAGGTCCTCTGGCGCACGGCCGTCATCTCCCTCGTAATGCTTGGTGTGGGAATGCTGACTGGAGCCATCGGAATCGGTTAGTCTTGTCCTGCCTGTGGCTGGCCCTCGTGGCCGGGACCACGGCACCGACGTGCCCGTCTGACGCCCGCTGGGGGTCGTCAGACGGGCACCGACGTTTCCCCACTAGACTGGTTCGGAAAACAATTCGAACTTTGCAGGGGAGATCCATGGCTGCGATCAACCGTGACGACGTCGCGCACCTCGCGCGGCTCGCTCACATCGAGATGAGTGCTGAAGAGCTGGACAGGATGGCCGGCGAACTCGCCGTCATCGTTGAATCAGTCAAATCCGTGAGCGAAGCCGCCGGAGACGACGTCCCGGCAACCTCGCACCCGATCCCGCTGAGCAACGTGTTCCGCGAGGACGTTGTGGGGCACACCTTCACCGCGGACCAGGCACTTTCGGGAGCTCCGGACTCCGATGAGAACCGTTTCAAGGTCCCGGCCATCCTGGATGAGGCATAAGACACCAATGACTGAAACCAACACCAACCAGCTCATCCGCCTCTCCGCAGCGCAGCTTGCCGAGAAGCTCGCCGCCCGCGAAATCACCTCCGTCGAGGTAGTGCAGGCCCACCTGGACCGGATCGCAGAGGTCGACGGCGGCGAACGCGGCGTGAACGCCTTCCTCCACGTCAACACGGAAGAGGCGCTTGCCGTTGCCGCCGAAGTTGACGCCATCCGCGCCGCCGGCGGCGCCGCGGCCGAGGCGCTGCACGAGCTCGCCGGCGTGCCGATCGCGGTCAAGGACCTCATTGTCACTATCGGCCAGCCCACCACGGCCGGTTCGAAGATCCTTGAGGGCTGGCACAGCCCGTATGACGCCACGGTGGTCAAGCGGCTGCGCGAGGCTAAAATGCCCATCCTGGGTAAGACCAACCTGGACGAATTCGCCATGGGCTCCTCCACGGAGCACTCCGCGTACGGGCCCACCAGGAACCCCTGGGACCTGGACCGGATCCCAGGCGGGTCCGGCGGCGGTTCGGCAGCCGCCGTCGCCGCCTTTGAAGCACCCTTGGCCCTCGGTACCGACACCGGCGGCTCCATCCGCCAGCCCGGCGCCGTCACCGGCACCGTGGGCGTCAAGCCCACATACGGCAGCGTGTCCCGCTACGGCGCCATCGCCATGGCCTCCTCGCTGGACCAGATAGGCCCGGTTTCGCGGACAGTGCTGGACTCGGCGCTCCTGCACCAGGTCATCGGCGGGCACGACCCCTTCGACTCCACCTCCCTGCCCGACCCCCTGGAGGACCTCGTGGCTGCCGCCCGGCTGGGCAACGTGGACGGCATGCGGATCGGCATCATCAAGGAACTCCACGGCGAGGGCTACCAGGCCGGCGTCGAGAACCGCTTCAACGATTCGCTGGAACTGCTCAAGCAGGCCGGCGCGGAAATCGTTGAGGTTTCCTGCCCCAACTTCCAGTACGCCCTCGGCGCCTACTACCTGATCATGCCGTCGGAGGCCTCCTCCAACCTGGCAAAGTTCGACGGCGTCCGTTATGGCCTGCGCGTCCTCCCCGAGGACGGGCCCATGACCATCGAACGCGTCATGGGGGCCACCCGCGCCGCCGGCTTCGGCGACGAGGTCAAGCGCCGCATCATCCTTGGCACGTATGCCCTGAGCGCAGGCTATTACGACGCCTACTACGGCTCGGCCCAGAAGGTGCGCACGCTGGTCCAGCGCGACTTCGACGCCGCGTTCACGGTGGCCGACGTCCTGATCTCGCCCACGGCCCCCACCACGGCCTTCAAGCTGGGGGAGAAGCTCGATGACCCCCTGGCGATGTACCTCAACGACGTCGCCACCATCCCTGCCAACCTGGCCGGCGTCCCCGGACTGTCCCTTCCGGGCGGCCTGGCTGACGAGGACGGCCTGCCGGTCGGCATCCAGTTGCTGGCCCCGGCCCGCCAGGATGCCCGCCTCTACCGGGTGGGTGCGGTTTTGGAATCCCTCCTGGAGGCGAAGTGGGGCGGACCGCTCCTCGCCCAGGCCCCGGACCTGGCTGAGTCCACGTTGGCCGGACCGGTCCCCACCCTTGTCGACGCCAAGGAGGCAAAATAATGAGCACTGACGCTACCCTGAGCTTCGAAGAGGCCATGGAGAAGTACGATCCCGTCCTGGGCTTTGAGGTCCACGTTGAGCTCAACACCAGGACCAAGATGTTCTCTTCGGCGCCCAACGTCTTCGGCGACGAGCCGAACACCAACGTCAACGAGGTGGACCTTGGCATGCCCGGCGTGCTGCCGGTGGTGAACAAGACCGCGATCGAGTCCTCTATCAAGATCGGCCTTGCGCTCAACTGCAAGATCGCTGAGTCCTGCCGGTTCGCCCGGAAGAACTACTTCTACCCGGATACTCCGAAGAACTTCCAGACATCCCAGTACGACGAACCCATCGCGTACGACGGCTACCTGGACATCGAGCTCTCGGATGGCACCGTGTTCCGCGTGGAGATCGAGCGCGCCCACATGGAGGAGGACGCCGGAAAGCTGACCCACATGGGTGGAGCCACCGGCCGCATCCAGGGTGCCGACTTCTCGCTGGTGGACTACAACCGCGCTGGCGTGCCGCTCGTCGAGATCGTCACCAAGCCCATCGAAGGTGCCGGTTCACGGGCCCCCGAGCTGGCCAAGGCCTACGTGGCTGCGGTCCGTGAGATCGTCAAGAACCTTGGTGTGTCCGACGCGAAGATGGAACGCGGCAACGTCCGCTGCGACGCCAACGTTTCGCTCCGCCCGCACGGCCGCGAACGCTTCGGCATCCGCTCCGAAACCAAGAACGTGAACTCGCTGCGCGCCGTCGAGCACGCTGTGCACTACGAAATCAGGCGGCACGCTGCCGTCCTCGAGTCCGGCGAGCCGGTTATCCAGGAGACCCGTCACTGGCACGAGGACACGCGCACCACGACGTCGGGCCGGGCCAAGTCCGACGCCGACGACTACCGCTACTTCCCGGAGCCGGACCTGGTTCCGGTTGTTCCCTCGCGTGAGTGGGTTGAGGAACTGCGTGCCACCCTGCCCGAGCCGCCCGCGGCCCGGCGCAAGCGGCTGCAGGCCGACTGGGGCTACTCGGACCTGGAATTCCGGGACGTCGTCAACGCCGGTGTCATGGACGAAATCGAGGAAACCATTGCGGCCGGCGCCTCGGCCTCCGTGGCCCGCAAGTGGTGGATGGGCGAGATCGTGGGCCGCGCCAAGAACGCGGACGTCGATCCCGGCCAGCTGGGCGTCCAGCCCGCCACCATTGTTGAACTGAACAAACTGGTGGAAGACGGCAAGATCAACAATAAGATGGCCACCGAGGTCCTTGACGGCGTGCTCGCTGGTGAAGGCAGCCCGGCGGAAATCGTCGAGAAACGCGGCCTGGCCGTCGTTTCCGACGACGGCCCCCTGCTTGAAGCCATCGATGCCGCCCTCGCCGCGCAGCCCGACGTCGCGGACAAGATCCGCGCAGGCAAGCTCCAGGCCATCGGTGCGATCGTGGGCGGTGTCATGAAGGCCACCCGCGGGCAGGCAGATGCAGGCCGCGTGAAGGAACTGATCCTGCAGAAGCTTGGCGTCGAGGGCTGACTCGCCTGATTTAACCCAACTGGGTCGCAGCAAATGTCGTTTAGAACGCTCATAACGACACTTGCTGCGACCCAGTTTTGCTTCTAGGTAGTACTCGCATCCTGCAGGCCTAAAAGTACTCGTGTTCAGTGGCGGTTCCCGGTCCTACACTGAAGTTCCAGGGCACAGGGGCCCTGCCCGTGCTGTGGAGGTATGGCCATGTCGGTCCGAGAACCGTTGAGAATCCGCAAGGCATTGCTGGCCGGCGTGGTGGCGCTGGGCCTGACCGGTACCGGGGTGGCGATCGCCTGGTCCGCCACTGACTCGCCGTCGCCTTCTCCGTCGGAGTCGGCCCCGGGCAAGCAGGACAAGAAGCAGGACAAGGCCGAGCGACCCCAGCATTTGCACAGCGAGAGCGTAGTGAAGAAGGCCGACGGGACGTTTGAAACCCACCTGAGCCAGCAGGGCACAGTGGAGGCCGTCAACGAAACGTCAGTCACCGTCAAGAGCGAAGACGGCTTCACACAGAGTTACGCCGTCAACGCAGAGACTAAGGTCATCAAGTTCCCCGCTCCAGCGGCGGACGGATCTCCTGCCACGGGGGAGGACGGCAAGCGGCTTAAGCCCTCAGAGGTAACCATCGCGGAGATCGCCACGGGTGAGTCGGTCCGGGTCTCCGGTGTGAAAAGCGGCGACTCTGCCACGGCGGACAAGATCGTCGAGGGCGCGGGAACGGGTCCGGGACTTGGCCTGGGCAAAGGCATGGGCAAGGGCCTCGGCAAGGAAGCACGCAAAGGCCACGGGAAAGGGCTCGAAAAGTAGGTAGCAGCAGATGTCGTTTTGAGCCCTCATAACGACATCTGCTGCTACTTAGTTGGGGGAGGGTCCACCAGTCCGGTCATGATCGCCTGCAGCGCCTCGCACACCATCGTCACCGCACGCCGCTTCAGGTTCTCCGGGCGGGCCAGGATGTCGATCCGCCGCCGGGTGCTGATGCCCTCGAGCGGCCGCAGCACAATACCAGGATTGAGCACAGGCCGGGCCGTATGACGCGGCAGCAGTCCCACCACGCCGCCAGCGGCCACCAGCGCCGCCACGGTGGAGTAATCATTGATCCGGTGCACGATGTTCAGTTCCTTGCTGGACACGGCCGCGACGGCGGACAGCACGTCCGCGGGAGAGTAACCGGTGTGGCTGGTCACCCAGGCTTCGCCCACGACGTCGGCCGCGGTCACCGTGGCCTGGCCGGCCAGGCGGTGGTCCGCCGGCAGGGCAACATCCAGCGGTTCATGAGCCAGCGGGATCACCGCGACCCGCTCCTGCGGCCAGCGCGGGCTGTGGTCCATGCGGTGGGCGAGCACCAAGTCGTAGCGGGCGGTCAACGCCGGGAAATCGTGCTGCGCCACGTCCTCGTCGGAGAGCTGGATCCTCGGCTGGCCCGGCGCGTCCAGCATCCGCGCGAGCGGGGCGAACAAGGCCTGGCCCACGCTGTGGAACCCGCAGAGCGTCACCGGCGCCACCGGCGAGCCGTGGTACGCGCCGATGGCAGTGCGCGCATCCGCCATGGCACTGACGACGGCGGCGCCGGCGTCGGCGAGCACCTGACCGGCTTCCGTGAGCACCAGGTTCCTGCCCTCCTTGCGCGTCAGCGGCACCTCGACGTTCCTTTGCAGCAGGGACAGTTGCTGGGACACGGCGGAGGGTGTGACCATCAGCGTCTCCGCCACCGCTTTCACGCTGCCCAGGGCTCCAAGCTCGCGAAGGATTTCCAGCTGGTGAATTTCCATTCAGCCAGTCTACGCATAAGCCAAGGCTTCATCGTCGATTGAGAAAATACTGCTTGTGCTAATGCTTTGGAATCGCTCTAATGAAGGGAGATCTCCGCCCGCTGCCCGGGCGACAACCAACAGTTAGGAAGCCAATGAAGGCCCTTTACAAGTCCGGCGCACACGCCGGGTTCGAACTGGTTGACCGTCCGGAACCCGAGGCGGGGCCTGACGATGTCAAGATCCGCGTCCTGACTACCGGCATCTGCGGCACAGACCTGCACATCCAGTCCTGGGACTCATGGGCCCAGGGCATTATCGAAGCGCCACTCATTCCCGGCCACGAGTTCTATGGCGAAGTAGTGGAAACCGGCAAGGACGTCCGCGACGTCAAGGTGGGCGACCGGGTGTCCGGTGAAGGCCATGTGGTGTGCGGGATCTGCCGCAACTGCCGCGCCGGCCGGCGGCAGATGTGCATCCACACCGTCAGCGTGGGTGTTCAGCGGGACGGAGCCTTCGCCGAGTTCGTCGTTATCCCCGAGACCAACGTCTGGGTCCATCACGATCCCTCCATCACCCCCGAGCTCGGCGCGATCTTCGATCCGTTCGGCAACGCCGTGCACACCGCCCTCAGCTTCCCCCTGGTGGGCGAGGACGTGCTGATCACCGGTGCCGGACCCATCGGACTCATGGCCATCGCCGTGGCCCGCCACGCAGGGGCGCGCAAGATCGCCATCACCGATGTGTCCCAGCCCCGACTGGACCTGGCCCGCCGGCTCGGCGTGGACCTCGCCATCGACGTCTCCACTACCCGGGTCCGCGATGCCCAGCGGGAACTGGGCATGCGGGAAGGCTTTGACATCGGCATGGAAATGTCGGGCCACCCCACCGCGCTTCCTGAGATGATCGACAACATGAACCACGGCGGGCGTATTGCCATGCTCGGCCTGCCCAGCCAGGACATCACCATCGACTGGGGCAAGGTGGTCACGCACATGCTGACCCTGAAGGGCATCTACGGCCGGGAGATGTATGAAACCTGGTACGCCATGAGTGCCATGCTGTCATCCAACCCGGTGCTGCACGCCGGCATCTCGGCCGTCGTGACGGACAGGCTTCCCGCCAGGGACTGGGAAAAAGGCTTTGACATTGCCCGCGCCGGCGTCGGCGGCAAAGTTGTCCTCGACTGGACCGAACTCTAAGGAGCACCATGTACACCGCCATCAAGGACCAACTCCAGGCAGAGCTGGACGACATCCGAACCGCCGGGCTCTTCAAGACCGAACGGAGCATCAACTCCCCGCAGTCCAGCCACGTCACCGCGGGGCAGATCGGCCAGCCCGGCACCACGGTGCTCAATTTCTGCGCCAACAACTACTTGGGCTTGGCAGACCACCCGGAAATCATCGCCGCAGCCAAGGAAGCCATGGACACCCGCGGCTTTGGCATGGCCAGCGTCCGCTTCATCTGCGGCACCCAGGACCTGCACCTGCAACTCGAAGCCAGGGTCTCCCGATTCCTCGGGACCGAGGACACCATCCTGTTCTCCAGCTGCTTTGACGCCAACGGTGGGGTCTTCGAATCCCTCTTCGGGCCGGAGGACGCCATCATTTCCGACGCCCTCAACCATGCCTCCATCATCGACGGCATCCGGCTCTGCAAGGCCCAGCGCTTCCGGTATGCGAACCAGGACATGGCCGATCTCGAAGCCAAGCTCCTCGAAGCCAAAGATGCCCGGCGCAAGATCATCGTGACCGACGGCGTGTTCTCCATGGACGGCTACCTCGCCCCGCTGGAGGCGATCTGCGACCTCGCGGAGAAGCACGACGCCTTGGTCATGGTGGACGACTCCCACGCTGTCGGCTTTATGGGTGCCACCGGAGCCGGAACTCCCGAACACGCCGGTGTGTCCCACCGCGTTGATATCTACACCGGCACGTTCGGCAAGGCCCTGGGTGGCGCGTCCGGAGGCTACGTCTCCGGCCGCAGGGAAGTGGTGGCCATGCTCCGCCAGAAGGCGCGCCCCTACCTGTTCTCCAACTCCCTGGCCCCCGCGATCGTGGCAGCCACCATCAAGGCCCTGGACCTGGTGGAGAATTCCGGCGAACTGCGGACCCGGCTGTTCGAGAACGCCCGGCTTTTCCGGTCCCGGATGACCGAGGAAGGCTTCGAACTCCTGGATGGCGAACACGCGATTGTTCCCGTCATGTTCGGGGACGCCGTGATGGCCGCCAAGGTGGCGGACCAGATGCTCCAGCACGGCGTCTACGTCACTGCGTTCAGTTTCCCGGTGGTCCCGCGCGGCGCGGCCCGGATCCGGGTGCAGCTCTCAGCCTCACATTCGGCGGACGACGTCGAAGCGTGCGTGGGTGCCTTCGTCGCCAGCCGTGCCGCGGTTGCGGGGTAGGGCCCGGGGCTAGAAGCGACGCCAGGCTCGGCGCGGCCGCACGGCAACTCTGCAAGGATGGAGCCATGGCAGCACATTACGATGTCCTCATTGTCGGCGGCGGTATCGCGGGCCTGTCCCTGGCGTCGGCACTCGCCGCCAGCTGCAGCGTTGCGTTGGTGGAGGCGGAACAGGAGCTGGCATACCACACGTCCTCCCGCTCAGCCCGGCAGCTGATCCCCAGCTACGGTCCGGCCGTAGTGCAGCAGTTGACGGCCCGCACGCTGGAGCTTATCGCGGCAAGGGATGCGGAGCTGCCCCGGCCGGTCCTGTCGCCGCGCAGCTTTATGCTCATCGGCACTGAGGAGGCTGTCCGTGCCGAGGCCAGCGGCCACATGAGCCCCATTTCAGTGGCCGAAGCACTGGAGCTGTGTCCGTCGCTGGTGCCGGACACGTTTTCCGCCGCGGGCCTGGATACCGGATCCTTCGGCTGCGACGCCCCCCTGCTGCTGGCTGACCACCGGGAGCGGGCGGAAGCCGCCGGCGCGGACATTATTACCGGTGCCCGAGTGCATTCCGCCCAACGGTTGGGCTCCGGCTGGGAGATCGGTGCCGGGCAGGAGGCTTTCCAGTCCGGTGTGATGGTCAACGCCGCAGGGGCCTGGGCCGACGAACTCGCCGTCATCAGCGGAGTGGAGAAGCTCGGGTTGCAGCCGTACCGGCGCACCGCGGCGATTGTCGGCGTCGAACGTCCCCTGCCTGAGCACAGCCCCATGGTGGCGGCAGCGGACAACACGTTCTACTTCCGCCGAGAGGGGACTGACGTGCTGGTTTCGCCTTCGGAAACTGTCCCCAGCGGGCCGGAGGACGCCCGGCCCCGGCCCGGCGACGTGGAGCGGCTGATCGCCAAGCTCAACCAGGTCACCACCCTCGGGATCGGCCAAATCCGCAATGCCTGGACCGGGCTCCGGACCGAAGCGGCCGACGGCGTGCCCGTGGCCGGCTTCGACGCGGAGGCCCGCGGGTTCTACTGGCTCGCCGGCCAGGGCGGTTACGGGTTCCAGACCTCGGCGGCCATGGCCGAGCTCGCGGCCGCCCAGATCCTCGCCGGGCAGGGCGCCGGGACCGACGTCGACAACAGTCCGGCATTCCGGACAGCGGAGGCGCTGGCCGCCACGCGCTGGTCCATTCGGCGCTGAAGAATAGACTCATGAGCACCCTGATCACCAATATCGCCGAGCTGATGACCCAGGACCTGGAACACCGGGTCCTGAAAAACGCCGCCATGGTGGTCGAAGGGGAACGGATTGAGTGGCTGGGTGCCGCCGCCTCAGCCCCGGCCGCCGATGACACCGTCGATGCCGGCGGCCGCGCGGTGCTGCCCGGCTGGGTCGACTCCCATACGCACCTGGTCTTCGCCGGGGACCGCACCGCGGAGTTCGAAGCCAGGATGGCGGGGGAGTCCTATTCGGCCGGTGGCATCGCTGTTACCGTCGACGCCACCCGGCATACGTCCGATTTCGACCTCACGAGGCTGGCGATGGCACGGGTTTCCGAGGCTGTCTCCCTGGGCACCACGTATCTCGAAACGAAGACCGGGTACGGGCTGGACACCGAAAACGAAGCACGGAGCGCCCGGATCGCCTCCACAGTGGTCGACGAAGTCACCTACCTTGGCGCACACCTGGTACCCGCCGGCTCGGACGCCGATGCCTACACGGAGCTCGTCTGCGGGCCCATGCTGGACGCCGTCCGGCCTTATGTCCGCTGGGCGGACGTCTTCTGTGAGGAGGGGGCCTTCACTGCCGAGCAGTCCCGCCGCGTACTTGAGGCGTGCCGGGATGCCGGGCTGGGGATCCGGGTACACGGCAACCAGTTGGGCCAGGGCCCCGGGGTGCAGCTGGCGGTGGATCTGGGCGCGGCGAGCGTGGACCACGTCAATTACCTGTCGGCTGAAGACGTGGCCGCGCTGGCTGAGAGTTGGGCCGGCTGGGACCCCGCAACGGGCACTGGCGCGCGCGGGACCGTGGCCATGTGCCTTCCCGCCTGCGACCTTTCTACCCGGCAGGCGCTGCCCCCGGCACGGGCAATGCTGGACGCCGGGGTGCAGCTGGCCCTGGCCTCCAACTGCAACCCCGGCACCTCCTACACCAGTTCCATGGCCTTCTGTGTGGCGACGGCGGTGCTGCAGATGCGGCTCAGCGTCCATGAGGCGGTCCGGGCCGCGACGTACGGCGGTGCGCTGGCGTTGCACCGGGACTCCGGGAACGACGCCGACGGCGAACGGGCGGTGGGATCCCTCGCCGTCGGACACCGGGCGGATCTGCACATGCTCAACGCACCCTCCGCCACCCATCTCGCCTACCGCCCGGGCATGCCACTCACGTACGCTGTGTGGCGGGCGGGTGTACGGGTGCGCTGAGCCTCAGGCAGTTTTTGACGCTTTATGATCGTTGTTGGTCTGATATAATCATGAAACGTCATAATCGAGTGACTGTTTGACGCTGAAAGGCCCCCATGACCCGTACCGACCGCCTGACGGCCATCCTGGATATCCTCGCGAAGACCGGCCAGGTCGAGGTTGAGGAGATCGTCTCACAGCTTGCTGTTTCGCCCGCCACGGCCCGCCGCGACCTGGACAGCCTGGCCAAGAGGCGGCTGCTGACCCGCACCCGGGGCGGCGCCACCACCGGAGCGCTCGCCTACGACCTTCCCGGGCGGTACAACCGAGACGACCACGCCGAAGCCAAGGAACAAATTGCCCAGGCGGCCTCGGCACTGATCAGGCCCGGGGCCGTGATCGGCCTGTGCGGCGGCACCACCAGCACCGCCCTGGCGCAGATCCTGGCAACCCGCGAGGACCTCAACGCCCCCGCCAACCAGCCAACGCTGACCGTCGTCACCAATGCGATCAACATCGCCTCGCAGCTGGCCGTCCGGCCCAACATCAAGGTCATGGTGACCGGCGGCATCCTGAATCCCCGCTCCTACGAGCTCGTGGGACCGTACACGGACATCATCATGCAGAAGGTGGTCCTGGATATCGCCTTCATCGGAGTCAACGGCATCGACCCGGTAGTTGGCCCCACGAACACCGGGGAAGGGGAGGCATCGGTGAATGCACTCCTTGCCAGCCGGGCCCGCGTGTCCTACGTGCTGGCCGATTCCTCCAAGGTGGGTGTACGTGCCTTCGCCACTATGGACGGCTACGACTTCACCCGCCTCATCACCGATGCCGGGATTTCTGCCGAGGACAAGGCAGCATTCGAGGCCAACGGAACCGAAGTGATCGTGGCGCCGCATTAGGACGCCATAGCGCTAGAACACCATGGGCGGGGCGTCCAGGACCGTCTCGTCCACCCGGCGTTCCACCCACTGGCTGAACGGAATGTCCAGTTCGTACTTGTCCGCGTCAGTCCGCACCAGGGTCCGCACGTCGGCGTTGTCCGGGTTGTTGAGGGACTCGAAGTACTCCACCGACCAGTGGAACCAACGCATGCAAAACAGCCGCATCGTCAGCCCATGGGTCACCAGCAGGGTGTTGGGCGCATAGTCCGGTTTGGACCAGTGGCGGTAGAGGGTTTCCATAAAGGAGGAGATCCGGTCGTAGACGTCGGAGCCGGACTCGCCTTCGCGGAAGCGGTAGAAGAAGTGGCCGTAGGCGTTGCGCAGTTCCTTCTGGTCCTCGATGTCTCCGCTGATCTGGAAGTTGGCCCAGTCCTGTTCCCGGAGGCGCGGCTCTTCGATCACCCGTTCCGTGAGGTTGCCGAGGTTGAGTGCTTCCAGGGTCTGATGGGCACGCAGGTACGGCGACACATAGACGCAGACCTGGCGGCCATCAAGTTCCCGGCGGATCCGTTCGCCTGCCGCGGTGGCCTGCTCCAGGCCCAGGGGAGTCAGCGGGATCCGGTAGTCCGGCACGCGGTTGTAAATGGACGTATCAGCGTTGGCCATGGACTGGCCATGCCGGATCATGATGATTTTCCCTGGCGCGCTCATAAGCCCCAAGCATAAGTCCTGTGCCCACGCCCTCCCGGGAAGCCCAAATCAGGAAAGAACCAGAAACTGCAGGCAAGATGGGAACATGCTGGTTCCCTCCCGCCGTCGGCTGCGGCTCGAAGTATGGATCGTCCTGGGCCTGTCGCTGGGGCAGTCCGCTGTCTACTCAGTGGTGCAGCTGCTGGATAAGATGACGCGCGCACCGCTGGCTGAAGGTACCTCCACGCTTAACCGCTCGCAGAGCACCCGCGAATACTTTGACCTCACCTACCAGCTGCTGGACATCGTCTTCGCGTTGGTTCCGGTCTTGCTGGTCATCTATTTCCTCACTGACCACCGGCAGTCCACCTCCGGTGCCCCGCAGGGCGGCTCGGCGTTCCGGAAGCTCGGCTTCGACTTTGCCCGGCCTGGTCGCGACGTGCTCCAGGGGCTGGGCCTCGCAGCGCTGATCGGCGTTCCGTCCCTGGGCCTATATGCTGCGGGCCGGGCCCTGGGCATCACCACCGCCATCATCCCCAGCGCACTGGATTCGTACTGGTGGACGGTGCCTGTGCTGATCCTGTCCGCCCTGCGGCATGCCGTCGTGGAGGAAGTCATTGTGGTGGGGTACCTCCTGAACCGCTTCGGCGCGTTCGGCTGGAGCGTTCCGCTGGCGATCTTCGCCAGTTCCATGCTGCGCGGCAGCTACCATCTCTACCAGGGCTTCGGGCCCTTCATTGGGAACGCTGTGATGGGGGTGGTCTTCGCCTGGCTGTACACCAGGACCCGGCGCGTTATGCCGCTGGTCATTGCCCACGCCCTGCTGGACATCGTGGCGTTTGTTGGCTTCAGCCTGTTTGGGAAGGCCGTCGGCCTCGGTTAGCCAGACTAAGGCCGGGGAAGTTAACCGGGGAAGTTAAAGGGATTCGGCCGCCATCGGTGGGTGGCATCGTTGGCACCCGCTGATGGCGGCCGAAGTATGTTGCCGGGCATGGTTGCCCGGCGGGCCGTGCTGGCCCGGCGGAAGAAAGCAATCAGATGGTGACTGCTCCGGAGGCGGTCTCGAACGTGACGGACAGGATGCCGGGGGTCCCGTGCGGAGCTACCCAGTCCACGGCGACGTCCTCAAGCGGCTTCTCCACCGGTTCGCCCAGCCATTCGGTCACCCGTGCAGCGGAACCGGCGATGGTCAGGCAGGACATCTTGACATTGCTGTCGTAGGCGTTGGACGGGTGGAGGGCGGGATCGCCTTCCCACTTGAGCATGTACGGGACCTGCGGGTCCGCGATCAGGCCCAGGATGCCGATCTGCTTCCAGACCAGTTCGCGGCCGTCGGGAAACTTGCGGTTTCCGTTGACCGCGGACCGGCCGAGGCGTGCTTCGAAGGGGGCGAGGTCGTCAACTTCGACGCACCACCCCATCCAGCCGCCGCCGGCAGCGGAGCGTGCCCGGACTGCCTGTCCGAACGGTGCCTTGTCCGATGCCGGGTGGTCAAGCACCTCGACTACTTCCAGATATTTGTGCCCCGCGAGAGGGATGATCATGTTCCGGGTTCCGAAACGGGGGTGCACTCCACCCTTTACGGCTTCAACGCCGAGGGCGGACGAAATACGTTCGGTGGTGGCAGCCAGGCCATCGTGTTCACAGGCGTAAGAGACGTGATCCATGCGCATGCCCTCATCTTGGCACTTTGTGATCGGGCTCTCAGCTAAGGGTAACCTTACCAACTTTGGAGTGCGTCACGAGTGGACATCGGGCTTTCCATCACCCCCGGGAAGAGCGCCGGGTGACCATGTTCGTCACAATGCTGTTGCGCGCCGTCGAACGGTTCCTACACTGAACGCAGGTCATGAGCGCCAGCGCCAAGCCCCGGCTCGCTGGCCGGCAACCCTCCATCCGCGGTGGGGTGCCCCGGGTGAGGACCTGGCTGCCCGGCAACGGCCGGGCGGCAAGCGCGGCCCGTGGTGCTCCCAGCATGCCGGGCCCATGTCAAAGGAGCCTTGAATGTCCGACGGATGGTCTTTTGAAACCCGCCAGATCCACGCCGGCCAGGAGCCGGACAGCGCCACAGGGGCGCGTGCCCTCCCGATCTACCAGACGACGTCGTTCGTCTTCCCGAGTGCCGAAAGCGCCGCCAACCGCTTCGCGCTCGCAGAATTGGCCCCGATCTATACGCGGATCGGCAACCCCACCCAGGACGCCGTGGAGCAACGGATCGCCAGCCTGGAAGGCGGGTTGGCTGCCCTCCTGTTGAGCTCGGGGCAGGCGGCCGAAACCTTCGCCATCCTCAATATCGCCGAAGCCGGGGACCATGTGGTGGCAAGCCCCAGCCTTTATGGCGGCACGTACAACCTGCTGGGGTACACGCTGAAGAAGTTCGGCATCTCGGTGACGTTCGTGGAGGACCCGGATAACCTGGACCAGTGGCGCGAGGCCGTCCGCCCGAACACCAAACTGTTCTTTGCCGAGGTCGTGTCCAACCCGCGCCAGGATGTCCTCGATATCGAAGGGGTGTCCCGGACCGCCCACGAGGCCGGCGTTCCGTTGGTGGTGGACAATACGCTCTCCACGCCGTACCTCATACGCCCGCTGGAGTGGGGCGCCGATATTGTGGTCCACTCGGCCACCAAATACCTTGGCGGACACGGATCGGCGATCGCGGGGGTGATCGTGGACTCCGGCAACTTCGACTTCGGTCAAGACCCGGAGAGGTTCCCTGGTTTCAACACCCCGGATCCCACCTACAACGGCCTGGTCTATGCCCGTGACCTTGGCGCCGGCGGCGCCTTGGGCGCCAATCTGTCCTACATCCTCAAAGCCCGCGTCCAGCTCCTCCGAGACCTTGGCTCCGCAGTATCGCCCTTCAACGCGTTCCTCATCGCCCAGGGCCTGGAGACGCTGAGCTTGCGGGTGGAGCGGCACGTTGAGAACGCTGTTGCGGTGGCGCAGTGGCTGGAAGCCCGTGACGACGTCGAGTCGGTCGCGTACGCGGGGCTGCCTTCGAGCCCCTGGTACGAGCGCGGACGCAAGTACGGCCCCAAGGGCACAGGAGCCGTGGTGGCCTTCAACCTGGCCGGCGGGGCCGAGGCGGGCAAGCGGTTTGTGGACGCCTTGGAGCTCCACAGCCATGTGGCGAACATCGGCGACGTCAGGTCACTGGTCATCCACCCTGCGTCCACCACCCATAGCCAGCTCTCCCCGGAGCAGCAGGCAGTTGCGGGCGTTACGCCGGGTCTGGTCCGCCTCTCCGTGGGCATCGAACACATCGATGACATCCTGGCGGACCTGGAGGCAGGTTTCCGGGCGGCCAAGGCGGCTCTCTAAGGCGGTTTCAGCGCCGGATTCCCGGCCCCGGGAGTCCGGCGCCCGGCAGGAGAGGCATTGTGGAGTCACAAACCAGTCACACTCTTAGCCAGATCCGGGGCTGGTTTCGTACACTCGGAGAAGGTCATGAGTGCCAGCGACAGCCCCGGCTTGCTGGCCGGCAACCCTCCTTTCGCGGCGGGGTGCCCCGGGTGAAGACCTGGCCTGCCGGTCATTCGACGGCGGGCAAGCGCGTAGAAAAGGTCTCCACATGACGATTACCGTCTCCCGTACCGCAGTACCCGAAAACGGCGTGGTCCGTTACGCCAGCATCGGCGGCCTTGAACTAGAAGCGGGCGGATACCTGCCCGAGGTCACGCTCGCCTATGAAACGTGGGGAACGCTCAATGAGGACGGCTCCAACGCCGTCCTCATTGAGCACGCCCTGACCGGCAGCACGCACGTGACACGCGGTGACAGCGACGAGCCGGGCTGGTGGGAGCAACTTGCCGGTCCGGGCGCGCCGGTGGACACGGACAGGTTCTTTGTGGTGTCCATCAACATTGTTGGCGGCTGCTACGGTTCCACAGGGCCGTCCTCGCCTGCTCCCGACGGCCGGCCCTGGGGTTCCCGCTTTCCGCTGGTGACCCTCCGTGACAGCACCGCAGCCGAGGCCCGGTTGGCGGACCAGCTGGGCATCCGGAGCTGGTACGCGGTGCTGGGCGGTTCCATGGGCGGTGCCCGTGCCTTGGAGTGGGCGCTCATTTACCCCGAACGGGTGGAGCGTTGCGCCGTGATCTCGATCGGTGCCGCCAGCACCGCCGAGCAGATCGCCTTTGCGCAGGCCCAGACGCTCGCCATCCGCCAGGACGCCAACTTCAACGGCGGCGACTACTATGGAGGGCCTTTCCCGGAGGACGGGCTGGCCCTGGCGCGGCGGATCGCCCACATCACCTATCGATCAGCCCAGGAGTTCGATGGGCGGTTCGGGCGGACGGCCCAGACTCCCGAAACGCCGCTGCGGGCAGCCGCGCTGGGGGACCGTGGGCGCTACCAGGTGGAGAGTTACCTTGACCACCAGGGCAGCAAGCTTGTCCGCCGCTTTGATGCCAACAGCTACATCGCCATCACCGAGGCCCTCATGAGCCACGACGTCTGCCGGGGGAGGGGAACCCTCAGCGAAACCCTGGCGAGGGCCTCCGCAAAGTTCTTTGTTGCCGCGGTGGACTCGGACCGTCTTTACTTCCCGTCGCAGTCGCAGGAGCTCGCCGCCGCGCTTCCGGGAGCCGTGGATGTCCACGTTATCGAAGCGCCCATTGGCCATGACGGCTTCCTGACCGAGATCGGCCAGCTGGGCAGCCAACTCCGGAAGAATTTCCTGGTCTGACCGGGCACCTCACGGCGCCACGAACGTTCCGGAAGCCTAGGAAGCCGGCTGGTCAGCCGTCCATGATTTCGGAGCGCCGCTTCATGTATTCGTCCACGGCCATCTCGCCGTTGCTGTACTGCTGGTCCAGTTCCGCGAGTTTGCGGGCCCGGTAGCCCTGGGGGGCCGACGGCGGCGGGGGAGTTGCAGGGGCGGCAGGCTTTTGCGGTGCCTCCGCTGCCTGGCCCGGCACAGGCTGGCCGTAGGGCGGGAACTGCTGGTCTGCGGGCGGCACTGGCATCATGGGCGGCAGCGGCTGGCTGGGCGGCAGGGGCTGCGGGCCGTTGATCTGGCGGAATCCGCCGCTCATGTAATCCTGCTGCGTGTAGCCGTCCCGCGGCTGGCGGCTCTGCGGCCCGGGGAACTGGCCCCCGCCCGGAAACTGGTCGGGGTAACGGCCGGAAAAGCTCTGGTCCTGGTTCCGCTTGTTGACGGATTTCCGGTACATCCGCATCGCCATCGGAATCAGGAACGACAAAATGATGATCCAGAAGAACAAGCTGTTCACGGTGTAACGCCTCTCATGTGTGTCCTTCCAGCTTAGCCCCGGACGGCACCCGGACCGTCGGGATGCCCAGGAAAGCCGCGTACCTGTCCACGGCGTCGCCGATGGCAACGTCCAGCGCAGAGCCCGGTGCCGGATCGGTGGAGGCGAACAGCCGGATATCCAGTTCGCAGCGGCCCGAAAGCAGTGTGTGCCGCCAGGAGCCCGCCATCCGACCGTCCAGCAGCACCACGTGCATCAGCGCACCGTCGACAGGAAGCGCCGGGGCGGAGCCGCCCAGGTAGTGCCTTGTTGCGGAATAGCCCATCACATATTCGTCGTAGCACTGGATAAGGTCGATCCGAGGTCCGCTGGGCTGGCTGCCGGTCTCGTCACCGGAGCCGCCAGGCCCGGCATTGTGATAGAACACCACGCCGTCAATCGCCGTTGTGCCGAGGGCCCCGGGATCCCGGTCCAGGGCAAGAAGCACGCCCTGCCGGACATCGGCCATCGTGAGCCCCGACCAGTCGGCGCAATCTTTGACCGTCGCGGGGCCGCGGCTCGTGAAATACCGCACGGCGAGTTCGGCCAGCGCGTCTTCCCGGGTGGGAGCCCTCTCTGGTCCCGCTGGGACCCGCTCATCAAAGTGGGCGTAGGTCTGCTTCAGAGCACCGCCCCGGCTCCGCACCGGCGAACCACTCACCAGCACGCCGCTGATTTCGGCGTGCATGATCAGGTAGGCGAGTTCCAGTCCTTTTCCCGCGTAGCCGGCAGACTGAAGAGTGGCCGCGAGCTGTTCCCGGGTCTTGTGGTTTCCGCCGGCGACGGCCCTGGCCAGCACCTCCCCGCTGCGGGCGGCCACGGCGGCGTCGATGCCGGTGCGGCGGTACATGCCGGCATTGCCCTGGTGGAGCCGGGGCGCGGACAGTGCCAGCAGCCACCGCAGATCGTCCCGGTGGACAAAATGCCAGGTGGGCCGGAGGATATGCGTGCGCAGGATCCGGCCGGCTGCCACGGCCTCCTCGACGTCCGCGGCCGTTGCGGCTGGCCCTCCATCGGTGGAATGGTCCAGGTCCCCGAAAGTGTGCTGCGAGGCGCGCTGCGCCAGGCTCCAGCGGGCGTACGGAAATTCCTGTGCCTGCACGGCCAGCAGCTTGCGCAGGGCAGCCTCGGGAGATTCCGCAGCCGGTCCCCGGAGCATCTGGGACTGGAGACGCAGCCGCACCACCGTATCCGGTTCCATGGCCATCCCCCGTTGCACCCTGCCGGCCCCGGGCCGTTCCGCCGCTAGTGCCGGCCCGCGTCGGTGGAACCGAGCGGACCTTCACCGGATCCCAAGGGGACGCCCGGACCGAACACGGGTCCCGGCGTCGGGCGCTTAGCGGTGATCCCATCGCCGGAAGAACGGTGACGGAGCCTCCGCACTACCCACGGCACAAAGTATTCGCGTGCCCACACAAGGTCCCCGGTGCGGGCCTCACGCCAGGTGCGGGGCGGCAGCGGCTTGGGCTGCAGCGGCTCCAGTGTGTGGCTGACGTTGAGTGCGTCCAGGACCATGGCCGCGATGGTGTGGTGTCCCAGGGGAGAGAAGTGCAGCCGGTCCTCGTCCCACATCTGCGGGTCGCTGAGCTGCCGCAGGGACCACATGTCGGCGATGATGGCGTCATGCCGGGCCGCGACGGTCCGCAGGTTCTCGTTATAGATGGCCACCTTGCTGCGGACCCGGCCCAGGACTGACGACCCGGTGTCCGGGCCGTTGAAGAGCACCACCGTGGCTCCGCCCATGCCGAGGATCTGCACTACCGAATCGAGCTTCTCCGCGAGGGCGTCGGGGTCGCCGCCGGGCCGGATGAGGTCGTTCCCGCCGGCTGACAGCGTCACGAGGTCAGGCTTCAGGGCAAGGCACGGTGCCAGCTGCTGGTCCACGATCTGCTGGAGGAGCCTGCCCCGCACGGCGAGGTTGGCGTAGGCGAAATCCTGCTGGCCGCGGCCCAGTTCTTCCGCCACGCGGTCAGCCCAGCCCCGGTAGCCGCCGGGGCGGGACGGTTCGGGGTCGCCGATCCCCTCCGTAAAGGAGTCGCCCATGGCCACATAGCGGGTCCAGGGATGGGATTCCACAGCGGAAGGCGGGTTCTGCATGGCTTTGGCTTCACTCACGGTCCTATCCTGCCTGTTCGTTCTCAAGCTACGCCAACGTAGGTTGTTACCGTCGGGTAACTGTAAGAATGGAAACCATGACTGAAGCCGAAGTATTTCCTGCCCCTGTTGTTTTGTGGTCCCAGCCCGAGGACCAGCGCGACGGAAAGCCGTTGCTGGTGCTGCTGCACGGGTACGGCGCCAACGAGCAGGATCTCCTCAGCCTTGCAGACATGCTGCCGGCTGACTTTGCGGTGGCTTCGGTGCGTGCTCCGATGGCCATGGGGCCGGGCTTTACCTGGTTCCCGCTGACGGCGTCGATCGACTACTCCCTGGACGCCGTGAAGAGGGCCTCCGGCTACCTACTGGAATGGATTGATGCCATCAAGGTTGGCCATCCCTCGGTGACGCTGCTCGGCTTCTCCATGGGCATGGCCATGGCTACCACGCTGCTGCGGCAGCGCCCCACTGACTTCGCAGCCGTCGTCGGCCTTTCCGGCTTTGCGATTGACGCGGGCGATGATCCCACGTTCCGCGACTCCGAACTGGATGGCAGCATCCCCATGTTCTGGGGCCGAGACCAGCAGGACCCTGTGATCACCCCGGACAAGATCGACTTCACCATGGGCTGGGTCCGCAAGCACGTGAAGCTCACCAAGGTGCTGTACACGGGCATGTGGCACGGCATCAACCAGCAGGAGATCGGGCACGTGTCAGAGTTCCTGACGCACGAGGTCCTGAAGAAGTAAGGATTACTGAGCCAGAAAGCTGACGACGGCGGCGGGCGGCCGCAGTGTCCGGCCCGCCGCACGCCGTCGGGAATATCAGGCCTGCGGCGCGACGACCTTCACGGTCTGACCGTTGACGGTGACGGTGTCGCCGTTGTGCAGCTGGCGCCCGCGGCGGTCATCTATATCCCCGTTGACTTTGACGAGACCGTTCTTGATCAGCTCGGCTGCCTCCACGCCGTCCTCCACGAGGCTGGCAAGCTTCAGGAGCTGGCCGAGGCGGATCATGCTGTCGCGGATGGGGATCTCTTCAATATCCGGGTTGCTCATACAAGCAATGATGCCTGACGTAAGGTGAATTCAATGACCCACACCCCCCGGCTGCCGTTGCTGGCAGGCCTTCCGATGGCAGTCGGAGCAGGCCTGGCCATCCCGGTCCAGGGAAGGATCAACGGCGCCCTCGGTGCCAGGCTCAATGACGGGATCGCCGCGTCCGTGGTGAGTTTCAGCACAGGCCTGGTCCTGATGGTGCTGATTTCGCTGGTCCTGCCTAAGGGGCGCGCTGGCCTGGCGAGGATCGTTCCCGCCGTCCGCAGCCGCGCCTTTCCTCCCGTTTATGTCCTGGCCGGAGGGATCGGGGCACTGTTCGTCTTCGCCCAGTCCTTCACGGTCGGGCTCCTGGGCGTTGCCCTGTTCACTGTGGCCACCGTGACCGGCCAGACCCTGAGCGGCCTGCTGGTGGACCGTCTGGGCATCGGCCCTGCCGGCAAGAAGCCGGTGACCGGCATCCGGATCATCGGTTGCGTCCTGACCATCGCCGCTGTGGCTTGGGCTGTGTCCCCGCGGTTCGCAGCGGGGTCCGGGTCCGGTACAGCGTCCGACGGCGGCCCCGCCGCCTTGCTGCTGCCGCTCCTGCTCCCCGTGGCGGCGGGTTTCCTGATGAGCTTCCAGCAGGCCATGAACGGAACCGCCACTGTCCACTACGGCACGCCCATCGCCGCGACGCTGGTCAACTTCGTGGCAGGCACTGTGGTGCTGTGGACCGCCTGGGGAATCAAGGTTGCGCTGGCAGGGCCGGGAAGCCCGCTGCCGGGGGAGTG
This sequence comes from Arthrobacter sp. R4, assembly GCF_051365025.1. Taxonomy (NCBI): domain Bacteria; kingdom Bacillati; phylum Actinomycetota; class Actinomycetes; order Micrococcales; family Micrococcaceae; genus Arthrobacter; species Arthrobacter sp. R4. The sequence continues at coordinate 134,100 of NZ_JBLWIJ010000015.1, forward strand.
GTGGTACTACGTCGGCGGACCCATGGGCTGCGTGTTCATCGGACTCGGTGCTCTTCTGGTCCGCAGCCTCGGGGTCCTGGTCACCGGGCTTGGCATGATCGCCGGGCAACTGCTGGGTTCCCTTGGCCTTGACCTCCTGGTCCCAGCTCCGGGTACCATCGTGGCGCCCGCCACCGTGCTGGGCACCATCCTCACGTTGGCCGCCATCGTCTTGGCCACACTGCCCTGGCCCCGGGGCGCCTTCCGGAGGTAGCGGCCGGTAGGCTAGGACACGCAGCTTTCTGCAATGTTTCCTTCGCCCGCCCCGCCCGGCCACCAGAGGTGTTTCGCCCACGGTGATCCCGGGGGCCAGATAACCCGCGGACCGCACCCAGCGGCCCTGTAGAAATTGGAGTTCCACCATGGCACCAAAATCCGTTCTCGATCAGGTCATTTCCCTCTCCAAACGGAGGGGCTTCGTGTTCCAGGCCGGTGAGATCTACGGTGGTTCACGTTCTGCCTGGGACTACGGGCCCCTTGGTGCCGAGTTGAAGGAAAACATCAAGCGCCAGTGGTGGCAGTCCATGGTCCGCGGCCGTGAGGACGTAGTTGGCCTGGACTCGTCCGTCATCCTTCCCCGCCAGGTCTGGGAAGCCTCCGGCCACGTTGACGTCTTCTCCGATCCGCTGGTGGAGTGCCTGTCCTGCCACAAGCGCTACCGCGCGGACCACCTCGAGGAAGAATACGAGGAAAAGAAGGGCCGCCCGGCCGAAAACGGCCTGAAGGACATCGCCTGCGCCAACTGCGGCACCCGCGGCGAATGGACCGAACCGCAGGAATTCTCCGGCCTCCTCAAAACCTTCCTGGGCCCCGTCGCCAGCGACGAAGGCCTGCACTACCTGCGCCCGGAAACCGCGCAGGGCATCTTCGTGAATTTCAACAACGTCCTCACCACCTCGCGCAAGAAGCCACCGTTCGGCATCGGCCAGATCGGCAAGTCCTTCCGCAACGAGATCACGCCCGGAAACTTCATTTTCCGCACCCGTGAATTCGAGCAGATGGAAATGGAATTCTTCGTAGAGCCCGGCACGGACGAGGAATGGCACCAGTACTGGATGAAGGAGCGTATGTCCTGGTATACCGGCCTGGGCATCCGTGAGGACAACCTGCGGTTCTTCGAGCACCCGCTGGAGAAGCTCAGCCACTATTCCAAGGGCACCACGGACATCGAATACCGCTTTGGCTTCCAGGGCTCGGAATGGGGCGAGCTCGAGGGCATCGCCAACCGTACGGACTTTGACCTCTCCACCCATGCCAAGGCCTCCGGCACGGACCTGAGCTACTTCAACCAGGCCACCAACGAGCGCTACACGCCCTACGTGATCGAGCCCGCCGCCGGCCTCACCCGCTCGTTCATGGCGTTCCTGATCGACGCCTACACCGAAGACGAGGCACCCAATGCCAAGGGCGGCGTCGACGTCCGCACCGTCCTGAAGCTGGATCCGCGCCTTGCCCCGGTCAAGGCAGCCGTGCTGCCGCTGAGCCGCAATGAGGACCTGTCGCCGAAGGCCAAGGACCTTGGCACGCAGCTGCGCAAGAACTGGAACATCGACTTCGACGACGCCGGCGCGATCGGCCGCCGGTACCGCCGCCAGGACGAGATCGGCACCCCGTTCTGCATCACCGTGGACTTCGACACACTGGACGACCACGCCGTGACCATCCGCGAGCGGGACACCATGACGCAGGAACGCGTGTCCCTGGACAAGGTGGAAGGCTACCTGGCCGCCCGCCTGATCGGCGCCTGAGCATGGCCATCGAATACCGCGAGTGGCGGGAGGGCGATGACCTCGCGCTCCTGGAAATCTGGGGCGATCCGGAAACCTTCCAGGCCGGCCAGTTCCGCGGCGCCCTGACGGTTTCCTCAGCAGGTACGGATGGGACTCCCTGGCGCCGGACCATCGTGGCCGAGGACGTCATTGACGGCGTCGGCATTCCGGTGGCGGCAGGCGTGGTTTACGAGGCTTCGCTGCATCCTGAACGCCTGTGGGCTTACATCGAAGTGGCGCGGGACCACCGCCGGTCAGGCATCGGTGCCACGCTCCTGACCATGCTCCGCCGCGAAGCCGAACACGCGCCGTCGGGCGTTACCAAGCTCCGCGCGAAGGTCCAGCCCGGCAGCCCCGGGGCCGCGTTCGCCGAAGCCTTCGGACTGTCGCCCATCCAGCGTTCCCGGCTGGTGGTAGTGGAACCCGGCGCCCTGAAGCTGCCGGTTTTTCCGGCCAAGGACGACGGCGGCCGGCCCGCCAACGACGAAAACGCCGGCTCCGACGTTGTCATGGATCTCGCTACCGGGTCCGTCGAGCTGACCGATGTGGTGGGGCGGTACTACACGTCCATCCACGACTGGGATTCACCGGGCGTGCTGTCCATGGGGCAGGTGCAGAAGCTTTTCCTTGACGACCTCACCGGCGCCCACGGTGCGATCGTGCTGCGGGCCGAGCCGGAGTCCGCCTTTGGCTCTGGGGTTGCGCCCAGCAAGAAAGGCAGGATCCGCGCCTTTGCAGTGAGCTATGCCGAGGCTGCACAGGACCCGCTGGCCCAGGAAGGTTCCGCACCTGGTTCGGCGGCCACGGACGTCTTTGTTGGGCATGATCCGGCCCTTGACGCCGCCGACGCCGCTGAAGCGGTCCGCGACCTGCTCTCACTCATCGCGTACCAGCACCCGGTCATGCTGGAACTGGACGACTCCATGACGGCCCTGCGTGCCGCCGTCGAGCCTTTGCTGGACAGCGGCAAGGCGCGGCAGGCCGGTGCGGAAACGCTGATCGTCTCGGACTGACCCGCCCTTCCCAACTAGGTAGCAGCAGATGTCGTTATGAGCCCTCAAAACGACACCTGCTGCTACCTACTTGGGGGCGTCACCGTCGCTTCGGCGGCCAGGGGATGAACCCGCTGGTGGACTCGACGTACTCGCGGTAGCCCGGACGGCCGGACATGGCCTTCTCGGTCAGGGGCTTGCCCGTCTTGCCCGCCAGCGTCCACACCATCAGGGCTGGTGAGAGCAGCGTCAGTGCGCCCGGCCAGGACTCGGCAACAATGAGGAACAGGCCAGTCCAGACCGCGGCGTCACCGAAGTAGTTGGGGTGCCGCGTGTAGCGCCAGAGGCCCGAGTCCAGCACGGTCCCCCGGCGGGACGGGTCGTTCTTGAACTGCGCCAGCTGCCAGTCGCCCACCGTCTCGAAAACGAAGCCGGTCAGCCAGAACATGACTCCCAGCGCTGCCAGCCACCCCGCAGGGCCTGTGGAGAACATTCCCACCTGGAGGGTGAGGGAGACAAAGAACATGACCACGCCCTGGGGCAGGTAGACACGTCGGAGCGCATAGACGTTGCGCGAATGCGGCGCCGCGTCCAGCATCGCCTTGTACCTGGGGTCTTCGTGGCCGTCGCGTGCGCGCCAGCCGATGTGCGTGCCCAGGCGGAGTCCCCAGATGGCCGTCAGGACCAGCAGGAGCAGCCGCCTCAGGTCATCGCCGGAGCTGGCGGAGAGAAACCAGGACACTGCAGCAACCGCCACAAAACCCGGTCCCCAGGCGACGTCCATGACGGAATGCCTGTCCTGCCGGACGGCCACGGCGAACGTAACGGCCAGGACCAGGACAACGGCCAAGGCCGTCCAGGGGAGCGAAGCCACGAATTCCGGCCACGGAAAAGGGCTCACAAGGTGACCTGTACCGATGATGCGGGCAACAGTTCATCCAGTGTCCTCGACGAAATGGGGCCCGCCCCGGTTGCCTCGGCAAAGGCCTTCATGATGAAGCCTGTCGCCAAGGCATGCCATAAGCGGACCCGCCGGAACATAAAGTGCCCCGCCCCCCTGAGGGTCACGTACTGCATGGACGCGGCCTCACCGGTTGCGCGGCGGGCAAACTTAAGCGACTCCGAGGGGCTGGTCCAGCGGTCGGTGGTCCCGTGGACGATCAATACCTTTTTCCCTGCAACCCGGGAGGAGGGCGTCGCGCCGCTGAGCCAGGGTGCGAGGGCAACTACGGCTGCCACCTGGGGATCGTCGGCCGCTGATACGGCGGTCAGCCCTCCCATGGAGTGGCCCAGCAGGAACACCGGGACGCCCGGGTGTTGCTGCCTGATCTGCTCCAGCGCCCACCGGGCATCCTGCAGGGGCGTCATGTCCTGGCCGTTCCAGCCCCTTGTGCTGTTTCGCAACGACCATACGGCCAGGCCATGGTCCTTGCCAGCCCGGTGCAGGTGCCTGGCAAAGGGAACCATCCGCGCCGGACTCAGGTGACGGGCCTCCACAGGTTCGAAACTGTGCGACTTGCCGCCGTGCAGTACCAGTGCCACGCCCAGGGCGGGCCCGGCAGGCTCCAGGACGCTCAGGACCGCCTGGCGGGAGGGCCCTCCTGTGGCCCCGGTGGAGTGAAGCAAGCCATGTCCCTCAGCCTTGCGCTTGGTCACGCGGTGTTCCTCCCGGTTCCTGGTGGTCCATTTATCAACCCTATGGCGCCGGACGTAGAGTTCAAGGTATGAGGTTCAACTGCTGATGGGTTCCGGTCACACCCACGTTTCACAAGGTCATTCGGAGCCGACGGCTCAAGCGATTGCTGCCCGGAGGAAAGCGAACTACATCCTCGCTGCCATCCTGGTGCCGCTCACCCTGCTGACCCTCGCCGCGATGGCCATGCTGTGGCCGTCCGGCAGCAAGGAAGGCATTTCGCTGGCAAACCCGTATTCGGCCGCGCCGGGTGTGACGTTCGACACCGGCAAAATCCAGAGCGTGGTGGTGGAGCCCTGCATGCAGGGCTCCGTGGCGCAAAACCCGGCGGACGCCAGCGGACAGGATGCCGGCCAGCCGAATTCGGGCCAGGCCGGTTCGGGCAGCCAGGGCTCAGACTGTACGTTCGCCTTCACTGAACCGGACCAGGGAGGCAGCCCCGTCAAGGTGGTCATCAACCCCGACGTCGCCGAATCCCACGGTGTGAAGCCGGGGGACCAGATCCGCTACCTCAACCTGTCCAACGCCCAAGGGGCATCCGCGGGGCAGGGTTCGCCGGCCTACATCTTCGTTGACTTCGTTCGGACCCTCCCCATTGTGCTCCTCGCCCTGCTCTATGCGGTGGTAGTGATCGCGGTAGCCAGGTGGCGAGGGCTCCGCGCCTTGATCGGACTGGTGGGTGCCTACTTTGTGCTGGTCAGCTTTATGCTTCCGGGCCTCGTGGAGGGCAAACCGCCGCTGTTGCTGGCATTGGTCGGTTCCACGGTGATCATGATCGGGGTCCTCTATTTCGCCCACGGCTTTTCGGCACGGACGTCGACGGCGTTACTGGGCACGATCTTCGGCCTCGCCATCACGGCGCTGCTGGCAGCGTGGGCCACCGACGCCGCAAACCTCGCCGGCGTGGGAAACCACGACGCCGCCACGCTGGTCAACACGTCGGCCAACATTTCCATCTCCGGGGTGATTCTGTGCGGCCTCATCATCTCGGGCCTGGGTGTCCTGAACGATGTCACCATCACACAGTCCTCGGCAGTCTGGGAACTGTACGAACTTGCGCCCGCCACCAGCGCACGCAAGCTCTTTACCTCCGCCATGAGGATTGGACGCGACCACATCGCCTCCACCGTCTACACCATTGCCTTCGCCTACGCCGGGGCAGCCCTGCCCATCCTGATCATCGTGATGCTTTACGACCGCCCGCTGGGAGACACCCTCACCAGTGCCGAGCTCTCCGAAGAAGTCATCCGGACCCTGGTCGGCTCCATCGGCCTCGTGCTCGCGATTCCCGTGACCACCCTGATCGCCGTGCTGGTGGTCAAGGCAACGGGCATCCGCAACACCGGTCTTCCGTCCGGCCACGGTGCCGGGGACCACGGTAACGGCCATGACCACGACGGCGGCCCGGTCCACAGTGTCAGCCCGGACGATGTGGACGATACCGGGGCGCTCGCGGCCGCGGCAGCCATAGCTGGAGAAACGCGGACTGCTGAAGCGGGGACGGCAAGAACGCGCGTGGCAGAGACGGGGACCGCAGAAACACGGCGGGGCCGCCGGGCAGACCGCCGCTGACTGGAAGGCGCTACGCCCGCGGTGACAGCGGCTGCGCGGAGGTGCCGCCCCGATTTGCCCGGCTTTGCGACAATGGACAGGTGACTGTTACTGCAACGCCTCCCGCCCCCAAGCTGGAACTCCCGCCCCTGAAGCTGGGTCCCATCACAGTGGACACCCCCGTGATCCTGGCTCCCATGGCGGGCATCACCAACTCCGCTTTCCGACGCTTGTGCCGTGAATACGGTGGCGGCATGTACGTGGCGGAGATGGTCACCTCCCGCGCCCTCGTGGAGCGCACCCCTGAATCACTGCGCATCATCTCCCATGACGACGACGAAAAAGTCCGCTCTGTGCAGTTGTACGGCGTTGACCCGGTAACGGTGGGCGCCGCAGTGCGAATGCTGGTGGAGGAGGACCGAGCGGACCACATCGACCTGAACTTCGGCTGCCCTGTTCCGAAGGTGACCCGGCGCGGCGGCGGCTCGGCCCTGCCCTGGAAGATCGACCTCTTCACCTCGATCGTGCAGACCGCAGTGAAGGAAGCTTCCAAAGGCAACGTGCCGCTGACCATCAAGATGCGCAAGGGCATCGACGAGGACCACCTGACGTACCTCGACGCCGGCCGGATTGCGCGCGATGCCGGCGTCGCCGCCGTCGCACTCCACGGCCGCACCGCGGCTCAGTTCTATTCCGGCCAGGCAGACTGGTCCGCCATCGCGCGGCTCCGCGAGGCGTTGCCGGACATCCCCGTGCTGGGCAACGGCGATATCTGGTCCGCCGAGGACGCCGTGCGCATGGTCCGGGAGACCGGGGTTGACGGCGTGGTGGTGGGCCGTGGCTGCCAGGGGCGGCCCTGGCTTTTCGGGGACCTCCAGGCGGCGTTCGAAGGCAGTGATACCAGGCACAAGCCCAACCTCCGCCAGGTAGCTGAAGGAGTGTACCGCCATGCGGAACTGATGGTGGAGACCTTCGGCGACGAGGGCAAGGCCCTGCGCGAGATCCGCAAGCACATGGCCTGGTACTTCAAGGGCTATGTGGTGGGCGGGGAGCTGCGCACGCGGCTGGCCCTGGTGACCAGCCTGCAGGTGCTGCGCGAGACACTGGCTGAACTGGACCATGATTCGCCGTACCCCGGAGTGGACGCCGAAGGCCCGCGCGGCCGTGCCGGATCACCCAAAAAGCCGGCGCTGCCCAAGGACTGGCTTGAATCCCGCGCGCTCAACGACGCCCAGTCCCAGGACATCGCGGCTGCGGAACTGGATGTTTCCGGTGGCTGAAACCCGCACCACGGCACCGGTTCTCCCCGGCTACGAACCCCATGATTCCGCCCGCTGGGTGGAGGAACCGCCCAAATCCACTTACCGCTCCGACTTCGAGCGGGACCGCGCCCGGGTGCTGCACTCATCGGCGCTGCGGCGCCTGGGCGCCAAAACCCAGGTGGTGGCACCTGACACGGACGACTTCGTGAGGACCCGCCTGACCCACAGCCTCGAAGTCGCCCAGGTTGGCCGTGAACTCGGCCGCGCCCTGGGCTGCGACCCGGACGTGGTGGACACCGCCTGCCTCAGCCACGACCTCGGCCACCCGCCCTTCGGTCACAACGGCGAGTCCGCGCTGAATGAGGTGGCGCACGCCATTGGCGGCTTCGAAGGCAATGCCCAGACACTCCGCCTGCTCACCCGGCTCGAGCCCAAGGTCCTGGCCACGGACGGCCGCCCGGCCGGCCTGAACCTCACCAGGGCCAGCCTGGACGCCGCCGCGAAGTATCCGTGGTCTGCCTTGGACGCACCGGTGATCCATGGGCAGCGCACCAGCAAGTTTGGCGCCTACGAGGACGACCTCCCCATTTTCAATTGGCTGCGGGAGGGTGCGCCGGTGCGCCGGTCCTGCCTGGAAGCGCAGGTCATGGACCTGGCCGACGACATTTCGTACTCCGTGCACGATGTTGAGGACGCGATTGTGGCCGGGCACTTCCAGCTGCGCTGGATGGACAACCCGGACCACCGCGCCCGGGTAGTGGGCTACGCCAAGCAGTGGTACCTCCCGCACAACGATCCCGCTGCCATAGATGCCGCGCTCGCCCGGCTGGAAGCCACCGATGTCTGGGTGCGCGAGGCCGACGGCAGCCGCAAATCCATGGCCGCCCTGAAGAACATGACCAGCCAGCTGATCGGCCGGTTCTGCCAGAGCGCCCTGGAGACCACCCGCGCCCTGTACGGACCGGAAAACCTGACGCGGTACAACGCCGAGCTGATGGTCCCGGACGAGACGGTGATGGAAATCGCCGTGATGAAGGGCCTGGCCACCACTTTCGTGATGACCACCGAACACCGCCAGCCGATCTACGAGCGACAGCGCGAGGTGCTGCATTCCCTCGTTACGGCGCTGAGCGCCACCGGTGACCGCCACCTCGAACCCATGTTCGCGGCGGACTGGCGGGACGCGGCCGACGACGGCGCACGGCTGAGGGTGGTCATCGACCAGGTGGCGTCGCTGACCGACGGCTCGGCGCTGGCTATGTACGAACGGCTAGTGGGGAGCCTGCCGTCTCTGTGGTGACCGAGGCAACACTGCGAATCTGCTTGTCGGCCGGGACTAGGATGGCTCTGTGGCTGGCCTGATCAAACGCGAAGACATTGACGAAGTACGCCAGCGCACGGACATCAAGGAAGTGATTGACGGCTACGTCACGCTCAAGGGTGCCGGGCTGGGAACCTACAAAGGCCTGTGCCCCTTCCATGACGAGCGCTCGCCGTCGTTCACGGTGCGCCCCCAGGTGGGCAGGTACCACTGCTTCGGCTGCGGTGAAGACGGCGACGTCATCGCCTTTGTCCAGAAACAGGACCACACCTCCTTCCAGGAAGCCGTGGAGAAGCTCGCCGCCCGCATCGGCTATGAACTGCGCTACGAGGATGGCGGCACGGGGCCCAACCGCGAAGAGGTGGGCAAGCGCCAGCGGCTCCTCGATGCGCACAAGATCGCCGACGAATTCTTCCGTGCCCAGCTGCTGACTCCCGGTGCGGCTGAGGGCCGAAGCTTCCTGCATGGCCGGGGTTTTGACCGCGCCGCCGCGGAACAGTTCGGCGTCGGTTATGCGCCGCAGGGCTGGGACGCGCTCCTCAAGCACCTCCGCGGGCGCGGGTTCACGGACCAGGAACTCAAGCTGACGGGCATGTTCTCGGAAGGCAACCGCGGTATATATGACCGCTTCCGCGGGCGGCTCATCTGGCCCATCCGGGACATAGCCGGGGACACCATCGGCTTCGGTGCCCGCAAGCTCTACGAGGACGACCAAGGCCCCAAGTACCTCAACACCCCTGAAACCACGCTCTATAAGAAGTCCCAGGTGCTCTACGGGATCGACCTCGCCAAGCGGAACATCGCCAAGGACCGCCAACTGGTGGTGGTGGAAGGCTACACGGACGTGATGGCCTGCCACCTCGCGGGAATCCCGACGGCGGTGGCCACCTGTGGCACGGCGTTCGGCACCGAGCACATCAAGATCGCCCGCCGCCTGCTGTCCGACGACGGCACCGGGGGAGAGGTCATCTTCACTTTCGACGGTGACGCTGCCGGCCAGAAGGCTGCCCTGCGGGCTTTCGAGGAGGACCAGCGCTTCACGGCCCAGACCTACGTGGCGGTAGAGCCCACGGGGGCCGACCCCTGTGACCTGCGCCAGACCAAGGGCGACGCCGCCGTACGGGACCTCATCAACACCCGCCGGCCGCTGTTTGAATTTGCCATCCGGGCCACGCTGAAGCGGCATAACCTGGACACCGTGGAAGGCCGCGTGGCCGCCCTGCGGGAGTCCGCGCCGGTGGTGGCCCAGATCCGCGATGCCGGCATTAGGCCCGCGTACGCGCGGGAACTGGCCGGCTGGCTAGGCATGTCCGTGGAGGACGTCAGCCGCGCCGTGGGGGTAGCAATGAAGCGTTCTGCCGCTGGTCCCCCGGCCGCTCCGGGAGGCGGTCCTGCCCCGGGTGCCCCCACGTCGGCTCCCACGCCGCAGGCGGGCGGACCCGGCGTAGCTGCCGGACCGGCGTCGGGCGCTGTTCCGTCCTATCACCGTCCGGACCCGCGGGATCCCGTTGCTTCCATGGAGCGGCAGGCACTCGAGGTTGCCCTGCAGGAGCCCTCGCTGCTCGGCGGAGGCATCTGGGAGCGTTTCTCGGCTGCGAGATTCGTCACACCGGCCTTCCAAGTGGTTCATGATGCCATGCGGGCATCCGGGTCCGGGCTCATCGGGGACCCTGTCCGCTGGGTGGAGCAGGTCATGCACGAGGTCCCGGAGCCCCTGCGGCCCCTCGTGTCCGAACTCGCAGTGGTTCCGTTGCCCGCGAGCACCGAGGAAGCCGTCCAAAAGTACTGCAAGGACATCCTTTCGAGGCTGTTCGAGCTGCAGATCACGCGGGTGAAGGCGGACAAAATGGGCCAGCTGCAGCGCCTGGATCCGGCAGCGGACCCCGAGGATTTCCAGCGGCTGAACAGGGAACTGATGATGCTGGAAATGGAGCGCCGGGCGCTGCGTTCGGACGCGTAGGCAACGGCGTCACCGTCGTGGCAGGCCCCGCTCCGGGATTCAATTTCGTTTCCGCGCGGGGTGTTTGCTAGGCTAGTACCCGCTTCATTCCTCCTTAGCTCAATTGGCAGAGCATTCGACTGTTAATCGAAGGGTTGCTGGTTCAAGTCCAGCAGGAGGAGCGCTCAGTCCCCGTTCCGGGCTTCCGGAACGGGGACTTTTTCTATACCCGGGGAGGGTATTGCTTCCCTGTAGTGGCGCCGATTTCCCATAGCCCTGAAACGTTTGCTAATGTCATACCTGCTTCATTCCTCCTTAGCTCAATTGGCAGAGCATTCGACTGTTAATCGAAGGGTTGCTGGTTCAAGTCCAGCAGGAGGAGCAAACACAAAAATCCCCGCCCTCTTCGTGAGGGCGGGGATTTTTGCTTGCGCAGAAACTGGCATTGCATCCTGTGGCGGGTACTTAGACGAAATCCATTTCCACCTGCAGGAAGCGCTCTGCCTCGGCGATGGCCGCTAGGAAGGCCTCCTGCTCGGTGGGGGACTTGCGGGGCTCGCGCGGGTGCCATTCATGGGGTGCGGAGTGGACGCGGGTGAAGCCGGAGTCCGGTGGAGCGTAGAAGATGCCGAAGCGCTGTACAGGCCATTCGGGGGAGGTCTCGGGGGCTACCAGCAGCGCCGCGTTGAAAGCCGGGTTAAACCACTGGGCGATGGGCCGGCGCCGGTCTTCGGTAAAAAGCCCTGCGGCGTAGAGAGCCGCGGACTGCTCACCGGTCTGGGCGCACAACCGGTCCCACCACAGGGGCAATATGCCGGTGTCGCATCGTTGCCACGTGGCCGGAAGTGGCGGATGGGCCTGCCAGCTGTGCACGGACTTATTTTATCCCGCCAGGGCTCCGGCGCGGCAGGGGGTGTCCCGGGGCAGTGGACGGCCCAGTGGGGCCTTGCGGGGCCGCGCCAGGAACGTCAGGAGCGGTTCCAGGGGCCAGGGTTAACGCGGTACAACAGGGCCGATCCGGCCAGCATGCCCAGGATGATGCCTATGGCCGGACTACCCAGCGCCCGGCCGGCAAAGTAGCCCACGACGGCGCCCAGCACCGCGCCGAGGAAAAGTCCCCTTCGGTTGCGGTGTGGCTTGCGTGTCATCGTCCCACCCTACTGCCGTCGGTTGCCAGTGGTCGCGGCCATCAGTGGATGGAAGGCACGGTACGGGGCCTGACGACGAGCCAGAGAGCGGCGATGGCCAGGAGGATGCACGCCGCCTGCACGGCGCCCATGGGCGTGGCCGTCTCAATCCCCAGCCAGCCCACTACGGGCGAGATGAGTCCGGCCATCATGAACGTGGCGGCCCCCAGGAGGGAGGCGGCCGTCCCGGCCTTGTCCCCATGGCTGGCCAGTGCCAGGACCTGCACGCACGGGAAAGTAAAACCTGTGCCGAGGATGTAGAACCAGAGGGGCACCATGACCCCCCACAAGCCCATTCCCAACTGGTCGAACAGCACGATCAGCAGGGACATCAGGAACATCCAGGCCGTGGAGCACGCCAGGATCCACTGCGGCGGCACGCGCTTGATCAGCCGGGAACTCGTCTGGACGCCAGCGACGATACCCAGCGAATTGATGCCGAAAAGCAGGCCATACTGCTGGGGGGAGAAGCCAAACACGTCCTGGAAGAGGAACGGCGAAGCGGACAAGTAGGTAAACAGGCCGGCAAAGTTCATGCCGCCCACCAGCAGGAGCCCCACGAAGATCCGGTCCGTGAAGAGGACCTTGTAGCGCTGGCCGGCCGTCAAGCCGGACTGGCCACGCTTTTCCGGCGGGAGCGTCTCGCGCACGAGGAACAGCGCAGCAATGATCACCAAAGTGCCGTAGCCGGCCAGGAACACAAAAATCCCGGGCCACGGCATGACCAGCAGCAGCTGGGAGCCGATGACGGGCGCCAGGATGGGCGCGAGTCCGTTCACCAGTGCCATCCGGGAGAACATCCGCACCATCGCGTAGCCCGAGAACAGGTCCCGGACCATAGCCATGGCCACCACCCCGCCACCCGCAGCGCCGACCCCCATCAGGACCCGGAAAATTCCGAGTGTGGTGATGTCCGTGGAGAGTGCCGCCCCCACCGACGCGGCGATGTGCAGGGCAGTAGCGAGAATCAGTGGAAGACGCCGTCCAAACCTGTCGCTGAAGGGACCCACCACCAACTGGCCCAAGGCAAAGCCCACAGTTGTTCCGGCAAGGGTCAGCTGGACCTGCGCCTCAGTGACACCCAGGCTGGCCTCGAGCGCGGGGAAAGCCGGCAAGTACAGGTCTATGGTGAAAGGTCCCAGGGCGGTCAGGGCACCGAGCAGGAGGATGTACAGGAGTTTCCGGCGGCGGGTCAGCAGATCGCCCGGATTGGCGGTTATGGTCACGGAGACCAATCCTAGGCCCGAAGCGTCATACATTTACAGCGTTGCAGGGCACGCCGCTCCGCATGCCCCGAAGTTCGTCCTGAACCTGAATGATAGTTTTGTGGGCGGGACTGTGCACTTGCACTCTCCGGCAGTACACGGAAGCCGAATCGACCATGCAACCAGTTAGGCGGAACCGATGAGCGGACGTCACAGCGGGCGGACCAGCCAGGGCCTGCGCATCACTGCGCTGCCCAGGACGCTAAAACTCCTTTTCCGTTTGGCCCCCCGCCAGCTTAATGACGAGATCGCCCTGGCCAAGGTTGAGATCAAGCGCAAGGGCATCCAGCTGGGAGTCGCCGCAGCGTTCTTCGCCATTGCGTTGATTTTTGTGGCATTCCTCGTGGTGGGACTGATCGTTGCAGCCATCATGGGGCTGGCCACCATCATGCCGGCGTGGCTTGCGGCACTTCTTGTCAGCGCCGCGTTCCTGCTGATCGCCCTGGTGGGCGGCCTGGTGGGGCTCCAGAAGTTCAAGAAGGCCATGCCACTGGTACCGGAGGAAACCATCCGGGGGATCAAGCATGACCTTGGCGTTGCCAAGGAGGGCTCGGACTTCAACGCCGCGCTGCTCGATCCGGCCAGCCCCGAGGCGAAGGCCGCCAAGGCTGCCAAGGCCGAAGCTGCGGCGAAGGCCAAGGCCGAGAAGGAAGCCAAGGCCGAGACGCACGAGAAGGAATTCCCGCACGCGTCCGAACCCGAGCTGCACCGCCGGCTGGACCAGCGCCGTCGCCACCTCACCCAGGTCCGCGACGAGTTGGACACCGAACTGGACATCAAGCCCCAGGTACGCTTCCTCGTCGGCGCCGCCCAACAGAAGCTGCGGGAGGGCCAGGCGCTGATGAACCACGGTCGGGACGTCGCCGCGCAGAAGATCTCCGGTTTGTCAGAAGGCACCGGCGGGACGGCCCTTCGATGGAAGCCGCTGGCGGCCTTTGCCGGAGCGGCGGCCGTGTTTGTGGTGCTCCTGCGCAAACTTCTGAAAGAACCGTAACCGACACGCTCTGCCGCACATCATGCTTTAGGAAAGGGGGACGGGATGAGGTTCATCGGTGCTGGCTCCCGTCCGGGCCGCCCCCAGGTTGACCACGACCTTGTTTTTACCGTGCCCAACGCCCTCACGGTCCTGCGGTTCATGGGCGTCCCGCTCTTCATTTGGCTGGTCCTCGCGCAGAAGGAGTATGGGTGGGCTGTCCTGGTCCTTGTGGTCATGGCGGGCACCGACTGGGTGGATGGCTATGTGGCACGCCGCTTCGACCAGGCATCCAGGCTGGGCCGGGTCATGGACCCGATCGCAGACAGGCTGGCGCTGATCGCCGTCGCAGTCACACTGGTGATCGCCGGCGTCGTGCACTGGCTCTACCTCGCCGCGCTGGTCATTCCCGACGCCGTCCTGCTCGTCCTGACGCTTTCCTTCTTCGGCGGCCACCCGGACCTTCCGGTGAGCCGGATCGGCAAGATCCGCACCGGACTGCTGCTCCTCGGCACCCCGATGCTCGTCATGTCGCGGCTGGACGTCCCGCTGGCCGGCGCCCTGCATATTGCTGCCTGGGTGGTGCTGGGACTCGGCCTGGCCGGGCACTGGATTGCCGCCTATAACTACTTCTGGGCCATCCTGCGGAAGGGCAGAATGCAGTCACATCACGACGGCGGCACCACCTGATGGTGTGGGTGGCCGTTCTGCTCGCGGTACTTGGAGCATTCTTCCTGGCCATCGGTGCCCAGAAGCAGGGAAGCGCCGTCAAGGCCGATACCGGCGGGCTGGCACTGAGTTCCAACGGCTTCCTCCGGCTCCTTCGCAACCCGCGCTGGGTGCTCGGGCTGCTCCTGCTCTGCGCCGGGATGGGCATGAACGCTGTTGCCCTGGTTTCCGCACCGCTGACCGTGGTGCAGCCGATCGGGGCTATTGCGCTGGTGATTACTACAGTGGTCAACGCCCGGGACCAGGACCTGACCATCAACAGGGCAACCTGGGTGGCCATCGCTGCCTGTGTCACCGGGTCGGCGCTGTTTGTCCTCCTTGCCGTCAACGTCACGCAGGAGAACCACCACGTCAGTTACGACGACGAGCTCACCATCGTGCTGCTGCTGACCCTTGCGGTGGGCGTTTTCGGTACGCTGGCCGCCATGTTCCGGCACCGGATGAGCGCGTTCGTGTACATCCTGGGTGCCGGTGTCCTGTTCGGCTTCGTGGCCGTCCTGACGCGGATCATCGGTAAGCACCTGCTGGATCCCAACGGGCTGGTCCTGCTCAATGTGCAGTGGTATTCCGTCGTGGCGATCGCGGCTGCCGGTGGATTGGGTTCCTACTTTGTCCAGAACGCCTATTCCGGCGGACCACCGGACCTGGTCATCGCTGGACTCACTGTCATCGACCCGATTGTGGGGATCGCGATCGGCATCGTCATCCTTGGTGAACTCCGCCCGGACGTCCACGCCGTGATGGCGATTGCCATGGGTACGGCTGCTTCCCTTGCTATCGTTGGGGTGATCGCCCTTTCCAGGCACCACCCCGAGGTCACGAAGCGCAAGAAGGATGCGCGGAAGGCCGCGGGTCGGGCGTCCCACTAGATCATTTTCACTAAGAGGCCCGGCACCACCGTGCCAGCGGCCAACCGGTGCTGTCAGCCTCAGCTGCCGGCACCGAGACCATCAGGAGCTCTCCACGTGACAACGCCCGCTGACCAGCCTCCCCTGACCATCCTGATCGCCGCGGACACTTATCCGCCCCACATCAACGGTGCCGCCACTTTCGGCTACCGCCTGGCCAAGGGAATGACCGGACGGGGCCATGACGTGCATGTCCTGGCGTGCCGGGCGGACAACGGGAAGAGCTTCACGGAATTCCGCTCTGAAGCTACGGTGCACCGGCTCCGCTCGCACGGTGTGTGGACCCACGAGTACTTCCGCATCTGCTTTCCGTGGGAAATCAAAAAGGAAATCAGTCTCTTGTTCGATCGGGTGAAGCCCGATGTAGTGCACATCCAGAGCCACTACATGATCGGCGAGCACGTCCTGTACGAAGCCGTGAAGCGCGGCGTGAGGGTTGTGGCAACCAACCACTTCATGCCGGAAAACCTCAATCCCTTCCTGCCGTTCCCGCAGTGGTTCAAGGACATCATTGGCAAGATCTCCTGGAAGGACATGGGCAAGGTCATGGGCCAGGCCGACGTCATCACCACGCCCACGCCGCTGGCCGCCAAGGCGATGCACCAGCATGCCTTCCTCCGCAAGGTGCTGCCGCTCTCCAATGGCATCGATTCGTCGGCTTATGAGCTGCAGCCGGGGGAAGTCATCGAACGCCACGAGCACCCCACGCTGCTGTTCGTGGGGCGGCTCGCCGAGGAAAAACACGTGGACGTGCTGATTGATGCCGTGTCCAAGACACCGGCGGAAATGAACGTCCATCTGGAGGTCATTGGCGGCGGTGAAGTACGTCCCGCGTTGGAGGCACAGGTGGAACGGCTGGGACTGGGGAACCGGGTGAAGTTCCTGGGCCTGGCCAGCGACGAAGATCTCCGTGAGGCGTACATCAAGGCTGACCTGTTCTGCATGCCGGGCACCGCTGAACTGCAGTCGCTCGTCACCCTGGAAGCCATGTCTGCATCCACGCCGGTCTTGCTTGCCGATGCTATGGCTTTGCCGCACCTGGTGCGGGATGGCGAGAACGGGTATCTCTTCACGCCCAACGACAGCGACGACCTCGCTGCGAAGATCAAGCGGGTCCTTCAGCTGCCGGCAGACCAGCTGGCTGAAATGGGCCGGGCCAGCCGTCGAATGGTGGAGCCGCACAGCATGCAGGGAACGCTGCAGACCTTTGAAGATCTCTACCGGGGAGCCGGCTTCGAAGACAAGGTGGTCTAAAGGCATTCCGTGGATTTGCTAGAGTGTTTTTGCCCCGCGGGATCCGAAGTCCGCACGGACGCGGATCCGCGGGGCGCACGGGGCTATAGCTCAGCTGGTTAGAGCGCGGGACTCATAATCCTAAGGTCCTCGGTTCAAGTCCGAGTAGCCCTACCAACCTTAAAGGCCTGCATCCCTTGCAATAAAGGGAAGAGGCCTGATTTGCGCAGGTGGTCAAAAGGAGCTTGACGGCGTACGCCCGCAACTGCCTATCTAAGGCCCTGAGTGGGCGGCCGTACATCCGCCGCCCGCAGGAGCGCCGGCAGGCTATCAGCAGGCCGCGTGTGGCCCCTGTGGGGGTAGCCCCTCGATCTTGCGCGAGGCTCTCCCCGGGCGTCACAGCGCCTTTTGTGCTCGGTCCATGGGGGCCGCGCTGGGGCTGGTTCGAGTGGGAGCTAGGGGCTATCCCTCTTCGCTATGGTTGTCGAGTGACCGCGACTGATCGAATCCGGGCAGCGCTCGCCATCGCCGTCCTCGGCGTCCTCGCCTGGGTGTTTGTATCCGACAAGCCCAAGGAGGCCTCGGTGGCCGTGCCGGCTCCTACAGCCGTCGCGACCGAGGGGCCTGCTGGTCCTGCTGGTTCGGCGCCGAGCGGCCCGGTTGCCGTGCCGATAACGACAGGCCTTCCCGCAAACGCCGATGGTGAACGGACCATCATGGCGAGGTTGAACGGCCAGACCGTCCGCATTGACCTGCCGACGGGCGGCGTCCCCGCTGGGACTGCACTGTGGTTCCACGGCCAGGGTGGCGACGCCAACGGCCGTATGAACTCCTCATGGCTGAACTCGATCCGGGCGCAGGGATGGGCCATCGCATCGTCGGATTACCACCGCAACGCATGGGGCAACGCCGCCGCCGTGCAGGACACGAAGGAGCTGATGGTGTGGGCCCAAGAGAAGTCCGGGCAGCCTGTCAGATTGTTCATCGCTGCGTCCATGGGTTCAACGACGTCACTCAATACCCTGATCGATGGTGCCTCGCCGTCGTGCTGGTACGGCGTTGACCCTGTCGTTGATCTCAGTGCCGTTGGATCCGTGCAGAATTCGGCTAAGCAGATCGCGGAAGCCTACGCGGGGGCGCCGCTATCGTCTGGCAACCCGGCCGCCCACTTAGAGGCCCTACCTAAGAACACTCAGTACCGGATCGTCGCATCGCCCGGTGACACCATGGTCCCCGCCGCCTCGAACGCCAACTCTCTGGAGGCATACCTCTCGACAGCCGGCTTCAGCGTTTCATCGGTGACTGTCAGCGGAGAACACGGCGACGCCTCCCACTTCAACGGACGCGACCTGGCAGCCTTCGCCGTCGGCTGCACGGCCTAACCAAACAACCAAAGGCGCCCGTCCCATAGAAGTGAGACGGGCGTGCGTGCGTTCTGCCTGCTTTGTTATGTGACGGTCAAGTCAATATTGTCCATCGCATGGATATACTTCGCTCGTGAGCATCATGAAACCTGGCCGCCACGTCCCTGGGACGCCTTGGCGGACGGGCTTGGTCGGCGATACAGCCACCGGCCCAACCGAACTGCCTGTGGTCCATCGCATTGCGCGCTGGTTCGAGCAGCGCGGTTCGCTTTGCCTCTACTGCCGGCACATGCCACGACTCGAGGGCGGCTTCTGCTCCGAGACTTGCGAGGAGAAGGCCACCGAACGGCAGGCCTTCGGGTAGGTCGTTGACCAGCGGACGCCTTCCAGGGACCGCGGCGTGATGCCACCTTCGGAGACGGCGGCCACGGTTACGGCCACGCCGCCTGCACCCATGCCTGGCACGTCTCCCGAAGCACTTGGCGAAGCCCAGACCTCAAAGATTGGCTCTGCTGCCACGGCATTCCAGCACCGAAGGACTGTCGAGCCGTAGGACGCAAATCAGTAAGCTATCGACGTGCAGGTCTGCACGCCAGCGTCGCCGCCGTCCAGTAGAGGTGGGGTGGGGTAAGGCTAAAGCAGGCGCGTGCGCACCCAGGGCGAGGCCTACTGTTCCGTCTGCGCCGTTTTCGTCTTCTGGCGCCACATATATATTGTTCCGGCTAGGGCCGCGAGGCCAAGAAGCGCAAAAGCGCCCTGGCCAAAAGCATCGGTATCCTCGTATTTCAGCCAGTCTGAGAACACTATCGCCCCGGCGAACCACAGGCCCACAGCTCCCGCGACCCACAGAACTGGATACATGACGGAGTCACCCTCGCTCTTTTCTTCGCCTACCATCAGCTTGGCGATCATAAGGAGAATGGCAGCGACGATTATCGCCATAAAGGCGCCGAAGTAAATGATCACCGCAGTGGCTCCCACGTAAAAGCCGGCCTTCTGCAGGCTGAAATCGTTACCGGTCGAGATGGACAGGAGCGTCTTGATCGTCCCCAAGACTGCGATGGCTGCACCTATAAGGCCCCAGATGAGACCGGCATGCTCCTTCATTTTCATGACGTCGCACCGAGCCATGTTGAGCTTGGGATGACAAAAGTGTCCCGGACTATCATGGCGGCTCCCGCTCGGTGGTGTCTTCGTACTATTGCACTCCTCCCGGGTGGTCAGGGCAATACCTGAACCAGGGCCAGAGTGAACAGCTTTCCCCAGGTTGACTGGACGGCCACCCCGCGCCGCTCTAAAGGGCTTGCCTACCCTGACGCCGCATGACCTCCTGCACACTGCTGTTAGCCTGCATGTCCGCGTAGGCTCAAATGGGAACGTTGTGCAGCAAATAGCGGGCCATGCCACAGCAGTTCTTACGCTGGATACTTACGCGGGGCTCTTTGATGATGATCTGCATGAGAGCGCGGCATGGCTGGATGCAGCCGAAGGACCGTGGCCACATCAGGCCGCGGTTTCTTTTGTTTAAGGCCGACAATGCGGTATGTTACTCACCAGTAACTTACTCCGTGGGACATCCATCCCTAAGAGCCCTTCCGCCAGCACTGATCCCCAGCGAGGAAAACATGTCCAGGAAATCCATTGACATCAACGACCTTCCCTACGCCGACGGTGACTTTTTCGCTTTTGAACAGCTCCTCACCGGCAAGGAGCAGGACCGGCTCGCGGAAGTGCGGGACTTCCTGGCCCGCGAAGTCCGCCCGATCGCCGTGGACTGCTGGAACAGGGGCGAATTCCCGATGGAACTCATTCCCAGGCTGGCCGAGATCGACCTGGTCAGCCCGGTCAGGCGCCAAGGGCACTCCAATCTCTTCGCTGGCCTGATGCACGCGGAAGTCACCCGGGCCGACACCTCCATCTCGACGTTTATGGGAGTCCACGATGGCCTCTTCACCGGTTCCATTGAGGCGCTGGCCTCTCAGGAACAGCAGGATGCCTGGCTTCCCGACATCTATTCGCTGAAGAAGATCGGGGCCTTCGGCCTGACTGAGCCGCTGGGTGGTTCGGACGTGGCCGGAGGGACCCGCACCACAGCCCGGCGCGAAGGCGACTCGTGGATCCTCAATGGCGCCAAGCGGTGGATCGGCAACGCTACTTTTTCGGACTGGGTTGTCATCTACGCACGGGACCTCGCCGACAACCAGGTCAAGGGCTTCCTGGTGGATACAAAGCTCCCCGGCTTCACTGCCACCAAGATCGAAAACAAGATCTCGCTGCGCACCGTCCAGAACGCCGACATCAGCCTGGACAGCGTGGTGGTGCCGGACTTCTTCAAGCTCGCCAACGCCAACAGCTTCCGTGACACCAACAAGGTCCTCAAGGTTACCCGCCTCGGTGTTGCCTGGCAGGCCGTTGGCCAGCAGCTGGCCGCTTTTGACGTAGCCCGCCGCTACGCCGTGGAGCGCCACCAGTTCGGCCGCCCCCTGGCATCGTTCCAGCTGGTCCAGAGCCAGCTGGTGCAGATCCTGGGGAACGCCGTCAGCTCCCTGGGCATGATGGTCCGGCTCTCCCAGCTCGAGGACGCCGGCCAGGCCAAGGACGAGCAGTCGGCGCTGGCCAAGGCCTTCACGACGGCCAGGATGCGCGAAAGCGTGGCGATCGGGCGGAGCCTCCTGGGCGGAAACGGGATCGTCACCGACTTCGAGATGGCCAAGATCTTCGCAGACGCGGAGGCCATCTACTCGTACGAGGGCACGCATGAGGTCAATACCCTGGTAACCGGACGCGCCATCACGGGCATTTCCGCAATCGTCTAGGCTCCGGCCAGGCAAAGCCTGAAGCAGGCTGGCTGCCGGTCAAAGCCTGGTGGGCCCGCTGAGCGAACGAAGGAACGTCCTTACCGCGAGGTTGAAGGCGTCGGCGGCCTCTATGTTGCTCAGGTGCCCGACGCCGGGGAGTACGACGAACTGCGATGCGGGGATCTTCGTGTGCAGTTCTTTCCCGACAGCCAGCGGCGATCGCTCGTCGAGTTCGCCATGAAGCACCAGCGTCGGGACATCAATGGCAGGGAGTATGCCTCGAAGATCGGCATCCGCCATGGCTCGGAGCATCGTCAGACTGGCACGCGGATGGATATCGGACATCAGCGCGAGTGTCTGTTCGGCCATTTCTCGAGGGGCAGACGCGGTGAGCATGCCCGGCAGGTACTTGGGCAGCCATTCCTCGGGCGGCTGGGCAACTTCCTCGCTGATCCGCTGGACTCGCCGCTGCACCTCGTCAGGCGGCAGGGAGCCGGCCCACCCGGCGTACGCCCTGCCCAGGATCAGGCTCCTGGGCAGGGCGGGATGTCGCGCATAGAGGGCCAGGGCGAGCGCGCCACCGAACGAAAGGCCAAGGACATGCGGGCGTGTCAGGCCGATCGCCCTCACGAACTCGGCAAGGCTGTCCGCGTAGTGATCCATGGAGAAGGACTCAGGCGGATCCGCGGATCCTCCACAGCCCGGAGCGTCCCAAGCGATGACGTCAAACTCGTCATCGAGGCCGTCGAGCTGCGGGCCCCAGGATCGCTGTCGAATCCAAAGCCGCCATGGAGAAGGATGAGTGGTTCCCCTGATCCTGCTCGCTGGTAGGTAATCTCGAGGCCCGTCACCGTAACTGCGCCCACCTGCGCATTGTGGCATCCGCTCAACAGGCCGGCAACGCTCGGCGGCAGTCAGGGGTGCCAGAAACTGGGCCAGGTTGCCTCGGTACTAGGATCGGGAGTTATGGCACTGCGACTTGTTCAGGTGAATTTCAAGGCTCGGGATGATTCGTCCCTCGGCCGGTTTTGGGCGGAGGCGCTTGGCTGGGGTGTTTCCAGCGAGGGGCCCGGCGTGACCAATGTGGAGCCTGTGGGCTTCGCCTGGCCGGACCCCGCCGCGGTCTGTGTCGATGTGGTCACAGTCCCGGACCCTGAGACGGTGAGGTACCGCACTCACATCGATCACGCCACCACCTCGGTGGCGCATCAGAAGGAGCTTGTCTCTCGCCTGCTTGAACTCGGCGCAACGCCTGCGGATATTGGTCAGGGTGATGTGCCGTGGAAGGTCTTGGCCGACCCGGAGGGCAATGTGTTCTGCGTGCTGGAGCCTCGGGAGCTCTACCGGGACACCGGGCCGATCGCCACGGTGGTGGTTAACTGCGCGGATCCGCGGGCCATGGCCCGGTTTTGGAGCGAAGCTACGGACTGGACCCTTCACGAAGTAAACGACGACCACGCGAGGCTGCGTTCGGCCAAGGGTGTGGGGCCGTACTTGGAGTTGCTTCGTACGACCGGCGAGGAGACGGTGTGGAACCGTGTCCATCTCGACCTGATGCCGTACTCCGGTGACGATCAAGCGGCGGAGGTGGCCCGGCTAAGGGCCCTGGGTGCCACCGAGGCCGACCTCGGCCAGGGCGATGTGCCCTGGGTCTGCCTCGCCGATCCGGAGGGCAACGAGTTCTGCGTCCTCACCCCGGGCTGAGGCAAAGCCCCCGACTCCTGACCACGCGGCCCAGGCTCCTCAAGGCGTTCCTTGGCCGGGGCCAAGGGGAAGCAGGACGGATGGCCTGAGGTCCACAACGAAACGAAGTGGATTGAGGTATTCCTCCCCGCGCCGGACGCCCCAATGGACACACGGCCGGGTGCCACAGTGTCCCGGCAGCAGGGTGCCGATCGTGTCCCCTTTGGCCACCGCGTCGCCGGCCCGCAGCGAGCTGTCCACGGGTTCGAAACTGCTGCGGAGTCCGTTCCCGTGATCTATGGTGACCACCGGCCGGTCCACCACCACGCCCACAAAACTGACGGTGCCCGACTCGGGCGTGGTGACCGGAACGCCGTCGTGCGCGGCTCCGAGGTCCACCCCGCGATGCCCGCTCATCCATGGCTTGTCCGGAGGATCAAACGCGCGCAGCACCCGGGGCCTTGGCGCGAGGGGCCACTCCCAGGCCGGCTCGGCCGGCATTCGTCCGGCAGATGCCGGAAGAACCGGAATCCGGCCTCCCGGGACGGGGGCCGGGCCGGCGGTGAGAACCTCTCCGGATGGCGCGATGGATGCCGGAAGCAGCAGGACCGCGGCGAGCAACGCTGGAGCTTTCATCCGCCCAGCATGCCGCTGCATTTCAACCTGCGGCAGGGACCCCTTTGGCTATGTGGAAAACGCTCTGCGGTGGCCTCCACGATGTCCGGAGGATCGGGGTGCCTGTAGTACACTTGGTGGAGCAGTTTGCTGTGCCCTCAACGTTTGTCGTGTCAGCGGGAAATCCGTGTGTCCGCTATGCGTCAGCACGTCTCATTCAGAGGTGCGGGGGAGCAGCAGCTGACTACGCGCATCCAGCCCTCCTCATCTGTCGCCCCCGGCTTCGTGTGAGGAGGCTTGTGCCTCCCGCGGTCAGGGCCCCATGGTCCTGATGGGAAGTGCAAGGGATGCCAGGAGCACGGTCCGTCCCGGACTACGCTAACAACCGTCAACTATTGGCAGGGTAAGAGGGCTTCAGGGCCTTCTCATGAATGACCTGCCGGAAGGAGCGCCGGCATGCCCGTCGTAACTATGCGCCAGCTGCTTGACAGCGGCGTCCACTTTGGACACCAGACCCGCCGTTGGAACCCGAAGATGAAGCGATTCATCTTCACGGAACGCAATGGCATCTACATCATTGACCTCCAGCAGTCGCTGTCCTACATCGACCGCGCCTACGAGTTCGTCAAGGCCACCGTTGCACACGGCGGCACCGTACTCTTCGTCGGCACCAAGAAGCAGGCCCAGGAAGCAATTGCTGAGCAGGCTACGCGCGTTGGCCAGCCCTACGTGAACCAGCGCTGGCTCGGCGGTATGCTGACCAACTTCCAGACCGTCTCCAAGCGCATCCAGCGCATGAAGGAACTGGAAGAGATCGACTTCGACGACGTCGCCGGCTCTGCATACACCAAGAAGGAACTGCTGCTCCTTCGCCGCGAACTCACCAAGCTTGAGACCAACCTCGGCGGTATCCGCAACCTGACCAAGGCACCCTCCGTGCTCTGGATCGTGGACACCAAGAAGGAACACCTTGCTGTTGACGAAGCCAAGAAGCTGAACATCCCGGTTGTGGCCATCCTGGACACCAACTGCGACCCGGACGAAGTCGACTTCCCGATCCCGGGCAACGACGACGCCATCCGCTCCGTGAACCTGCTGACCCGCGTTGTCGCCGACGCCGTTGCTGAGGGCCTCATCGCCCGCAACCAGCGCGCCACCGGCACCACGGAGGCTCCGGAAGAGCCGCTGGCTGAGTGGGAGCGCGAACTCCTCGAAGGCAGCAAGGCTGAAGAGGCTGCCGCTCCGGCCGCCCCGGAAGCACCGGCAACTGCCGAGGCTCCCGCAGCTGAGGAAGCACCGGCCGCTGCCGAGGCTCCCGCCGCCGACGCCGACAAGTAACACAAGTAAATCCGGATTACCGGCGCTGCCAGCAGCACCGGAACTGCTGACAGGACGGCGGCCCACTCTCGTGGGCTGCTGTCCTGTCGGTCCGTACACCACATACATTTTCTAGACAGAGGGGTTCACATGGCGAACTACACTGCCGCTGATATCAAGGCTCTGCGCGAGCGCACCGGCGCCGGCATGATGGATGTCAAGAAGGCTCTTGACGAAGCCAACGGTGACGCCGAGAAGGCCATCGAGATCATCCGCATCAAGGGCCTCAAGGGCGCGACCAAGCGTGAAGGCCGCTCCACCGCCGAAGGCCTGGTTGCCGCCAAGGTCACCAACGGCGTCGGCGTAATGATCGAGGTCAACTGCGAGACCGACTTCGTTGCCAAGGCTGACAAGTTCATCCAGCTTGCCGACAAGGTCCTGGCCGTGGCTGTGGAGTCCGGCGCAGCCGACCTCGACACCCTGCTGGCCACCGACGTCGACGGCAAGCCGCTGTCCGAGGTCGTCGTCGAAGAAGGTGCTGTCCTGGGCGAAAAGGTTGTTGTCCGCCGCATCTCCCGCATCGAGGGCGCAACGGTCGACGCGTACCTGCACAAGACCTCCAAGGACCTCCCGGCCCAGGTCGGCGTCCTGTTCGCTGTCGACGGTGAAGGCGAAGCAGCTACCACCGCCGCGCACGACGTCGCTGTCCACGTTGCCGCCATGGCCCCGAACTACCTGACCCGCGAGGACGTTCCGTCCGAGCTGGTTGAGTCCGAGCGCCGCATCGCCGAAGAGACTGCCAAGGCTGAAGGCAAGCCTGAAGCTGCCCTCACCAAGATTGTCGAAGGCCGCGTAACGGGCTTCTACAAGGGCGAGGTCCTGGTTGACCAGGCATTCGCCAAGGATGCCAAGAAGTCCGTGGCGCAGGTCCTCGAAGAGGCCGGCGTCAAGGCTACTGCCTTCACGCGTTTCCGCGTCGGCTCCTAGTCGAACCTGCAAGGGGGTGGCCACTTCGGTGGCCGCCCCTTTTGCATGCGCCGGGCCAAACGCCGGATGAGACCTTTGGCCGCCCGGCAGGATAACCTTTTTTCAGAGTTCACGAACGGGAAGGCACCCATGGAAGCCGTCAAAACGTCCAACGAGTCGGAGAAGAGCAGGCGCCGCGTCCTCCTGAAGCTCTCAGGTGAGGTCTTCGGCGGCGGAAAGCTGGGCGTTGATCCCGAAACCGTCCGCGACGTCGCCAAGCAGATCGCAGCGGCGGTCCCTGACGTGGAAGTAGCCATCGTCGTCGGCGGCGGTAACTTCTTCCGCGGCGCGGAACTGTCCCAAAGCGGCATGGACCGCTCACGGGCGGACTACATGGGCATGCTCGGCACGGTCATGAACTGCCTGGCCCTGCAGGACTTCCTGGAGCAGGCCGGCGTTGAGACGCGCGTCCAAAGCGCCATCACCATGGGCCAGGTGGCTGAGGCCTATATTCCCCGCCGCGCCATCCGGCACATGGAAAAGGGCCGTGTGGTCATTTTCGGTGCGGGCGCCGGCCTCCCTTACTTCTCCACCGATACGGTGGCGGCCCAGCGGGCACTCGAAGTCCATGCGGATGTGGTGCTGATGGCCAAGAGCGGGGTGGATGCCGTCTACACCGCCGACCCCAAGAAGGACCCCGCGGCCGAGCGCCTGGAGACCTTGAGCTACGACGACGCCCTGCGCCGCGACATCAGGGTCATGGACCAGACGGCCATGACCATGTGCAAGGACAATAACCTCTCCATGGTGGTCTTTGGGATGGAAGGCGAAGGCAACGTCACGCGCGCCATCCTCGGCGAAAAGCTGGGCACCCTGGTGACCGCCTAGCAACGGCTAGGATGTTTTCAGGACAGATCCATCCCCGCTGGCGGGACCCACGATGGAACCAGCAGCACTGAACCAAGCTTGTGCAGGAAACCGGCACCCGGACTGCACTGATTTCTGAGGAGAGACCGTGATCGAAGAAACCTTGCTCGAAGCCGAAGAGAAAATGGACAAGGCCGTTGAGGTAGCCAAGGAAGACTTCGCCTCGATCCGCACCGGCAGGGCAAACCCCGGCCTCTACAACAAGGTCCTGGTGGACTACTACGGCTCACCCACGCCGCTGCAGCAGCTCGCCTCCTTCGCGATCCCGGACGCGCGCACCATCCTCATCACCCCGTTCGACAAAACCGCACTCCGGGACATCGAACGCGCACTGAGCGACTCCGAGGTGGGCGCCAACCCGTCCAACGACGGCAACGTCATCCGCATCACCATTCCGGACCTGACGCAGGAGCGCCGCAAGGAATACGTCAAGATCGTCAAAACCAAGGGCGAGGACGCCAAGGTTTCCATTCGCAACATCCGCCGCAAGGCCAAGGAAACCCTGGACAAGCTGGTCAAGGACGGCGAGGCCGGCGAAGACGAAGGCACCCGCGCCGAGAAGGAACTCGACGCCCTGACCAAGGCCCACGTTGACGGCATCGACGAGCTGCTCAAGCGCAAGGAAGCAGAGCTGCTCGAAGTCTGATGGGCCAGGCAGAGCAGGCTCCCGCACAACGGGCGCACATGAAAGGCAGGCTGGCCCGGGCCAACCCCACCCCCAAAGCCGGGCGGAACCTTCCGGCAGCCACGGCTGTGGGGCTGGCCATGCTGATTGCCGTCCTGGGCGGGCTGCTCTTTCTTCCCTTGGGGTTCGTGGCGGTAACCACTACGTTCGCGATCTTCGGAGTGTGGGAGATCTTCCGCGCCCTCGAGGCCAACGGCACCAGGATGCCCATTGTTCCGGTCATGACAGGGACGGTGGCCATGCCTTTTGTCGCCTACTTCGGTGGACTCGAGAGCCTGCTCTTTGCCATGCTCCTGAGCTGTATCGCCGTGCTGCTGTGGCGTTCGATCGAAAGTGCTGCCGGCTCGGCCAACAGCATCTTCGCCGGCGTCTTCACCCTCGGCTGGGTGCCGTTCTTCATCAGCTTTGCCGCGTTGCCGCTGCACGCTGCTGGCGGTGTGACGCCCCTGGGGCTGTGGCCCGGTGGCACGGTTCCCCAAGGCGCCTGGCAGGTGGCCGTCATGCTGCTTCTGGTGGTCTCCAACGACACGTTCGGCTACTTGGTGGGGGCATCACTGGGCAAACATCCCATGGCCCCGAAAATCAGCCCCAAGAAGTCGTGGGAGGGTTTTGCCGGCTCCATTGCGGGCGCCATGCTGATCGGTGTGCTGGCCAGCATCTTCCTGCTGGACAAACCGTGGTGGGTGGGCCTTGTCCTGGCAGTCGGCGTGGTGGCTGCCTCGACGGCAGGGGACCTCGCCGAATCCATGGTCAAACGCGAGCTGGGCATCAAGGACATGAGCAGCATCCTTCCTGGCCACGGCGGTGTTATGGATCGCCTTGATTCCATAGTCTTTGCATGTCCCCTGGCTTTCGTCCTGTACGTCCTGGTGGCAGGCGCCTGACCGGGAATCCCCAATTGGAAAAACCATGCCGGCCCGGAGGCGCCCTTAGACTGGTACCCAACCGATCCGGCTGAACAGCATTGAAGGAAACATAGTGGCATTGGACTTTCACCGGCACATCCCCGCGTCCTTTGAACGCGTGCCGCGCAGCGAATACGGGTACAACGCCAAGCAGGTGGACCAGTTCCTCCAGCGGGCGCGCGTGTCACTGGAAACGCCGAAGGCCGCCACCCACGTCGTTAAAAGCGGAGACGTCCGCGCCGTGTCCTTCGACCCCGTCAAGGGCGGTTACTCTGCCGCCGTGGTGGATGCCGCATTGGACAGGCTCGAAGATGCGTTTGCCCGTCGTGAACGGGATGAACTGATTGCCGCCAGCGGCGAAGAAGCCTGGCTGCGCGAGATCGGGAACCTGTCCGGAATCCTCCGCGGCCGCCTGCACAGGCCCGACGGCGAGCGGTTCCGCCGGCCGTCCAAAAACAAGGCCCGCAGCTACAGCACGGTGGATGTGGATCGGCTCTGCCGTGAGCTGATCGGTTACCTGGAAGAGGACAAGCCGCTCAGCGTGGACAACGTCCGCCGCGCAGTCTTCCGTCCCGCCGTCGGCAAGGACGGCTACGAAGAAAGCCAGGTGGACGCCTTCCTGGACCGGGTGGTTGAACTGATGGCCGCCATCGACTGAATCCGTCCGGGCTGACTGCCTGGCTCAGTCCCCGCCCGGTGGAGTGGGGGACAGCGGCGTGAACGCCGGCCACACGTCGCGGTACTGCCGGTAGCCGTGCACCATTGAAGCCCCGGCAAAGACGAGTCCGCTGGCCGACCCCAGCAGGACCGCCGTCGGTGTTGGCCAGCCCAGAAGGGTGACGGACGTGCCCAGCAGGATGGCTGTCAGGGCGGCATTGGCCATGATGATGAAGACCATGCTGCTCCCGGCAACGTGGCTCCACGTACTCCGGCCGCTGAGGAAGTAATACGTCCGGTCCATGCCCGGCTGGTCGTCGTGCGTACCCGCCAGCATGTATTTCGCAATGCCGGGATCCAGGTCCACGTAGGCCGCCCTCAGCCGGTTCATGGCCAGGACATACATCAGGTCCTCCATGGCAACGTTCAGGACACGGACCTGCGTGAGGAGGCCGATCAGCAGGTCGGTGGACAGGACGATCATGGCCAGCATGACAAACGTGTCCGAGAACCTGGTTGCCTGGCCCACGAGCGCAAGGCTGACCAGGCTCGCGGAGGTGAACATCAGGAACATACTGATCCGGGTCAGCACTTCACCCTGGGTGGTGCTCCGGGAAGCCAGCAGGCTCCAGTGTTCGGTGGCGAGCAGCTGCGCCCGGACCGACGGCGGGACACCTTCGGACTCGGCGGGTGTTCGTTCGTCCTGCGTGGACATGCCGTAATTGTCCACCCTGGGCAGTTCCCGCGCGAGGGGCAGCCCGTTTTCAGCGTTCGGTGACCAATGGCCTTTCCGGGGTGTGTAGCCGGGTCATGAGCCGTGACATGGTCCGTGGCACGCGCCCTTTGGTGGCGCGCGAGACGAGCACCATCACGGCGAACGCGCCCGGAACCGTCCAGGCCGCCGGCTGGGCCAGCCAGAAAGGGGTGCCCGCTGCGCCCAGGACGGAACCGGACACCATGGCGCCGCCGCAGAGAAGGCCGCCGGTCACCATCCCGGCAATGGCGCCGGTGTCGGTAAGGCCTCGCCACCAGATGCCCAGGAGGAGGACCGGACAGACGGTGGACGCGGTAAAGGCGAACACCAGGCCCACGCTGCCTGCCAGGGCCAGGGAGTCGGTGGCTAAGGCGAAGCCCAAGGGGACCAACGACGAGATGACGGCGGCAAGCCTGAAACCGCGGACACTGCCGCCCAGGACGTCCTGGCTGATCACACCGGCGAGCGAGACCACCAGTCCCGATGTAGTGGAGAGGAACGCCGCAAACGCTCCGGCCACCACCAGGGCCGAGAGCAGGTCTCCCGCTGTTCCGCCGATCAGCTGCCCTGGCAGGAGCAGTACCACCGCATCTGCCTGTCCTGAGCGCGCGAGCTCGGGCCTGAACATCCGTCCCAGCAGCCCGTACGCGGTGGGAAACAGGTAAAACACCGAAAGCAGCCCGAGCACGATCAGCGTGGTCCGGCGCGCAGAGTGCCCATCAGGGTTGGTGTAGAAGCGGACCAGGACGTGGGGCAGGCCCAGGGTGCCGAACAGCAGTGCCACCAGCAATGAAATGTTCTGGTACGGGCCGGCGGGAGCAAGCCCGGTGGGGTTCACGACGGCGGGAGCGACGGCGGTGCTTCCGTTGCCCAGGAGGGTGAACACGATGAAGAGGACAGGGACGGCAAGTGCAGTGAGCTTTAGCCAGTATTGGAAGGCCTGGACAAAAGTAATGGACCGCATCCCGCCGGCCACCACAGTCAGGCACACCACGATCACCACGCACACGGATCCCACCCAGCCCGGAAGCCCGGTGGTGATCCTGATGGTCAGTGCCGCACCATGGAGTTGCGGCACGATATACAGCCAACCCACCACAACCACCACAACGCTGGTCACGCGCCGGACTGCCCGCGAATCCAGCCGGGCTTCCGTGAAGTCCGGGATGGTGTACGCGCCCGAGCGGCGCAGCGGGGCGGCCACGAAGAGCAACAGCATCAGGTACCCGGCCGTGTAGCCCACCGGAAACCACAGGGCGTCCGTTCCCGAGAGGAGGATCAGGCCGGCCACGCCCAGGAAGCTCGCCGCGGACAGGTACTCGCCCCCGATCGCCGAGGCGTTCCACCACGGACGGACCGTCCGGGAGGCAACATAGAAATCGCCGGTCGTACGGGAGATCCGGAGGCCATAGAACCCGATGACCGCAGTGGCCACGGAAACCACCACAAGGGCCACCAGTCCGACGGCGGGACTCACGGGAGGATCACTTGTCCTCGGCCAGGTCGCGGTACCGGGACTCGTTCCGGGCCGCGCTGCGGATGTACAGCCAGGCGCTGAGCCCGGTCACCGGGTAGATGCCGGCGCCCAACAGCAGCCAGTCGAAAGGGATGCCGGCCACCCGGATCTCGGCCAGGCCCGGTGCGGCCGCCAGCAGCAACGGAAAAGCGCACAGGACCAGCAGGAATCCGCCGGCCACTACCAGCGCCAGCCGGAGCTGGGTGCGGATCAGCGACCTGACAAAAAGCTGCCCCACCTCCGATTCCTCGGCGGCCTCCCGCGACTGCATCGCCGGCCTGGCTGCGGAGTGCGGGGCCGTGACCCGGACCCGCGTCATGATTGCGGCCGTATGCGCGTGGCTTCCAGCTTCTCCCGGACAGTGGGCAGGTGCCGGCGGCTGATGGGGAGGTTGGCCCCGGCGACTGTGACGCTTGGTCCGTCCGCGGCCAGCTTCATCGAGGCCACGTGCTTCAGGGCCACCAGGTAGGACCGGTGCGTACGGATGAAGCCCGCAGCCGCCCACTGCTGCTCCAAGTCGGCCAGGGGAACCCGGATCAGGTAGCTCGCATCAACTGTGTGAAGCCGTGCGTAGTCTCCCTGCGCCTGGACGTACGTGACGTCGTCGCGCCTGATCATCCGGGTGGTGCCGCCCTGGTCCACGGTGATCATCTCCGGAGCCGGGCCGCCGCCCTCGCGCAGCAGTTCGCTGATCCGTCCCACTGACCGGGACAGCCGTTCGGCGCGGACCGGCTTCAGCAGGTAGTCCACGGCGGCCAGCTCGAATGCCTCCAGGGCGCAGTCCTCGTCCGCAGTGACAAAGACCACCGCCGGCGGATGGCTGCTGCGCGCGATGGCCCTGGCAATGTCCAGCCCGGACACTGCCGGCATGTGGATGTCCAGGAAGACAGCGTCCACGGATTGAGTGGTGAGGGCCCTCAGCGCTTCTGACCCTGAGGTGGCGCGGTGGATGGTGCCGATCCGGTCGTCCCGGCCCAGGAGGTAGGCCAGTTCTTCCACTGCGGGCAGCTCGTCATCGGCGACGAGGACATTAATCATGGTCCTACATTATCCGCCGGGGGGCGCTGGAATCAGATGGGGGGCTCAGGCGTCGTGGTCGGGCTGGGACTTGGGCACCCGCATGGTGATCAGGGTCCCCTCCCCGGGCGCCGTCTCGATCACGAGGCCGTGGTCATCGCCATAGACCTGCCGGAGGCGGGCATCGACGTTGCGCAGCCCCACGTGTTCGCCGTCGGTGTGGCCGGCAAGCATCGACTGGAGCTGGGCAGGGTCCATGCCCACGCCGTCGTCCTCGATGGTGACCTCCGCGAAAGCGCCGGAATCATTGGCGGTGATGCTGATGTGCCCTGGCCCCTCCTTGGCCTCAAGCCCGTGCCGCACCGCGTTCTCCACGAGCGGCTGCAAGCTCAGGAACGGGATCACGGTGCCCAGCACTTCCGGGGCTATTCGGAGGCTGACCTGAACCCGTTCGCCGAAGCGGGCACGTTCAAGGAGCAGGTACCTGTCGATGCAGCGGAGTTCCTCGGCGAGGGTTGTGAAATCGCCGTGGCGGCGAAAGGAGTACCGGGTGAAGTCCGCGAACTCCACCACCAGTTCGCGGGCCCGCGCCGGGTCGGTATTGATGAACGATGCGATGGCGTTGAGCGAGTTGTAGATAAAGTGCGGGCTGATCTGCGCCCGCAGTGCACGAACCTCCGCTTCCATCAGCAGCGTCCGGGAAGCATCCAGCTCGGCCAGTTCCACCTGGACCGCCACCCAGTCCGCCACTTCACTGGTGGCGCGGACCAGCCCGGCCCCTGCAAGGGGCGCAAAGGCGGCCACCACCCCCACCACCCGTGATCCGGCACGCACCGGCGCGATGACGGCGGCGAGGTTGCCAGCGGCAGGATTCGCAGCCAGGTCACGCGCCTGGAGCACAGTAGTCCGGCCTCCGATCAGGACGTCTGCGGCCAGGTCCATCAAGCGGGGCTTCAGTTCCTCGGCGACACCGTCCCAGGCGAGCACGCCGGCAGTATCGGTGATCGCCAGCGCACTGCAGCCCAGGAGGGTCCGCAACTGCCGGCACGCCTTCGCCGCGCCCGCCGGATTGAGCCCGGTGCGCAGGTGCTGCCCTGCACGGGACGCGGCGTGGAGGGTGTTGTAGGTGGCGCGCTCGGCGTCGGTGCCGAGTTCACGGAAGGAGCGCAGCACTTTAGCTCCCACGCCGACGACGACGGCGATCGCCAAAACAATCACCGCAACTGCTGCGGCGGTCAGGAGAGGGGAGTCCGGCATGGTGCCCAGCGTAGCGGCGGGTGCCGTTTGTCGCAGCATCGCGACCGTTGAGCGAGCGTTCCGCCGCTGCCCCTGTTGTGCCGTGCCGCCACGGCGCAGAGTGATTGCAGTCACATCAGCGGAAAGGTGCTGGGGCGCCCGCCGGTGTGAACCAGGCAAGACTCAATGAGGAGGAACGATGGGTAACGATGCCCACACTCCGGACGCAGCGGCGTCCGTGGACTTCGAACAGGTCCAGTCGACGGAGCGGTTCCAGGAACTGCGCAAACGTCACCGCAGCTTTGTATTCCCCATGGCCGTCGCTTTTCTGCTGTGGTACTTCGCGTATGTCCTGCTGGCTGACTACGCCGTCGAGTTTATGTCCACCAAGGTGTGGGGCAACATCAACGTCGGCCTGATCCTAGGCCTGTTGCAGTTCGTCTCCACCTTCGCCATCACTGGCTGGTATGTCAGCTACTCCAACCGAAGGCTGGATCCCATCGCGGCGGAGATCCGCCACGAAATCGAAGGCCATGAGTTTGATAAAGACGGCAACGTCGTGAGCGGAGTAGCCAAATGATCGGGATTGCCACGGCGGTCGACGTCGCCGACCTCAAGGAAACCACGCTGCTCAACATGGGCATCTTCGGCCTGTTTGTGGCCGTGACCATGGTGATCGTGCTAAGGGCCAGCCGGAACAACAAGACCGCGGCCGACTACTACGCTGCAGGCCGGTCGTTCACCGGGTCCCAGAACGGAACGGCCATCGCCGGGGACTACCTGTCGGCCGCCTCGTTCCTGGGGATCACGGGCGCCATTGCCATCAACGGCTACGACGGCTTTATGTACTCGATCGGCTTCCTCGTAGCCTGGCTGGTTGCACTGCTGCTGGTGGCGGAGCTGCTCCGGAATACCGGAAAGTTCACCATGGCGGACGTCCTTTCCTTCAGGCTCAAGCAGCGTCCGGTCCGGATCGCGGCTGCCATTTCCACCCTGGCCGTCTGCTTCTTCTACCTGCTGGCGCAGATGGCAGGCGCCGGCAGCCTGATCTCCCTGCTGCTCGGCATCAGCGACTGGGGCGGACAGGCCCTGGTGATCATCGTCGTCGGTGCCTTGATGATCATGTATGTACTGATCGGCGGGATGAAGGGCACCACCTGGGTCCAGATCATCAAGGCCATCCTGCTGATCGCCGGTGCGGCCGTGATGACCTTCTGGGTCCTGGCCATCTACGGCTTCAACCTCTCCAGCCTGCTCGGCGCGGCCGTGGAGACCTCCAACAACCCGGCGGTACTGAACCCGGGCCTGCAGTACGGCAAGACCGAGACCTCGAAGCTGGACTTCATGTCCCTGGGCCTGGCCCTGGTCCTGGGCACCGCAGCCCTGCCGCACGTCCTGATGCGCTTCTACACCGTGCCCACGGCCAAGGAAGCCCGCAAGTCCGTGGTTTGGTCCATCTGGCTGATCGGCCTGTTCTATCTGTTCACCCTCGTGCTGGGTTACGGCGCAGCAGCCCTCGTGGGTGCCGAAACCATCAAAACCGCACCGGGTGGCGTGAACTCCGCTGCACCCCTGCTGGCCTTCCACCTGGGCGGACCGTTGCTGCTGGGCTTCATCTCGGCGGTGGCGTTCGCCACCATCCTGGCGGTAGTGGCAGGCCTGACCATCACAGCCGCGGCGTCCTTCGCCCACGACATCTACGCGAGCGTCATCTCCAAGGGCAAGGCCGACGCCGACACCGAGGTCAAGGTTGCGCGGCGGACCGTAGTGGTCATCGGTGTCATGGCCATCCTGGGTGGCATCTTCGCCAATGGCCAGAATGTGGCCTTCCTGGTGGCGCTCGCCTTCGCCGTCGCGGCGTCGGCGAACCTCCCGACGATCGTCTACTCGCTGTTCTGGCGAAGGTTCACCACACAGGGCGCAGTGTGGAGCATGTACGGCGGCCTGGGCTCGGCCATCATCCTGATCATCTTCTCCCCGGTGGTTTCCGGGGCCAAGACGTCCATGATTCCCGGCGCCAACTTTGCCTTCTTCCCGCTCAGCAATCCGGGCATTGTGTCCATTCCGCTGGCCTTCTTGCTGGGCTGGCTGGGCACGGTCCTGGACAAGAAGCGTGAAGACAGCGCCAAGCAGGCCGAAATGGAAGTCCGCTCGCTCACCGGCGTCGGCGCCGAGAAGGCCGTGGACCACTGACGGCAGCCAACACACAACACCTTTAACGTGAAGAGCCCCGTGCCAGCAGCACGGGGCTCTTCGCGTGGGCAGTCCGGTTATGCCTTCGGCCGGAGCTTGATATTGGTCATTTTCAACTCGTCAGTGCCTTCGAAACGGTAGGCGAGGTCAACCTGCCGTCCGTCGCAGGTGATCACGCCTGCGATGTCGGCGGCGTTGTTGCCATTTTCCGAACTGACCTTCAGGTCGTTGTAGGCCGGCTCGCAGGTCTCGTCCATTTCCAGGCTTTCGACGCCGGCGATGAAGTCTTCCTTCGACAGCTGTTCCTGGAGTGCGGGGTCAAGGTAGTCGTCGTAGGCCTGGGAGGAGTCACCGGCGATGACCAGCTTGGTAAAGCCGTCCGCGAGTCCACGGGCGTGGTTGGTGGCGCCGCCAAGGACATTGAACAGGACGATGATGCCGACGACGGCCAGCAGCACCACGCCACCGACGATGCCAAGGATGATCCACAGCTTCTTCCGGTCCTTGGCGAGCGGCTGGCCCGGAAGGCCGAAGGGCGTTGGATCTGCGTACTGCCCGGGCGGCTGCGCAGGTGGCTGCCGCGGCGGGGCAGCCGGCCGCGCGCCGGCGTCGGCATGACCCGGCTGGTACGGTTCCTCAGGATTGCTCAAGATGGAGCCTTTCCGGCAGTGTGCAGCCTGCACTGGGACTGCCTCGTTGCGGGAGCCGGTGACCGGCACACCATTCGATTCAACTTCGACCAGCCTATAACCCGGCCTGTCCCGCCCCGGCATCCGCAGGACCGAAAGACGCAGCGAACGCTCGGATCCTAGGCCTCGGCCGGGCCGCGTTCGAGCAGCGGCTGGATGCGGAAGGGAATCAGCTCACCCATAGCCAACGCGGTATCCGTGCGCTCCACTCCGTCGCAGGCCAGGATCTTGCCGTTGATCCTGAACAGGTCCTCGGCGTCCAGGGCCACCACGCGCAACAGGAGGTCAGCGGATCCGGTGAGGCCGTAGCCCTCCAGGATCTCCGGGATGCTGGCCAGGTCATGGGCCAGCTGCCCGAGCTTTTGCTGCTGCACGTGGACGGAAATGAAGGCCATCAGCGGATAGCCCAAAGACGCCGGATTGATCCGCCGTTCAAAGGACAGGAAGACGTGCTTCTTCTCCAGTTGGGCCATCCGGGCCTGAACCGTGTTGCGCGACAGGCCCAGCTTCTGGGCAAGGGCCACCACCGTCCGGCGGGGGTCCTTGGCCATGGCCGAAAGCAGCCGGGTGTCGGTGCCATCCAAAGCTTGCATAATGCGCAACGCTAGCACGGTCTGCTGCTCCCAAACAGGGCATTATGCTCAGTTATTTGCGCGGTGGTTGTACCCATTGAGCATTGTGAGTAGGGTCACAATTATCCGGGGCAACGGCGCCCGGGAGGCCGGACGGCGGCAGGACCACGAGTCCCTAAGCCCCGGTCAAACGACGTGAGAAGGTTGCGGGGCGATCGTGTCTACAGACGAAACGGGCCATGGCGGAACAACCCCGGAAGGCCCGGGCAACAGTGCAGGAATCCCTGGATCCGGGCGGTACCTGATCCAGCTGATCAATCCCGCGGGGGAGCGGATCAGTCATCCGGAATTCGATCCATGGGTGCAGGACATCACCGATGAGCGGTTGTGTTCCCTCTACGAGGACATGGCCGTGGTGCGGCGGATCGACGTCGAAGCCACAGCGCTCCAGCGCCAGGGCGAACTGGCCCTGTGGCCGCCGCTGCTGGGGCAGGAAGCCTCGCAGGTCGGCGCGGGCCGGGCACTGCGGGACGACGATTTTGTGTTCTCCAGTTACCGCGAAAACGGTGTCGCCTATTGCCGTGGCGTGGACCTGACGGACATCATCCGGGTATGGCGGGGAAATGCGTCAGCGGGCTGGGATCCGTACACGATCAACATGGCCACACCGCAAATCATCATCGGCGCACAGACGCTTCACGCCACCGGGTACGCCATGGGCATCCAGAACGACGGCGCCGACTCCGTAGCGGTGACATTCTTCGGCGACGGTGCCACGAGTGAAGGCGACGTCAACGAAGCCATGGTGTTCGCCGCCAGCTTCCAGGCGCCCGTGGTCTTCTTCTGCCAGAACAACCACTGGGCCATCTCGGAACCGGTCAGGCTGCAGTCCCACATCCACCTGGCGGACAGGGCCACCGGTTTTGGCATCCCCAGCCTCCGGGTTGACGGCAATGACGTCCTCGCCGTGATGGCAGCCACCCGGGTCGCGCTGGACAGGGCGCGGAATGGTGGCGGACCCACCTTCATCGAAGCCGTCACATACCGCATGGGCCCGCACACGACAGCGGATGACCCCACCCGGTATCGGGACCCCAACGAACTGGAGGACTGGGCCGCGAAGGATCCCCTCGACAGGGTCAAGTCGCTTTTGGACCGCAAGGGACTCCTGACCAGTGACCTGCAGCAGCATGTCAAGGACAAGGCCGACGCCGTGGCACGCGAGATGCGTGCCGGCTGCACCAACATGCCCGACCCCGAGCCCCTGGACATCTTCAAGCACGTCTACAGCTCGCCCAACTCCTGGCTTGACCGTCAGCAGGACCACTACTCCCGCTACCTGGCTTCCTTCGGTGATCCCGCCGGAGCCACTTCCCAAGAAGGTGCACGCTGATGACCCAGATGACCTTTGCCCGCGCCATCAACGCAGGCTTGCGCAAATCCCTCGAGAACGACCCCAAAGTCATCCTCATGGGGGAGGACATCGGAACCCTCGGCGGCGTCTTCCGGGTGACGGACGGCCTGCAGAAGGACTTCGGCAAACACCGGGTCGTGGACACGCCGCTCGCCGAATCCGGCATCATGGGCACCGCCGTCGGCCTGGCCTACCGCGGTTACCGGCCAGTGGTGGAGATACAGTTCGACGGCTTCATCTACCCCGCGTTCGACCAGATCGTGAGCCAGGTGGCCAAGCTGCACTACCGCACGCAGGGTGCCGTCAAGATGCCCATCACCGTCCGTGTGCCTTTCGGCGGCGGCATCGGCTCACCCGAGCACCATTCGGAATCACCCGAGGCCTATTTCACCCACACCTCCGGGCTCCGCGTGGTAACGGTGTCCAACCCGCAGGATGCCCACACCGTCATCCAGCAGGCTATTGCCAGCGATGACCCCGTCCTGTATTTCGAACCCAAGCGCCGCTACCACGACAAAGGCGAAGTGGACGAGGCCGTCGACCTCTCCACAGCCCTGCCCATGGACCGCGCCCGTGTAGTCACTGAGGGGACCGACGTAACTCTCGTGGCCTACGGGCCGCTGGTTAAGACGGCACGCGATGCCGCCACTGCGGCGTCAGATGAAGGCGTGTCCATCGAAGTCATCGACCTGCGCTCGCTGGCGCCGGTGGACTACTCGACGGTGGAGGCGTCCGTCCGCAAGACCGGGCGGCTGGTGATCACCCATGAGGCGGGCCAGTCCGGCGGACTGGGCGCAGAGGTCGCGGCGAGCATCACCGAGCGGTGCTTCTACCACCTTGAAGCCGCCCCGGTCCGGATCACCGGCTTCGATATTCCGTACCCGTATTCCAAGCTGGAGATGCACCATTTGCCTGGCCTGGACAGGATCCTCGACGGCGTTGACCGGGCCCTGGGCCGGCCGAACTCCCTGAGCGGGCTGGAAGGATGAGCGCCACCATGATCAAGGAATTCAGGCTCCCGGACCTCGGCGAAGGACTGACCGAGTCCGAAATCCTCAGCTGGAAGGTCGGGGTGGGGGACACCGTAGCCCTCAACCAGGTCATTGCCGAGGTGGAAACCGCCAAGGCCGTGGTGGAACTGCCGTCACCTTTCGCCGGCGTCATCAAGGAGCTTCACGAACAGCCAGGCACGATTGTCGAGGTGGGCAAGCCGATCGTCTCCTTCGAAGTACCCGACGACGGCGGCGCGGCGCCATCGATGGACACCTCCACCGGCGCTGCCCCGGAGGCAATTGATGCCGGCAGCGCGGCGGCCGCGGGCAAAAGGGAACCGAACCTCGTGGGGTACGGCGCCGTCGT
This sequence comes from Arthrobacter sp. R4, assembly GCF_051365025.1. NCBI lineage: Bacteria > Bacillati > Actinomycetota > Actinomycetes > Micrococcales > Micrococcaceae > Arthrobacter > Arthrobacter sp. R4. Next base: position 173,628 of record NZ_JBLWIJ010000015.1, read on the forward strand.
CGAAAGTTCCGGCCGCCCAGCCCGCCGTCAACGCAACCTGGCGTTGGTCGAGAATCCCGCGGAGCCGCCGGCTGAGCCGGCGGCCGCGGCCGCAGGGTTCCCTGGCCGGCCCCGCGAGGCCAGGGAGCGGGTGGTGACTTCCGAACGCCCCCGCTCCACGCCGCCCGTGCGGAAACTCGCCAAGGACCTTGGCGTCGACCTGGCCGAGGTTGCAGGCACGGGCCCCGGGGGGCTGATTAGCCGCGACGACGTCCGCAACTTCGTGGGAGGCGGGGACCTCCCGGCGGCCGCCCAGCATCTGCAGGCAGTGCCTGATGACCGGCATGGCGAGCCCTCCGGGGCCAGCCAGCCCGAGCGCGAGACACGCACGCCGATCAAGGGGGTCCGGAAGTTCACGGCTGCCGCGATGGTGGCCAGCGCTTTTACCGCCCCGCACGTGACCGAATTCCTGACGGTTGATGTCACCCCCACCATGGACCTGCTCGCAAGGCTGAAGGCCAACCGGGCTTTTGCCGGGTACAAACTCACGCCGCTGACGATCGTGGCCAAGGCTGTCCTCATTGCGCTGCGGCGGAACCCGTCGCTGAACTCCCGCTGGGACGAAGCCGGCCAGGAGATTGTCCAGTTCAATTACGTCAACCTTGGCATCGCGGCAGCTACACCGCGCGGCCTCACGGTGCCGAACATCAAGGACGCGGACACGTTGTCCCTCACCGGGCTGTCCGAAGCGCTGACGGCTCTGACTGAGTCGGCCCGGGCCGGAAAGACCACGCCGGCCGAGTTGAGCGGCGGCACTATCTCCATCACCAATATCGGGGTCTTCGGTATTGACGCCGGCACACCGATCCTCAATCCCGGCGAGGCTGCGATCCTGGCGGTGGGGGCTGTCCGGAACATGCCGTGGGAGTACCAGGGGGAGGTGGCCCTGCGCCAGGTCATGACCTTGAGCCTGTCCTTCGACCATCGCGTGGTGGACGGGGAACAGGGCTCCCGGTTCCTGGCCGACGTCGGCGCGATCCTGGCCGAACCCGGCATGGTGCTGACCATGGTCTAAAGCGGAAGCCGTGCGACTCCCCGCACAAGCGGCCCCGACCCGTCTAACCGTTGCTGGCCCGCACCGGTCAAGCGGGCTGGGGCCGCTCTTGGGGCGCTGTCTGGGAAGTGTCTACGGTGAGGGCGGCCAGGGCCATGCCCTCCAGCAGGGGGCGGGCGGACTTCACGGCGATCTTCCGGCCGTGGCTGCGTACCGAGTGCGGGGTGGAGTTGATCAGGCCAAAAGTTGCGTGGGCCCGCATCCGCAGTTCGGCGGCATCGGTGTCAGGATGCAGCCGGGTGAGGACGTCCACCCAAAGCTCAACGTAGTTCCGCTGCAGCGTACGCACCTCGGACTGGTCTTTCTCCGTGAGGTTGCTGAAGTCGCGGTCCTGCACGCGGATCACGTCAGGCTTGCCCAGGGCAAAATCAACCTGGAACGCCACGAGCCGGCGCAGCGCCGCGAATGGATCAGTGGTTTCAGCCACCACCCTGAGTCCGCCGTCCAGGAGTTCCCGGCTGACGGTGAGCAACAAATCGCCCAGGACGGCCTGTTTACCGCGGAAATGGCGGTAGACGGCCGGGCCGCTCACTCCTGCGGCGGCGCCCAGGTCCTCCAGGGACACCCGGTTGAACCCGTTCTTGGCGAACAGCGAGGCAGCAGCGGTCAGCAAGGCCTGGCGTCGCAACTCTTTGGCCTGGCTGCGTTGGGTCACCGGAGCTGCCTGGCTTCCTGCAGCAGTCCGGGCTGCTGGAACTGGCTTAGCTGCAGGACTTCCGTTGATGGCAGAGCCGCTGTTTGCTGGAACGGATGGGGTGGACAGGGCCTGCTGGGTTGGCTGCACCGGCCGGGTAGTGGGCACATTTCCTCCTCGGACCTGCAAATTCTAGCAACGCCTCCATGTGTTGGACATCACAGTTAATAAAGACTAACCTAATCTCAGTTACACAGCACTAACCGAGTTGGCCTTTGCGGTCTATGAAGATGGCTCTTAACAGAACAGGAACGGACCAGTCGATGGAGACTCTCGCCACCCGGCTTGATACCGGAAGCGATGACTTTGCCGCCAATAACTCGGCGCAGCTTGCGCTCGCCGCCGAACTCCGGTCCAGGCTCGCTGAGGCCGCCCTGGGTGGTCCGGAAAAATCCCGCGAACGCCATGTGGCCAGGGGGAAGCTGCTCCCGCGCGAACGCATCGACCAGCTGCTGGATGACGGCAGCCCGTTCCTGGAGATCGCTCCGCTCGCCGCCAACGGCATGTACAACGATGAGTCGCCTGGCGCCGGGGTCATCGCCGGCATCGGCCTGGTCCATGGCCGGCAGGTCCTGGTGATCTCCAACGACGCCACCGTCAAGGGCGGCACCTACTATCCCATGACGGTCAAGAAGCACCTCCGGGCCCAGGAAATCGCCCTCGAAAACCGGCTGCCCTGCATCTATCTGGTGGACTCCGGCGGGGCCTTCCTGCCGAAACAGGACGAGGTGTTCCCGGACAAGGAGCACTTCGGCAGGATTTTCTACAACCAGGCCCGGCTGTCCGCCGCCAAGATCCCGCAGATTGCGTCCGTCATGGGCTCATGCACCGCCGGCGGCGCCTACGTCCCAGCCATGAGCGACGAAACGGTGATCGTCAGGAACCAGGGCACCATCTTCCTGGGCGGCCCGCCCCTGGTGAAAGCGGCCATCGGCGAGATCGTCACCGCCGAGGAGCTCGGCGGTGGCGATGTCCACTCGAGGATTTCCGGCGTCACCGACCACCTGGCCGAGAACGACGAACACGCCCTGCAGATCATCCGCGACATCGTGGCCACCCTTCCCAGGCCGGCGGCCCCCGCATGGGACGTGGACACCGCCGTCGAACCCGTTGCGGACCCCGCAGGGCTCTATGGTGCTGTGCCAACTGACGTCAACGCCCAGTATGACGTCCACGAGGTGATAGCGCGGCTGGTTGACGGGAGCCGGTTCCATGAGTTCAAGAAGGAATACGGCGCTACCCTGGTCACCGGCTTCGCGAGGCTGCACGGACACCCGGTGGGAATCGTAGCCAACAACGGCGTGCTGTTCAGCGAGTCCTCGCTCAAGGGCGCACACTTCATCGAGCTGTGCGACCAGCGCGGAATTCCCCTGGTCTTCCTGCAGAACATTTCCGGGTTCATGGTGGGCAAGGACTCCGAACAGGGCGGCATCGCCAAGAACGGCGCCAAGATGGTCACGGCGGTGGCCACGGCGCGCGTGCCCAAATTGACCGTGGTGATCGGCGGGTCCTTCGGTGCAGGGAACTACTCCATGTGCGGCCGGGCGTACTCACCGCGCTTCCTCTGGATGTGGCCGGCAAGCAGGATTTCCGTCATGGGCGGAAACCAGGCCTCCAGCGTGCTCGCCACCGTGAAACGGGACCAGTACGAGGCCGCCGGGCAGGAATGGTCCGCCGAGGACGAGGAAGCGTTCAAGGCCCCCATCAAGGCACAGTACGAGGACCAGGGCAGCCCTTACTATTCCACCGCCCGCCTCTGGGATGACGGCGTGATCGACCCCGCGGACACCCGCACCGTCCTGGGACTGGCGCTCGACGTCGTCTCCCGTAGCCCGCTGCCGGAGACTTCCTTCGGCCTCTTTCGGATGTGAGCCAGCAATGACCGTCCCTTCCCCACCCACTGCTCCCTCTCAGAGCACCACGTCGGGCCCCCAGAGACCCCTCTTTGGTACCGTGCTCGTTGCCAACCGCGGTGAGATCGCGTGCCGGGTGATCCGTACCCTGCGTGCCTTGGGCATCCGTTCGGTGGCCGTCTACAGCGATGCCGACGCCGGCGCCCGGCATGTGCGCGAAGCGGACCGTGCCGTGCGGATCGGCCCGGCAGCCGCAGCGGAGAGCTACCTGAACATCGAAGCCATCATCCAGGCCTGCCGGGACACCGGCGCCGAGGCGGTCCACCCCGGCTACGGCTTCCTGAGCGAAAATGTGGACTTTGCCCGCGCCCTCGAAGCCGCCGGCATCACCTTTATCGGCCCGGGTGTCGAGTCCCTGAACGTCATGGGCGACAAGATCCGGTCCAAGAACCACGTGGCGGGCTATGGGGTTCCCGTGGTGCCGGGGATTGCCGAGCCTGGCATGACGGACGGCCAACTCATCGAGGCGGCGGCCGCCGTCGGCTTCCCGCTGCTCATCAAACCTTCCGCCGGCGGCGGCGGGAAGGGCATGCACATCGTGGAAGGCCCGGAGGAGCTCGCGGCCACGCTGGCCACGGCCCGCCGTGTTGCCGCGAGCGCCTTTGGCGACGACACCCTTTTCCTGGAGCGGCTGGTCCGCACGCCCCGCCACATCGAGGTCCAGGTCCTGGCAGACCACTACGGCAACGTCATCCATCTGGGGGAGCGCGAGTGCTCCCTTCAGCGCCGCCACCAGAAAGTCATCGAAGAAGCACCGTCGCCACTGCTGGATTCGCTGGACGACGGCGGCGCCACCCGTGTGCGCATTGGTGAGGCCGCCTGCCAGGCAGCCCGCAGCGTCCACTACAGCGGAGCGGGCACCGTGGAATTCCTCGTGTCCGACGAAGCCCCGGACGAGTTCTTCTTTATGGAGATGAACACCCGCCTCCAGGTGGAGCACCCGGTCACCGAAATGGTCACCGGCGTGGACCTCGTCGAATGGCAGGTGCGGATCGCCGCCGGTGAGGAACTGACCGTCCGCCAGGCCGACGTCGAACTCGCCGGCCATGCCGTCGAAGCCCGCGTCTACGCGGAAATCCCGGAGCGCAATTTCCTTCCCTCTACGGGAACGGTCCTGCTGCTCGACGAACTTCCAGGGCCAGCCCCGCGGCCAAGCGCACCTCCCCGCGGCGAAGTGGCTGCAGGCCACGGACGCGTCCGGGTCGATTCCTCCCTGCGCGAGGGGCTTGAACTCTCCTCGAATTACGACCCCATGATGTCCAAGGTCATTGCCTGGGGCCAGGACCGCAGGGCCGCCCTGGACACGCTCGATGAAGCGCTCGCCGGGTACACCGCCCTTGGGCTGGACACCAACGTGGAGTACCTTCGGCTGCTGATCAACGACGACGACGTCCGCGCCGGGCGCCTCGACACCGGCCTGATCGAGCGGAAGCTGCCGGGCTTTGCCTTCCGGCGCGTGGAGGATGCCGAATTGGTTGCCGCAGCGCTGTACGCCTCGGACGCGGAACGAAACCACCCTGTTCCGGCCTCCGGTCCGTGGCAGGCCCGCAACGGCTGGCGCCTCGGCGAACCCGCGCCGCGCCGGATCAGCCTGGGAACACCCGACGGCGGCATCGCAACAGTGCAGGTGTCCGGCCGTACCAGCGACGGGCCTGTTCTTGTCAGCGTCAACGGCGGACACCAACAGACGGCGTCGCTGGAATGGCGCTCCCCGAGGGCGGCTGTTCTGTCCCTCGACGGGGAAGCCACACCCTATTCCATCGCGCCGGTGTTCACCGGTCCCGTCACGCCCACCTGGGACAACCCCACCCCCGGCGTGCCCACTGAACTCTTCCTGGGAAACGGCGGCTGGTCCTGCCGGCTGGAGGTACTCACGCGTGAGTCCAGGCTCGCCCGGGTGCTGGCCGCAATCGAGCGGGAGGAAGGGACGGCAGACCCTGAGGTCCGTTCGCCCATGCCGGGCACGGTGGTATCGGTGGCAGTCAGCAGCGGCGACGCCGTTGTGGCCGGCCAGGTTCTCCTCGCGGTGGAAGCCATGAAGATGGAACACCAACTGCTGGCGGAGGTCGCGGGCACCGTCCATCTCAACGTCACGCCCGGTCAGCCCGTCAGGGCCGGCCAGGTGCTGGCCACTATCCATGCCAACGCCCACACAGAAGGCCCGGCACAGCCGGGGCACAACATCGAAGACACACTCAACACAGGCGAGGGAGCCTAGCCATGCCGGATTTTGAACTCAGTGAGGAATACCAGGACCTCAGCGACACCGTACGGGACTTCGCGGACCACGCGGTGGCCCCCGTGTCGGCCAAGCACGACGAGGAGCACAGTTTCCCGTACGAAATCGTGAAGCAAATGGCCGACATGGGCCTGTTCGGGCTGCCCTTCCCCGAGGAGTACGGCGGGATGGGCGGCGACTATTTCGCCCTGGCCCTGGCCCTCGAACAGCTGGGCCGGGTGGACCAGTCCGTGGCCATCACCCTGGAGGCAGGGGTCTCCCTTGGCGCCATGCCGGTCTACCGGTTCGGCACCGACGCGCAGAAGGAGGAATGGCTGCCCGTCCTGGCCTCTGGTGAGGCGCTCGCCGGATTCGGCCTCACGGAGCCGGAGGCCGGTTCGGATGCCGGCGGCACCAAGACCCACGCCCGGCGAGAGGGTGGCGAGTGGGTCATCAACGGCAATAAGGAGTTCATCACCAACTCCGGAACGGACATCACCCGCCTGGTCACGGTCACTGCCGTCACCGGCCAGAAGGAACGCAAGGACGGGAGCATCAAGAAGGAGATTTCCACCATCCTGGTCCCCACCAACACGCCCGGGTTCACGGCTGAAAAGGCGTACAACAAGGTGGGCTGGAACGCCTCCGACACGCATCCGCTGACGTTGAAGGACGTCCGGGTGCCGGAGGAAAACCTGCTGGGTGCCGAGGGGCGCGGTTACGCAAACTTCCTCTCCATCCTCGACGAAGGCCGGATCGCCATCGCCGCACTGGCCACGGGGGCGGCGCAGGGCTGCGTGGACCTGTCGGTGAAGTACGCCAAGGAGCGCAGCGCGTTTGGCCACTACATCGGCAAGCACCAGGCCATCGCGTTCAAGATCGCCCGCATGCAGGCCCGCGCGCATACTGCACGGCTGGCCTACTACGACGCCGCCGCCCGGATGCTCGCAGGCAAGCCATTCAAGACGCAGGCGGCCATCGCTAAGATGGTCGCAGGCGAGGCGGCCATGGACAACGCGCGGGATGCCACCCAGGTATTCGGCGGCTATGGCTTCATCAACGAATTCACTGTGGCACGCCACTACCGCGACTCCAAGATCCTTGAAGTGGGGGAGGGCACCACGGAGGTCCAGCTGATGCTGATCGCCCGCGAACTCGGACTGTAATAGCCGGCCGGAGAGGATCACTGATGATTAACAAGGTTGTTGCCAGCGCCGAGGAAGCCATAGCGGACATCCCCGACGGCGCCTCCCTCGCGGTGGGAGGGTTCGGCCTGTGCGGAATCCCCGTGGCCCTGATCGACGCCTTGCACCGGCACGGCACCACGGACCTGGAGACCGTCAGTAACAACTGCGGCGTGGACGATTGGGGGCTGGGCGTCCTGCTCCGCGACGGCCGGATCCGTCGGACCATCAGTTCCTACGTTGGAGAAAACAGGGAGTTCGCACGCCAGTACCTCTCCGGTGAACTGGAAGTTGTGCTGACGCCGCAGGGGACCCTCGCGGAGAAACTCCGGGCCGGCGGCGCCGGTATCCCTGCCTTTTACACCAAGGCCGGGGTAGGCACGCAGGTGTCCGACGGCGGCCTGCCGCAAAAATACGACGCCGACGGCGGCATCCTCATCGCCTCCGCCGCGAAGGAGGTCCGTCCCTTCAACGGGGTCGATTACGTCCTCGAGGAGTCCCTGACTCCTGACTACGGCCTGGTCCACGCCTGGAAGGGCGACCGCCACGGCAACCTGGTCTTCCACGCAACGGCCATGAACTTCAACCCGCTCTGCGCCATGGCCGGCAGGATCACCATCGCCGAGGTGGAGGAGCTGGTGGAACCGGGGGAACTCGATCCGGAGCATGTCCACACCCCAGGTATCTTCGTCCAGCGGGTGGTGGTTGTTCCGGCCGGCGAGAAACGGATCGAAAAGCGGACCGTGGCCCTCAACCGGCCGGCGGCCACAGAACAGGCAGGAGTGTAGCCATGGAGTCCAACCGACCGCAGGGAGCGCCTCCCCGCCCCGAAGCCGTGCGCCCGGAATACCGGCGCGCCGCCGTCGGCCACCCGGACGCCGCTAACCCGGAGACCAAAGGGTGGACACGCAATGAACTGGCCGCCCGGGTGGCCCAGGAACTCAGCAATGGGCAGTACGTGAACTTGGGCATCGGCATGCCGACGCTCATCCCCAACTACATCCCGGCCGGTGTCGAAGTTGTGCTGCATTCTGAGAACGGGATCCTGGGCGTGGGACCGTATCCCACCGAGGATGCCGTGGATCCCGACCTCATCAACGCAGGGAAGGAGACCGTCACGGTCAACAAGGGTGCGGCGTTCTTCGATTCAGCCTCGTCCTTTGGCATGATTCGCGGCGGACACGTCGACGTGGCCGTGCTCGGCGCGATGGAAGTGGCCCAAAACGGCGACCTCGCCAACTGGATGATCCCGGGCAAGATGGTCAAGGGGATGGGTGGAGCCATGGACCTGGTCTTTGGCGCCAAGAAGGTGATTGTGATGATGGAGCACGTGGACCGCAACGGCCGCCCCAAAATCGTGGAGCAGTGCACTCTGCCCCTGACCGGTAAAGCCTGCGTTGACCGGATCATCACCGACCTCGCCGTGATCGACGTCGTCACCGAAGGGGGGTCCTCACGGCTGGTGCTGCGCGAGTTGGCCCCCAACGTGTCGGTCGAGGAAGTGGCCGCGGCCACCGGCGCCGAACTCTTCGAAGAGGACCAGGAACTTACCGTATGACGGCGGACAATCCCCCTGCCGTTGAACAGCCTGCCGTTGAACCGCGCGTCGTTGAACAGCGCGGCCTGTACTTCGACGAACTGGAGGAGGGCGTCCTGTATGCGCACAGGCCGGGCCGCACCGTAACGGAAACGGACAATGTCCTGTTCACCACCCTCACCATGAACACCCAGGCGCTGCACCTTGACGCAGCGTGGAGCGCCGGCCAGCCGTTCGGCCAGCGGCTGGTCAACTCCATGTTCACGCTGTCCACTGTGGTGGGGCAGTCGGTGTCGCAGCTGACCCAGGGCACCATCGTCGCCCAGCTGGGCCTGACCGATGTGTCCTTTCCCCACCCGCTGTATCACGGCGACACGCTGTATACCGAGACCGTGATCACCGGGAAGCGGCTCTCGGGCTCCCGGCCCGGACAGGGGATTGTGACCATGCAGCACACCGGCCGCAACCAGGACGGCACCGTGGTGGCGTTGGCCACGAGGAGTTGCCTGATGTGGACGCGGGAGGCTCATGCCGGGCAGCAAACCGGGGGCCAAAAGGGGACAATGGCTCTATGACCTTTGTGATGGGGCCAGCCCTCCTCTTTTGCCCTGCAGACCGGCCCGAGCGGTACCAGAAAGCCTCCGACCGTGCAGACGCCGTCATCCTCGACCTCGAGGATGCGGTGGCGCCCGCGGACAAGCAAAGGGCCCGCGGCGCGATCCTCGCCCAGCTGGGCGCCGGCGGCGAAGTACCCGAACTGGACCCGAGCCGGACCATCGTCCGGATCAACCCTGCCGGCACCGAAGAGTTCGAGAAGGACCTGCACTGCCTGGCGCACACGCCGTACAAGACGGTCATGCTGGCCAAAGCGGAGAGTGCTGAGCAGCTCAAACAGCTTGAGGACTTCCATGTGATTGCCCTCTGCGAGACGGCGGCCGGTGTCCTGAATGCCCCCGCGATCGCCGCTGAGCCGAACGTGGTGGCGCTGATGTGGGGTGCCGAAGACCTGTTGGCATCCCTGGGCGGCACGTCCAGCAGGAAGGACGACGGCGGATACCGCGCCGTAGCCCTGCACGCCCGCTCAAGCGTTCTCCTGGCCGCCGGCGCCTTCGGAAAGGCGGCCGTGGACGCGGTCTATGTCAACATCCCGGACCTGGAGGGTCTTGCCGTAGAGTCCGCCGACGCCGTCGCATCCGGGTTCAGCTCCAAGGCCTGCATCCATCCCACCCAGGCGGCCGTTGTCCGCGGCGCCTATGCCCCGTCCGAGGCCGATGTTTCTGCCGCGACGGAGCTGCTGCAGGCGGCAGCCTCCGCCGGGTCAGGGGTCTTCCAGTACAACGGCAGGATGATCGACGGCCCCATCCTCAAGCATGCCGAAGCCACCATCCGCCGGGCGGGCATCCACAGCTAGGGATCCCTCGCCCTATCGCTCAGCTTGTCGGCCGGCGTCCCGGAGTCCGGCGGAGGGACAGCGGCGGAATGGCCTCATACAGTGGCGTCCGGACCCACCGTTCGCCGGTGTCACGGAACTCAGCCCGGGTGGCGAACCGGTACAGGTAGCTGCGGGCGCGCACCCACCGCGGGCGGCCGCCGTCGAACGGGTCGTGGCGGAGCAGCCGCAGCACCTGGCGGTCGGCTTCGAGCAGCTTGGCGAGGAAGGCATAGAACCATTCCTCATGGACTGTCCGGAGCGGGAGGAACCACATCAGCCAGTCCAGCCGGAGGTGGTAGGGGGCCCACTGGCGCGGCAGCCGGCGCACGTCCCCGGGCTTTCCCTTGAAGCCGTACTCCCGCCAGTCGGCGGATTCGTCCGGATCCTCATCCAGGGTGCCCTCGACAACGATCTCGATCCGCTGCTTGGTGACCGTGCCGAACGCGCCGTAGGTATTGACGAGCTGCCAGCGGTTGAAGCTAGCGTTCATCAGCTGCCGCTTGGAGAACAGGTTGCGCACCGGCCAATAGCTCAGCACCACAAGGAGCAGGGTCGCGGCGAGGGTGATGGCGAGCCACCACACCGGTGTCTCCCCGCCGCCTGCCGAGCCTTCATGCCACTCCAGCGGCAGGAAGGGCAGAACGGAGTGGGCGACGGGGTCGCTCACGGCGGCGAAGGCCAGCACAATGGCGATCCAGTTCAGCCACGCGAAGTTGCCGCTGGCTACGAGCCACAACTGGGTGAAGATGATGATACCGGCGGCGGCACTGGCCACGGGCTGCGGCGCGAAGAGGAAGAACGGCACCACGAGCTGCGCGAAGTGGTTCCCCAGGACCTCCAGCCGATGGAACGGCCTGGGCAGCAAATGCGCCTGCCGGCTCAGGGGTCCGGGCATCGGCTGCGTTTCGTGGTGGTAGTAGAGCGCAGTCAGGTCGCGCCATTCCCGGCCGCCCCGGATCTTGATCATCCCTGCCCCGAATTCCAGGCGGAACACCAGCCAGGCCACCAGGATCAGGATGGTGCGCGGCGGGTCAGTCTGGTCCGACCCGAGGAAAGCCACGGTGAACCCGGCCTCCAGGAGCAACATCTCCCAGCCGAAGCCATAGAACGTTTGGCCCACGTTGACGATGGACATGTACAGCAGCCACAGGGCCAGGAAGGCGACCAGCGGCAGCCACGGCGGCCCGAGCTGGGGAAGGCCTGCCACCAGGAGCGCCGCGATGGCCATCCCGGCGACGCACACCGCGCGCAGCAGCCGGTCCGAATACCGCCAGCGGAACAGGGTGGGCCGCCTCATAGCTCTGAATCCCTCAAGATAGTCGGACACCGGCAGCAGCCCGCGCGCACCCAGCAGTGCCGGGAACTGGTTGAAGGAGGAGAGGAATGCAATAAGGAAGAGTGCTGCGACGCCGCGTTGCAGCACCTGCCGGGCGAATTCGTACTCCGGCGCATCGAACCAGGAAACCCAGTCCACGGTGTCCACGTTACGCCCGCCCCCAGGTTCCGCGCACTAGGATCGGATGGTGTTTGCACTGGTGCTGATTGCCGTCATTGCGGGGGCACTGGCCCAGCGGCTGGCCGGCCTCGGATTCGGCCTCCTCGTTTCCCCGGTCCTGGTGGTACTCCTGGGGCCGTTCGACGGCGTGATGATCATCAACCTCTGCGGCGCCGCGTCGTCGCTGCTGATCCTGTCCAGGGTGTGGCGGCACGTTCAGTGGCGACGCTACTTCGGCTTGGCGCTCGCCGCCGTGGCAGGGGTTTTGCCGGGCGCCTGGCTGGCCAGCAACGTGCCGGAAGCACCGCTGGAGATCTGTATCGGCGTCCTGCTCATCATCGCCTTGCTTGCTTCGCAGCGGCTGACCCGCAGCTCGTGGCGCGCCAGCGGTCCGGTCCCCATGGCATCACTCGGCTTTTCCAGCGGACTGATGAATGCGGCCGCCGGCGTGGGCGGACCTGCCATCACCGCCTACGCCATCGCCACCCGCTGGGACCAAAAGAGCTTCGGCGCCACCCTGCAGCCGTACTTCGTGACCACGGGGCTGACGTCCCTGGTGAGCAAATATGTTCTCTCCGGCGGGCACCTTCCCGGCCTGGAGGGATGGCAGTGGCTCAGCATTCTGGCTGCCATGGTGGTCGGAATCGTTGCCGGCGACTTGCTGTCAGGCAAGGTCAAGCCTGCCTCCGTCCGGCGGATCGTGGTGGCCATCGCCTACCTCGGAGCCGCGTCCACACTGACCAAGGGTTTCGTGGAACTGGCCTTTGGGTGAGCGGGCACAGCCTGCCGGTGCGGGATACTTAAGCAATGCAGCCTCGCAGAATCGTCATCCTCGGATCCACCGGTTCCATCGGCACCCAGGCGATTGACGTCGTCGACGGCGCCCCGCACCTTTTTGAAGTGGTGGCGCTCAGCGCCGGGGGCGGAAACCTGGAACTGCTGGCCCGCCAGGCCGTCCACACGGGGGCCGCCGCCGTCGGCATCGCGTCCGGGGATCCGCGGCAGCTGCAAAACCTGATCAACGACGCCGCCCGCCAATCAGGACGGCAAGACTACCGGCCGGAGATTATCTCCGGCCCCGACGCCTCCACCCGGATTGCCGAAATCCCCGCCGACGTGGTGCTCAACGGAATTACCGGCTCGATCGGACTCGCCCCCACGCTGGCGGCCCTGAAATCCGGGGCCTTATTGGCTTTGGCCAATAAGGAGTCCCTCATTGTTGGTGGAGAGCTGGTCAAGGCAGCCGCCCGGGAGGGGCAGATTGTGCCTGTGGACTCCGAACATTCCGCCATCGCCCAGTGCCTGCGCTCCGGCTCCGCCAACGAAGTGGACAAACTGATCCTGACGGCCTCCGGCGGACCCTTCCGCGGCCGGACCAGGGAGCAGTTGCACAGCGTTTCGCCCCAGGAGGCGCTGGCACACCCCACGTGGGATATGGGGCTAATGGTCACCACGAATTCGGCCACCCTGGTCAACAAGGGCCTCGAGGTCATCGAAGCCCACCTGCTCTTCGACATCCCGCTGGACCGGATCGACGTTGTGGTCCACCCGCAATCCGTAGTGCACTCCATGGTCCAGTTTGTCGACGGGTCCATCATCGCCCAGGCTTCGCCGCCTGACATGCGCCTGCCCATTGCCCTGGGGCTGGGCTGGCCCGACAGGGTGCCCAAGGCTGCGTCCCCGTGCGACTGGACCCAAGCCACCAGCTGGACGTTCGAGCCGCTGGACTCACAGGCCTTCCCGGCTGTGGAGCTCGCCAAGGACGCAGCCAAGCAGGGAAGCACCTTTCCTGCGGTGTTCAACGCCGCCAACGAGGAGGCCGTCACCGCCTTCCACGAAGGATCCATCCGCTTCACCGACATCGTTGACACCGTCGCTGGCGTACTCAGCGAACACCCAGGATCCTCCGGGCTGACAGTGGAGTCCGTGCTGGAAGCTGAAAGCTGGGCACGGGCGCGGGCCCACGAACGTTTAGCAGTCAGCAGTCTCTAGGAAGCAGTCAATCCACCCATGAGTCCCGTACTCCTCTTTATCCTCGGTGTCGTGTTTGTGGCGATCGGCATTGCCGTGTCCATTGCGCTGCACGAAGTCGGCCACCTGGTGCCCGCCAAGCTGTTCAAGGTCCGCGTCACCAAGTACATGATCGGTTTCGGCCCCACCCTGTGGTCAAAGCGCAAAGGCGAAACCGAATATGGGGTCAAGGCCATCCCCCTGGGCGGCTACGTCTCAATGATCGGCATGTACCCGCCGAACAAGGACGACGGGACAGTCAGGCCATCGAGCACCGGCATGTTCCAGACCCTGGCCACGGAAGCGCGGTCCCTTGCCCACGAGGAGGTGGGCCCGGACGACAAGGACCGGGTGTTCTACCGGCTCCCGGTGTGGAAGAAAGTCATTGTGATGCTCGGCGGCCCGGCCATGAACCTGCTTATCGGCCTGGCCCTCACGGCGGTCCTCCTCATGGGCTTCGGCATTTCCACGCCCACCACCACCATCGCCGATGTCTCCAAGTGCCAGGTCGCCGCCGGCGAGACCGTGGATCCTGATTCTGCCGACTGCGAACTGACGCCAGCGGCCGCCGCCGGCCTCCTGCCCAATGACCGGGTCACCTCCTTTGATGGGAAGGCAGTCACCAGTTGGGACCAGCTGACGGAGTGGATCCGTACGTCCGCCGGGAAAGAAGTCAGCATCACCGTAGAGCGTGACGGCGGCACGGTCACTACCACCGTGACTCCTGTGCTGTCCGCCCGCCCCATTGTCGGTGTCGACGGACGCCAGGCCAAGGATGACGCCGGCAACCTCCTGTACCAGGACGTTGGCTTCCTGGGTATTGGTGCACAGAGTGAACTGGTGCCACAGCCGGCGTCGACTGTCCTGCCCATGGCGGGGGAGAACATCCGGCAAGTGGCCGGTGTGGTCCTCAACCTTCCGGCGCGTGTAGTCGGGGTTGCGCAGGCGGCCTTCAGCGAGGAGCCCCGTGATCCCAACGGACCCATCAGCGTAGTGGGTGTGGGGCGCGTGGCCGGAGAGATATCGGCCATGGAAGAGGTGCCGCTCCAGTCAAGGCTGGGGGCCCTGGTCGGGCTGCTAGCCGGGCTGAACTTCGCCTTGGCCGTTTTCAACCTGGTTCCGCTGCTGCCGCTCGATGGCGGCCATATTGCCGGTGCACTGTATGAAGGGGTCCGGCGCCGGGTGGCGAAGCTCCTCGGCAAGCCCGACCCCGGCGCCTTCGATATCGCCAAGCTCTTGCCCGCGACGTACGTCGTGGCCGCCCTGCTGATGGGGATGAGCGCGCTGTTGATCTATGCGGACATCGTGAAGCCCATCAATCTGTTCGGCTAAGCCGCTTTCGGCTGATATTCGAGAATCAGCCATATTAGGCTTATTTTGGATAATCAGCTGCAAACGATTGATTATCTGAAATCAGCCACCTACGGTTAAGGCATGTACATCCTCACCATCGACCAGCGCGGCAGCAGCGACGACGTCGACCGGGTTCCGGAACTGATCTCCGAACTGGCCGGCCTTACTTCGGAGGCGTTCGAGCGCTCTGTGGGCGACGAACTCCAAGGACTCGTAGCCGACCCGGCCGAGGTAGTGGACATTGCCCTGCACGCGCTGCGCAGTGGCCACTGGTACGTGGGGATCGGCATCGGCTCAGTGGTGCTCGCTCCCGGGGCCAGCCCCCGCGAAGGTACCGGAACGGGCTTCGTGGCCGCCCGTAAGGCCGTTGATCTCGCCAAGACCGCAGCCGGACAGGTCCCGTTGTCGGTGGTGTCCGGCAGTATCGGACGGACAGCGGAAGTACCGCAGCATGCCCGGGAAGGAGCCGTGGCCTGCGCCCATGCCGAGGCGGTGCTCCGCCTGATCGGCCGCCTGGTCCAGGAACGGACTCCAGCCCAATGGCGTGTGGTGGACCGGCTCCGTCTCCTGCAGGGCGGTGGCGGCCGGCATGGCAGCCAGAAGGAGGTGGCCAAGGAGTTGGGAATTACGGAACAGTCGGTGAGCCGTGCCGTGCTCAGGTCCGGATGGCAGGAAGAATGGGCGGCCAGGCCCGCCGCCGCAATGCTCCTGGCGCACGCTCATTCCCAGATAGAAGGAGACCGGTGAACGCACTCTGGATAACCGCGGCCCTGCTGGTGGCCGGATTCGCCGGCTGGCCAGTGACCGCGCTGGTCTTTCGGCTGGCCAGGACCATCGATGACAAGGCGGATGCGGCCAGTGCAGCGGACCGGGCGCTCGAGGACCCGTCAGCCGACGTTACGGTGGACACCTTTCCCGCAGTCCCGCAGCCCCGCCCGGGACAATCCGTGGACGGCGAGCTGACAGCGGACGGCGGGAGGCCGTCGTCGGACGTTCCCTCCCCGGCGCCACCCGCTGCGGCCCAGCGGATCCTGCGTGGTGGGGCGATCATCGGCGTGCTGGAGCGCCTCGCGGTATGCCTGGCCATCCTGGCCGGCCAGCCGGTGGCCATCGCGTACGTGGTGGCGATCAAAGGACTGGGAAGGTTCGCCGAGCTGAAGGAAACACCCGTGGCCGCGGAGCGGTTCATTATCGGGACCCTCACCTCCATGCTGTGGGCCGCCGGGATTGCGGCCACTGTTAAAGTGCTCTTTCTGTCCTAGGCCACCGGCCCGGCATGTGGGGTTTTGACGCATTGCCCGGATCGGCGCAGGCCCGCCGCGGGGGATAGGGTGTCCTTATGACTGTTTTTGCTGTTGAGTACGTTTACGCTGCCAATTCCTCTGCCGCCCGCGATGAGAGCCGTCCCGCACACCGGGCCTGGCTGTCCACCCTTGCCGAGGGCGACCGGCTCCTGACCAGCGGACCCTATGGCGACGGCGCCGGTGCCCTGCTGATCTTCAAGGTCCAGGACGAGGCGGAGTTGAACGAACTGCTCAAGCAGGATCCCTTCGCGCTGGCAGGCACCATCGCCGGGATCCGGAGCACCGAATGGACCCCCGTGATCGGCATCCTGGCCGCCCACGCGTCCTGATATCTGACCTCTCTCCTCTTTCGATCCACCTACCCAAGGAGTCCACGTGACCTCGGTCAGCCTGGGAATGCCGTCAGCACCGCCGCCCGTTCTTGCCCCGCGCCGGAAGACGCGCCAGATCAAGGTCGGATCCGTGGGGGTCGGCTCGGACAGCCCCATCAGCGTGCAGTCCATGACCACCACACCCACCACGGACATCAACGCCACCCTGCAGCAGATCGCCGAGCTCACGGCGTCCGGCTGTGACATCGTTCGGGTGGCCTGCCCGTCCGCGGACGACGCCGAGGCGCTGCCTATCATTGCCCGCAAGTCCCAGATTCCGGTCATCGCGGACATCCACTTCCAGCCCAAGTACGTTTTCGCGGCCATCGAGGCAGGCTGCGCCGCGGTCCGCGTGAACCCGGGGAATATCCGCAAGTTCGATGACCAGGTCAAGGAAATCGCGAAGGCGGCCAAGGACCACGGCACGTCCATCCGGATCGGCGTCAACGCGGGCTCCCTGGAGCCGGGCATCATGAAGAAATATGGGAAAGCCACCCCTGAGGCACTCGTGGAATCGGCAGTCTGGGAGGCGTCCCTGTTCGAGGAGCACGGCTTCCACGACTTCAAGATTTCGGTCAAGCACAACGATCCCGTGATCATGGTGGCGGCCTACGAGATGCTGGCCGAAAAGGGAGACTGGCCCCTCCACCTCGGCGTCACGGAGGCCGGGCCGGCCTTCCAGGGAACCATCAAGTCCGCCACCGCCTTCGGCGCACTGCTGTCCAGGGGCATCGGCGACACCATCCGGGTCTCACTTTCCGCCCCGCCGGTGGAGGAAATCAAGGTCGGCAACCAGATTCTGCAATCCCTCAACCTGCGCCCGCGCAAACTGGAGATTGTCTCCTGCCCGTCCTGCGGCCGCGCGCAGGTGGATGTCTACACCCTGGCCGAACAGGTCACCGCAGGCCTGGAAGGCATGGAAATCCCGCTGCGCGTGGCAGTGATGGGCTGTGTCGTCAACGGACCTGGCGAGGCCCGTGAGGCTGACCTCGGCGTGGCATCGGGCAACGGCAAAGGCCAGATCTTTGTGAAGGGTGAAGTCATTAAGACTGTCCCCGAGGACCAGATTGTTGAGACACTGATCGAAGAGGCCATGCGTATCGCCGAAGAGATGGGGGAGGCCGATGGCGAAGATGCTGTCAAGGGTAGCCCCGTGGTTAGCGTCTCCTAAGGACGGCACCGCGCCGGCAGGGATCTCCGTTAGAACCCTGGCCGGTGCGGACACGTCGGCATTGCGGCGCCTGGCGCAGCAGGATCCAGTAGCCAACGTCTTCATCCTTGCCCACTTGCGCTCGGCCGGGACCGCCGCACCCACCACGGGTGGCGCATCGGTCCTTGGCGTGTTCGACGACGGCATGCTGGTGGGTGCCTGCTGGACGGGAGCCAACCTGGTTCCGGTTGAGCTGGATCCCGCCTATGCCGGGCTGGTTGCCGCGGCGGCCAACCGTTCGGGCCGCCGGTATGCCTCGGCTTTTGGCCCCGCGGAACCCGTCCTCGCCCTGCATGCTGAGCTGGAGCTGTTGGGCCACGCGGCCCACGAGGTGCGCCCCGAGCAGCCTCTCCTGACCCTCGCGGGTCCGCCTTCGGTGGAACCAAACACGGAACTGACCCTGGGCAGGCTCGCGGACTTTGACCGCATCCTCCCTGCCTGCGCCGCCATGTTTGAAGAAGAAGTGGGCTATTCGCCTTTCCTGGGGGGCCGCGAGTTCTACAGCCGGCGGGTGGAAGGGCTGATCCGGCAAGGACATTCGCTGGTACACCTCAACCCCGCCGGCGACGTCGTCTTCAAGGCCGAACTTGGAGCCGTGACGGCGGAGGTAACGCAGGTGCAGGGTGTGTGGATGAACCCTCAATATCGGGGCCAGGGCCTTAGCGCGGGCTACATGGCCGCCGTCGTCGATCACGCCCGGAAGATCGCACCGGTCACCAGCCTGTACGTGAATGGCTTCAATTCCCGCGCCAGATCCACGTATGAGCGAGTCGGTTTCATCCAGCGGGGAACCTTCGCCACTGTGCTGTTCTAAGCCAGTATCCTGAGGGGGCCGTGCTTTTCGTGGGCGCGTGTCAGTTGTCCAGTCCGTCCAGTTCTCCCGTGAGGTAATGCTGGACGTTCGGAGCCAGCAGCCGAACCACATCCTCAGGTGAGGCAGAGGCAAGCGGCTCCAACTTGACCACGTAGCGGACCAGCATGAGGCCCACCATCTGCGTGGCTACCAGGTTGCCTCGCAATGCCACTTCCTCGGGTGGGCCGGGAATGCCGGCCATGATGCGGCTGATGATCGTCCGGGTCACCACCTCCCGCAGCAACAACGTCTTGGACTTGGAGCCAATGGTGCCCCGGATGAACGCCACCAGGCTGTGCTGGGCCGGGCTCTCCCACAGCCGCAGTACCGCCCGCACAATTGCTTCCGCCCGATGCCCGGGGTCGTGCTGGTCCACGCCCTCCAGGACCTGTGCCGGGTCGGCCGGGAGTGCCACGCTCAGCGCGAAGAGCTCATCCTTTCCCTTGAAGAAATGATGGATCATAGCGGGGTCAACCCCGGCCTCCCGTGCCACCTGCCGAAGGCTTGTACCCTCGAAGCCATGCTCGGCGAAGAGACGGCGGGCCGTGGCCAGGATGTGTTCCCGGGACTCGCTTGTTCCTTCACGCCGTCCCCTCCTGCCCGATCCTGGCTTTCGGACCTCCTGCATGCCGCTCATGCAGTCTGCCGCCGGAGCGTGAGGGACGCCAGTACCAGGACCCCCAGGACGATGGCCAGCATGGTGGTGGCATCCGACCACAGTTGGCCCGTGGCCTCGGTGTTTGCAGCGATCTCCTGCAGGGCATCAACCGAAAACGTGAGGGGCAGGACGTTCGAGATGGATTCGAGGACCTCGTTCATCCGGTCACGGGCAACGAACAATCCGCACAGCAGAATCTGGGGCACCACCACAACCGGCATGAACTGGACGGCCTGGAATTCGGTCCGGGCGAACGCCGAGCAGAGCAGTCCCAGGGCCACACCAAGTACGGCGTTGATCACCGCAATCATGACCACCAGGCCGGGACTGCCCTTGATATCCAGGTCGAAGATCCAGTAGGCGACGGCTGTGGCAACCAATGACTGCAGGGCGGCCATGATGGAAAACGCGAGCCCGTAACCGAACAGCAGATCGGCCTTGTGGATGGGTGTGGTCAGGAGCCGCTCCAGCGTCCCGGACGTGCGTTCCCGCAGCATGGTGATGGAGGTGACCAGGAACATCACCACAAACGGGAAAATGGCCAGCATCATCAGGCCCACCCGGTCGAACGTCCTGGACATCCCCGGTGGGAGCGTCTCGTTCTCGAAAAGGAAATACACCGCCGTCAGCAGCAGTGCCGGGACCACCAGGATCAGGGCGACGCTGCGGTGGTCATGCCGCAATTGGTCCAGGACCCTTCGGGTTGTGGCCAGCATCATCAACAGGTTCACGACCGCACCGTCCTTTCCGGGGTTGTGCTGCTTTCCGGGGAGGCTGTGCCGTGGTGGGTGACTGCGACTTCGGTTGCCGCCGTTCCTTCCGCTTCCCGGATCATATGCAGGAACGCCCTCTCGAGGTCCGTGCTGTGACCGCGCCTGCTGAGTTCGGCCGGCGTCAGCTGGGCCAGGAGCCTGCCTTCGCGCAGCAGCAGCAGGGAACCGCAGTGGCTTGCCTCCTCCATCACATGGCTGGAGACCAGGAGCGTGGTCCCCGCCTCCGCCATGGACCGGAAGCGGTCCCAGAGATCGGCCCGAAGAACAGGGTCAAGGCCCACTGTAGGCTCGTCGAGGACCAGCAGGCGGGGACGCGCAACCAGGGCGCACGCCAGCGAAACCCGGCTGAGCTGGCCCCCGGAGAGGTCGGCTGTTTTTTGCCGTGACTGCTGTTCAAGTCCGACGGCGGCAATTGCCTCGGCGGCATCGCGGCGCCCTTTCCGGTGCATAGCTCCGAAATAGCGGACATTGGCTTCCACGGTCAGGTCCGGGTAGACGCTGGGGGACTGGGTTACGTAGCCCACCCGGTGCCGTAGTGACGGATGGCCGGCCGGAAGGCCCAGTACCGTCACGGATCCCGAGCTCAGCCGCTGTACTCCGACGATAGCCCTCATCAGGGTGGTCTTTCCGCTCCCTGACGGGCCCAGCAGGCCGGTGATCCTTCCGGCCGGGATGGCAAATTCCAGGCCCTGGAGGACGGGAATCTTTCCCCGGACCACGTGCAGGGACCTGGTGGCCACCGCGACGTCATCTCCGGGTCTGCCCGGGGCCGCTGCTGCTGAGTGGGACACGACTGCCTCCGGGTGATGGTGCCTGTACGCTGCGAAACGCTATGAATTCACCACTTGATGAATTAAAAATAGACCCCCATTGGAGGGGCGTCAACAACTTCGAATGGAAAAAACCCTTGTCAAGGTGTCAGCGATCACATAAGTTCGATCTAGCTGCGCTGGAGTGTGGGTGGGCGGTCTCACCAGTCCTCACCAGTACCAAGCGTCAACGCCGTGGAGCCACGCCCGGATGCAATGACCAGCCGTTTACGGCCAGGGGCTTTGCATCGCCGGGCGTGGCTCTATCGCGTCCCGGCCGATCACCTGAGTGGCCCGCAAGGGGTCCTGCCGCAGGGGAAGGGCAGGCTTTGCCGGTAGATTAGTACCCAGACGAATTGCCCGGCCCTGCATCCAGCAGCCATTCCCCAGAAACGGATACCGCCCCGTGGTCACAAGACTGTCCCAGCTTTTCCTGCGCACCCTGCGTGAAGATCCCGTCGACGCCGAGGTGGCCAGCCACCGGCTTCTGGTCCGGGCCGGCTACATCCGGCGCGCGGCGCCCGGCATCTACACCTGGCTGCCGCTCGGGCTCAGTGTGCTGCGCAAGGTCGAAGCCGTCATCCGCGAGGAAATGGCGTCGATCGGGGCCCAGGAAGTTCACTTTCCGGCGCTGCTGCCGCGGGAACCCTACGAGGCCACCAACCGCTGGACCGAATACGGTGAGGGCCTGTTCCGGCTCCAGGACCGCAAGGGCGCGGATTACCTGCTGGCACCCACGCACGAGGAAATGTTCACGCTCCTGGTCAAGGACCTGTACTCCTCGTACAAGGACCTTCCCCTGAGCCTCTACCAGATCCAGAACAAGTACCGCGACGAGGCGCGCCCCCGCGCGGGCCTGCTGCGCGGACGCGAGTTCATCATGAAGGACTCCTACTCCTTCGACGTGGACGACGCCGGCCTGGACGCGAGCTACATGGCCCACCGTGGCGCCTACCTCAGGATCTTCGAGCGCCTGGGCCTGGAGGTTGTTCCGGTTGCGGCCACCGCGGGCGCCATGGGCGGGTCCAAGAGCGAGGAATTCCTGCACCCCACCGAGATCGGCGAGGACACGTTTGTGCGCTCCGCCGGCGGTTACGCGGCAAACGTGGAGGCAGTCACCACCGTGGTCCCTGAGGACATTGATTTCACGGATGCCCCGGCCGCGGAAGTTCTGGACACCCCGAACACCCCCACGATCGACACGCTGGTTGCCGCCTCCAACGTGCTTGCTCCCCGCAGCGAGGCCGACGGCGGCCCCTGGACGGCCGCCGACACCCTCAAGAACGTTGTCCTGGCAGTCACCCTGCCCACCGGAGAACGCCAGCTTGTGGTCATCGGCCTGCCGGGTGACCGCGGCGTTGACCTGAAGCGCGTGGAAGCCAACATTGGTTCGTTCCTGCCCATCGCAGGCGAGATCGGACTGGAAGCAGCCAACGACGACGACCTCAAGAAGCAGCCCCTCATCGTCAAGGGCTACCTGGGCCCCGGCCTGACCCTGGACGAACCCCTGCTGGGCAGCGAAAGCTCCACCAACCTCCTGTACCTGGTTGATCCCCGCGTTGTCAGCGGCACCGCCTGGATCACTGGAGCCAATGAGGCCGGCAAGCACGTGTACGGCCTCGTCGCCGGACGCGACTTCGGCTGGGACGGCGTCATCGAATGCACCGACGTCCGTGAAGGCGATCCTGCCCCGGACGGCTCCGGCCCGCTGGAGATTGCCCGCGGCATCGAGATGGGCCATATTTTCCAGCTTGGCCGCAAGTATGCCGAAGCCCTTGAACTGAAGGTCCTGGACCAGAACGGCAAGCAGGTAGTGGTCACCATGGGTTCCTACGGCGTGGGCGTCACCCGCGCCGTCGCCGCGCTTGCTGAGTCCAACCATGACGACAAGGGCCTGACCTGGCCCCGCGCCGTCGCCCCCGCGGATGTCCACGTGGTGGCTGTGGGCAAGGGCGAAGAGATCTTCGCCGCAGCCGAAAAACTGGCCCTGGATCTTGAGGCCGCAGGCCTGGACGTCATCTATGACGACCGGCCCAAGGTGTCCCCGGGCGTCAAGTTCGGCGATGCCGAACTTGTAGGCGTCCCCACGATCCTGGCTGTTGGCCGCGGCCTGGTGGACGGCGTTGTGGAGATCAAGGACCGCCGCAGCGGCGAAGCGGAGAACGTTGCAGTGGACAAGGCGGTTGACTACGTGGTCACTGCCGTCCGCAACAGCTGACCCGCAGCGTTGATCTCGGGTTTCGAATCGATCCAGCTCACCACCCTCATTTTGATTGTGGTGGCTGGATTCGCTGCCGGCTGGGTGGATGCAGTGGTGGGCGGCGGGGGACTGATCCAGCTTCCGGCGCTGCTCCTGGTGCCTGGCATTACCCCCGTCCAGGCGCTGGCCACCAACAAGATGGGCTCGATTTTCGGGACCACAACCAGCGCTGTCACCTACTACGGGCGGGTCAAACCGGACCTGAAGACCGCACTGCCGATGGCGGTGATCGCCCTCGCCGGAAGTTTCGGCGGGGCGGTCCTGGCGGCCACCCTTCCGGCGAGCGTGTTCAAGCCCATCATCGTGGTAGCACTTGTCGCCGTCGCGCTTTTTACTGCCCTCAAGCCCAACGTCGGGGACATCACGGTGCTGCGCCACGACGGACACACGCATTACGTGGTGGCGTGCCTGATTGGGGCGGTGATCGGCTTCTACGATGGCCTCATCGGGCCGGGCACCGGCTCGTTCCTGGTCATCGCCCTGGTCTCAGCCATGGGGTACGCCTTCCTGGAAGCCAGTGCCAAGGCGAAGATCGTCAATATGGCCACCAATGCCGGCGCGCTGCTGTTCTTCCTGCCCCACGGCTCCCTGCTGTGGGGCGTCGGGCTGCTGTTGGGCGCAGCCAACATGGCGGGTGGATACCTCGGCGCCCGCACCGCGGTCAGCCAGGGGAGCCGCTTCGTCCGGATCGTCTTCCTGGTGGTGGTAGGTGCCTTGATCATCAAACTCGGCTACGACGTCTGGCAGGAGAACTTCGCGGAGGCGTAGCATGCTCCTATGTCAGCAGGCGCGGGGCAATATTCCGAGGCACTTGAGGCTGCCGCACGCCACGCCCAGGAGTGGCTGGCAAGCCTGCCGGACCGGCACGTTGGTCCGGGGGTGGCCGCCCACGATCTCGTGGACGTCTTCGCCGGACCCTTGCCACAACAGGGCATGCCCGCGGCAGAAGTGGTGGACTACCTCGCGCTCAAGGCGGAGCCGGGCCTGATGGCCATGCCGTCCGGGCGGTTTTTTGGTTGGGTGATCGGCGGGACGCTGCCTGCTGCACTGGCTGCCGACTGGCTTGTCAGCGCCTGGGACCAGAACTCCGGCCTGCGTTACGCCACCCCGGCGATCGCGGCCATTGAAGAAGCCGCCGGCCACTGGCTGCTGCAGCTGTTGCACCTGCCCGGGGACGCCGACGTCGGCTTTGCCACCGGGGCCACCATGGCAAACTTCACCGGGTTGGCCGCCGCGAGGTGGCGCCTTATGGCGGACGCCGGCTGGGACCTGGACGCCGACGGCCTGGCGGGCGGACCCCGGATCAGGTGCTTCGTGGGACAGGAGCGTCACGAGACTATTGACCTGGGCCTGCGCTACCTCGGGCTGGGGCGCCCCGCTGAGGTCCCCGCGGACGCCCAAGGCAGGCTGATCCCCGGGGAACTGGACCGCATGCTGGCCGAAGGTTCCGGACCAGCCCTGGTGTGCCTCCAGGCCGGAAACCTCCACTCGGGCTCCTTCGATCCGTTTGAGGACGCCATCCGCGTTGCCCGGCAGCATGGTGCCTGGGTGCATGTCGATGGTGCCTTCGGGCTGTGGGCCGCGGCGGTACCGGAACTTGGTGACCTCACCAACGGTATGGAACTCGCCGATTCCTGGGGGACGGACGCACACAAGACCCTGAACGTACCGTATGACTGTGGCATCGCCGTCGTACGGGATTCCAACGCCCTGCGCAGCGCGATGGGGCTGCAGCACACGAGTTACCTGATCCACGACGCCGAAGGTCCGGGTGACCCGTTCGAAAAGGCCCCGGAGCTGTCGCGCCGGGGCCGCGGAGTACCGGTCTGGGCGGCCCTCCGCTCTCTGGGCAGCGACGGCGTGGCCGCGCAGGTCAGGGGCCTGGTGGAGGCGGCTTCCGGGATTGCAGCGGCATTGGCCGCCGTGGACGGCATCGAGGTGCTCAACGATGTTGAGTACACCCAGGTGTCGCTCGCCTTCGGCGATGACGCCACCACGAGGGCGGTCACGGCCCGGGTGATCGAGGACGGCAAGGTCTGGATGTCCGGATCGCGGTGGCAGGGCAGGGACGTCCTGCGCGTGTCAGTGAGCAATTGGAGCACGGACGCGGACGACGTCGGCACCGCGGTTGATGCGGTCACTTCGGCCTTTGCGGCGGTCCGGGCGGCCAAGGCCTGATATCGCCCTACCCCCAAGAGCCACGGTTTTTGTCAAGATCGGGGGACGTGGCCACCGTTTATCCCGCTGCCTCTGGACAAAAACTTCCAGCCTGTCCCGGTTCCGGCAGGGAATGCGCGGGCGGCAGCACGTCCAGGGTCCGGCCGGCCAGGGTGCTGGCCACCCAAAGCGAGCGTGCCAGGTCCCCTTCGTGGTGCGGGCGGCCGGCGTAGGAGAGGGCGTTCTCCACTTCGCGGGCAACACCCCACTGGCGTGCCACTTCACTGTCCAGGCCAGCTGCCTCGCTGAAGTCACAGCAGCGTTCCCGCAGCCCCGCCTGCGGGTCGCTGCGGGGGAGGTCCTGGATCCGGTTCCAGAGCAACGGTGCCACCGCAAATTCCGGTTCGCCGATCATGGGCTGCGGGTCGATGGCCGCGAAGCCTGGTCTGTCCTGCCATGTGGGACGGGCCAGGATGTTCAGGAAGTGGAAGTCGGTGTGCACCAGCACGTCGTGTCCGGAGCGGCGCCCCACGGCACCGCGGGTCTGGCAGACTTCCAGTGCGGCTTCCAGCAGCCACCGGGGGAACGGCCGGCCCTGCTGCTCCCAGTCGGCGGGCAGGTCGTCGCTCCACTGCTCGGCACGCCCGGCGATGTGGTCGAACTCCAGCCATTGTGGCCGGTGGTCAGGCTCCAGGCTCAGCTGGCGGAGCAGGCCGCCCCACACGGATACGGCGTCATCCATCGGGACATCCTGCAGCGAGGTGTCCGCGTCCAGCCGTTCCAGCAGCATGGAGCACGTTCCGGCGTCGGATTCCAGCAACCGTACGGCGCCGTGCCCCGCCCACAGCTCCAGGGCGTGCCGTTCGACGCGGGCTTCATCATGCGGAAAGGCAACCTTGAGGGCGGCCGGTGTTCCGTCGTTGCGGCGAACCGGGACGACAATTCCGCCGTGTCCGTTCCATGGCACGCCACCGGGAGCCAGATCGATGCCAAGGTCCCAATGCTCCATCCGGCCGCTCAACAGGGCAGGCAGTGCGGCCAGCCAGGCCCGTCCTGCGCTGTTTCTGCTGTATCTTCTGGCGAGGTCTACGGGGATCGGCACCTGAATCTGCTGGCTCATCGATTCCAGCGTAGTTGACCCTGGCTGCAGGGGCGGGGATGCCGACGCGTCCTCATCCGGCCCCTTGCGCCGGGTTGACAGCGTTAGACCATTCCGCTGGCCCCGAGCAGGTTGCCAATGGTGAAAGTTGCCGCCAGGGCCAGTGCTCCGCCCACCACCACCCGGACTGCCGCGCGTGTTTTGGAACCGCCCCCGATCCAGGCTCCCAGCGCGCCGGTCAGGGCAAGTGCCAAAAGCACGGTGCCAAAGGTCAGCGGAACCCGGATGCCCGGCGGCGGCAGGAGGATGGCCAGCATCGGCAGGACCGCGCCGAGCGTGAAGGCCACAGCCGAAGCGAAGGCGGCGTGCCAAGGACTGACGATGTCCTCTTCGTCGATGTTGAGTTCAGCCGAGAGATGCGCTGCAAGGGCATTGTGTTCGGTCAGTTCCACCGCTACCTGGTGGGCTGTTTCGGGGGTGAGGCCCTTGTCCTGGTAAATGGCGGCCAGTTCCGCGAGTTCTTCTTCCGGCTCTTCGGCGAGCTCGCGCCGCTCCTTTTCGATCAGTGCTTTCTGGCTGTCGCTTTGGCTGCTGACGGAGACATACTCACCCAAAGCCATGGACACGGCGCCGCCCACCAAGCCGGCAGCGCCCGCTGCCAGGATAGGTCCGGTGTCCGCGGTTGCACCTGCCACGCCCACCACGATGGCGGCTACGGAGACGATGCCGTCGTTGGCGCCCAGCACTCCGGCGCGCAGCCAGTTCAGGCGCTGGGCCACGTCGTTGTCGTGAGGCTCGGTTTCGAGGTGGCGCTGCAGGTCCTTCTTGTCCGCCGGAAGGCCGGCTGGCTCCTGGGAATCCATAAAATCAGCAAACCACCACTTGGGCCTGCTTGCCAGCATCAGGAACTACGTGGCTGGCTCAGATGTGGTGGGGACGGCGTGCACGGGCATGTCCGGCAAGGGCGGAAGCTGTGACTCGTCCAGTTCCAGGCCGGGAACGGCTCCGGGGTCCCCGCCCCAAACGATGGTCCGCTTCGCGGCGGAGACGAGGGCCGACACCGCCCAGCC
Source organism: Arthrobacter sp. R4 (assembly GCF_051365025.1). Taxonomy (NCBI): domain Bacteria; kingdom Bacillati; phylum Actinomycetota; class Actinomycetes; order Micrococcales; family Micrococcaceae; genus Arthrobacter; species Arthrobacter sp. R4. Next base: position 201,121 of record NZ_JBLWIJ010000015.1, read on the forward strand.
ACGGGTTGGAGCCGTGCTGAACGCCACAACGTCCCCATAGGCCGGCAGGGTGCCGGACTCAAGGTGTGACAACCCTGCGGCGGGCGCACTCAGGAATGCACTGTCGAGTACGTATCCGGGCGGCGTTGGCGGCACCGCTGCGCAGTGCATGGTGGCGTAGGCCTCAGCCTGCTCGGCGAGGTCCAGGTGTTCCGCCAACAGGGCGGACGCTTGGGCCGCGGCTGCCGGGTCGAGGCGCGTCAGCGCAGCCTGGTAGCCATAGATAGTCTCACGTTCGGAGTCCAGCGCGGCAGTGAGTGCCGCGTCCTCCCCAACACCACCACGATCGTCGTCCCCTTCGCCTGACGGTCCGGAACTGGGGCACTCGGCCGGCGTGCGGGTGGCCTGGCCCGCGGGAGCGTCGGGCTCCTGCCAGCCAGGCAGTTCCTCAGCCGGAATGCCGGCGGAAGCGGCTACGTCCCGGGCCACGAGTAACTGCGCGGCACCGGCGCCGGCGAGGAGGCGGGCCATGCCGCCGTCGGCTTCCAGCGCATCGGTGAGGCGCCTCGCCCCGCTGGCGGACAGGGCTGCCGCGAGCTCGGCAGCGGTAGATGGAACGGCCGACGTCGGACCCCCGGGAGAGGCGGTCTGGCCGGCGGAAGAGTCAGGGGAGGCGGCCTGCCCCGCATCTGACCGGGTGGGGGAGGTGGGGGTGTCACCGGGCAGCAGCAGGGTCCGGGCCTGGATGGTCAGCAAAGTCACAACGCGGTCCAGCACAGCGGTATCGTCGGGCGCACCCGCTCCCGCGCCGGCTTCAGTCAGGTCCCTCCCGGCAGCCCGCAGAGCCAGGGTATCGGCCAGTGCAGCAGCCCGGGCACGCTCGGAAAAAGGCGTTTCCGCAGGTGCAGGGGGCTGATGGGGGATGAGGACCATGCCCAGGCTCATCACGAGCAGGGCTGTGAGCGAAAAAACGGCATACCGGAAATACCGCGTTCGGGCGCTGATTTCGGTGCTGTCGGCTTTCACAACAGACCATGTTGTCACGCCGGACGGCAAACCCGGTGCACCACTGTGCCCGGAAAATCGCTAGGCTAGTAGTCACAACATCATCTATCGGGAGGCGGCCGGCATCGTGAGTAATGCAGAAGCCACGACTTCATCAGACCGTACCGGAACGGGTAGGGCTGACGTTGCGCCTGCCTACAATCCGGAAGCTGCCCGGCTTCGGGCCTTACTTGAACCCTCGGTCCAGGCCAACCGCCTGTACCTTGAGGACGTCTCCATCATCCCCGGCTCGCACCGGGTGGTCCACGTGGTGGTGGACCTGCCGCAGGAGGAGACCGGCGGCGTCAATTTGGACGTCATCGCCGATATCTCCAAAGTCCTGTCCGACGTCCTGGACAACGACCCCGGCGATGACGGCCGTCCCTATGACCTTGAAGTTTCCTCTCCCGGCGTGGGCCGGCCCCTGACGGAAGAGCGCCACTGGCACCGGGCCCGCGGGCGCCTGGTCAAGGTCAACGTCATCCAGGGCGACAACGTCACCGGCAGGGTCAAAGCTGTGGACGAATCCGGCGTGACCCTCGTCCCGGAGATCGCCGTCAAAAAGGGTATGAAGCCCAAGCAGGGCGAACCCGTAAAACTTCCTTTCGACAGGATCCGCAACGGAAAAGTCGAGATCGAATTCAGCCACCTCGACGAGGCCGGTCTGGAACCTGAGCACAATGGACCTTCTGAGGAGGCCTGATGGATATTGACATGAGCGCACTGAGACTTCTGGAGCGTGAGCGTGAAATTCCGCTGGACCTCCTGATTCCCACCATTGAGCAGGCGCTCCTGGTGGCCTACCACAAGTCGCCCGGCGCCTTCGAGAAGGCCCGCGCCGAACTGGACCGCAAGAGCGGACACGTGACCATCTGGGCTGTGGAGATCGACGACGACGGTGCCCCCATCGGCGAGTTCGAGGACACTCCGGCCGGGTTCGGCCGCATTGCGGCAAGCACGGCACGGCAGATCATCCTGCAGCGCCTCCGGGACGTCGAGGACGACGCCGTCCTGGGCGAGTTCAAGGGCCGCGAGGGTGAACTCGTTGCCGGGCTGATCCAGCAGGGCAACAATCCGCACATGATCCAGGTCAACCTGGGCACGGTGGAAGCGCTGCTCCCGCCGCCCGAGCAGGTGCCGGGGGAGAAGTACACCCACGGCAACCGGCTCCGCGCCCTGGTTATCGACGTCCACCGCGGTACTAAGGGCCCGTCCGTCACACTGTCCCGGTCGCACCCGGGCCTTGTCCGGAAGCTCTTCGAACTGGAGGTGCCGGAAATCGCGGACAGGTCCGTGGAGATCGTTGCACTGGCCCGCGAAGCCGGCCACCGCACCAAGATCGCCGTCAAGGCCAACACCCCTGGCATCAACGCCAAGGGTGCGTGCATCGGTGAAATGGGCTCACGCGTGCGGGCGGTCATGACTGAACTGAACGACGAGAAGATCGATATCGTCGATTTCAGCGAGGACCCAGCGACCTTCATTGCCAGCGCCCTGTCCCCGTCGCGTGTGAATTCCGTCACGATCATCGACGAAGCCACCCGTTCAGCCCGGGTTGTCGTCCCGGACTACCAGCTGTCTCTGGCCATTGGCAAAGAGGGCCAAAACGCCCGCCTGGCAGCGAAGCTGACCGGCTGGCGGATCGACATCGTCTCCGACGCCGCGTCGCCGCGCGAAAACTGAACCTCACCAGGTCCGGCAGCCGACGGCGGATACCCTCCGTCGGCACGCCGGTTTCCGGCAGAATGGCCCCGAGGGGCTAGAATAGACAATGACCGCGCCTAACGGCCGGTATTCGTGCGCCCTTGCGTGCCCTCCCTGCAGTTTGCTGTGGCGGGCTGGCATGGGCTGGCAGCTAGTACGTCAGGAAGATGCTCACCGTGGCAGAAGTGCTTCACAGCGAGAATCAACCGCAGCGTACCTGCATCGGATGCCGGAAGAAGGGTCCGCGGTCGGAGCTCCTCCGGCTCGTGGCTGATGCCAGCGGTTCGTCCGCTGTCATAGTCGATGAACGACGCCGGATGGCTGGCCGGGGTGCATGGCTGCACCCCAGCGAATCGTGCATGGCCCTGGCGGTCAAGCGGCGAGCATTCGGACGTGCCCTTAACGGCGCGACCGGGACCGCCGACGTCGAACGCCGGATCAAGGCAGGCGCGGGCGCTGAAGGCCCGCTGCGGTTACCTCCGGTAGCTGCAGCAACAACCGTCCAACCTGAAAGCGGGTCAGAAAACTGATGGAAACCCGATGAGTTCCCAGCGATGAGTGCGCAACGATGACAACTTTGTTGCGCTCTGCAATGGGCCCTGCAGCCGCAGCCGCGGTGAGGGCCCGCAGTAAGAAGTAGACGGTTCGTGCCTGGCTCGGTGCGGACCGAGACAGGAGAAATGTGGCCAAGGTCCGCGTACACGAGCTCGCTAAAGAGCTCGGTATTACTTCCAAAGATGCAGTGACAAAACTGCAGGAACTGGGCGAATTCGTTCGCTCCGCCTCTTCCACCATTGAGGCCCCGGTGGTGCGGAAACTCCGCAACGCCTATCCCGACGCCGCGGCTAAGGCCGCAGCTCCGGCAGCCGCGCCCAAGGCGCCTGCCCCGTCGGCAGAATCACGTCCGGCAGCACCTGCTCCCGGTCCAGCAGCCCCCATAGCTCCGGCGCCTGCCGCTGCAGCGCCCGCAGCCCCGGCTGCGCCCGTTGCCGCTTCGGCAGCTCCGGCTGCACCAGCCCCGACTGCTTCCGCTCCGGCAGCAAGCGCTCCGGCAGCAAGCGCTCCGTCCACCGGAGCCAAGCCGGGCGCCCGTCCCGCCCCCAAGGCAGAGACTCCGGCAGCACCCACCCGCTCAGGCGGAGCTGCACAGGGCGGCTCTGCGCCGCGTCCCGGCGGCCCCCGTCCGGGCAACAACCCGTTCGCCACGTCCCAGGGCATGCCCCGCGGCCGTGGCGATGGTGAGCGCGCTCCGCGTCCGGGTAACAACCCGTTCGCTACCTCCCAGGGCATGCCCCGCGCCGGTGGCCGTACCGACGGCGAACGCCCCGGTGGTCCCCGTCCGGCAGCCGGTGCCGGTGGCCCCCGTCCCGGTGGTCCGCGTCCGGCAGCCGGTGCAGGCGGTCCCCGTCCCGCAGCAGGTGCCGGTGGCCCGCGACCCGGGGCACCGCGTCCCGGTGGTGCTGGTGGAAACCGTCCTACTCCGGGCATGATGCCTAACCGCACTGAGCGTCCCGCACCGGCTGGTGCAGGCCGTCCGGGTGCCGGTGGCCGTGGTCCGGGACGTCCGGGTGGCGCTCCAGGTACCGGTGCTCCCGGTGCCGGTGGCGGCGCTCCGGCCGGCGGCGGCTTTGGCAAGGGTGGCCGCGGACGCGGTGGCACCCAGGGTGCTTTCGGTAAGGGCGGCGCAGGCCGTGGCAAGCAGCGCAAGTCGAAGCGTGCCAAGCGCCAGGAACTTGAGCAGATGAGTGCCCCGTCGCTGGGTGGCGTGAGCGTACCCCGCGGCGATGGCAACACCGTAGTGCGGCTCCGCCGTGGTTCGTCCATCACGGACTTTGCCGACAAGATCGAGGCAAACCCCGCAGCGCTGGTCACCGTTCTCTTCCACCTGGGCGAAATGGCCACGGCCACCCAGTCACTGGATGAGGAAACCTTCGCACTGCTCGGCGAGGAGCTTGGCTACAAGCTCCAGGTTGTGTCGCCGGAGGATGAGGAGCGCGAGCTGCTCTCCACCTTTGACATCGACTTCGAAGCAGAGCTGGAAGCCGAAGGCGACGAAGACCTTGAGGCACGTCCTCCGGTTGTCACCGTCATGGGCCACGTTGACCACGGTAAGACCCGCCTGCTCGACGCCATCCGCAAGTCGGACGTCATGGCCGGCGAACACGGTGGCATCACGCAGCACATCGGTGCTTACCAGGTCACGCACAACCACGAAGGCACCGATCGCAAGATCACGTTCATTGATACTCCGGGCCACGAGGCGTTCACCGCCATGCGTGCCCGTGGTGCCAAGGTCACTGACATCGCCATCCTGGTGGTCGCAGCGGACGACGGCGTAATGCCGCAGACCGTTGAAGCCCTCAACCACGCACAGGCAGCGAATGTGCCGATCGTGGTGGCCGTGAACAAGATCGACAAGGAAGGCGCCAACCCGGACAAGGTCCGCGGCCAGCTGACCGAGTACGGCCTGGTTCCCGAAGAATACGGTGGCGACACCATGTTCGTGGAGGTCTCTGCCCGCCAGAACCTCAACATCGACGAGCTGCTCGAGGCCGTCCTGCTCACCGCAGACGCCGCCCTGGACATGCGCGCCAACCCGAACAAGGACGCACGCGGTATCGCGATCGAAGCCAACCTGGACAAGGGCCGCGGTTCCGTTGCCACCGTCCTGGTGCAGTCCGGTTCACTGCGTGTCGGTGACACTATCGTGGCCGGTACGGCCCACGGCCGCGTCCGCGCCATGTTCGACGACGACGGCAGCGCCCTGACCGAGGCCGGCCCGTCCCGCCCCGTACAGGTCCTGGGTCTGTCCAACGTGCCGCGCGCCGGCGACACCTTCTTCGTGACCGCTGACGAGCGCACCGCACGCCAGATCGCCGAGAAGCGTGAAGCAGCCGACCGCAACGCTGCACTGGCCAAGCGCCGCAAGCGCATCAGCCTGGAAGACTTCGACCAGGCCGTGGCCGACGGCAAGATCGACACCCTCAACCTCATCCTCAAGGGTGACGTGTCCGGTGCCGTGGAAGCCCTGGAAGACGCCCTGCTCAAGATCGACGTCGGCGAAGGCGTGCAGCTGCGCGTCATCCACCGCGGCGTTGGTGCCATCACGCAGAACGACGTCAACCTGGCGACGGTCGACAGCGCCGTCATCATTGGCTTCAACGTCAAGCCTGCCGAGCGTGTTGCCGAACTGGCAGACCGCGAAGGCGTGGACATGCGCTTCTACTCCGTCATCTACTCGGCAATCGATGACATCGAGATGGCCCTCAAGGGCATGCTCAAGCCCGAGTACGAAGAGGTCCAGCTGGGCACCGCCGAGGTCCGCGAAGTGTTCCGTTCCTCCAAGTTCGGCAACATCGCAGGTTCCATCGTTCGCTCGGGCATCATCCGACGCAACACCAAGGCGCGCATCAGCCGCGACGGCAAGATCATCGGTGACAACCTCACCGTTGAGACGCTCAAGCGCTTCAAGGACGACGCCACCGAGGTCCGTACGGACTTCGAGTGTGGTATCGGTCTTGGCTCGTTCAACGACATCACCGAAGGCGACATCATTGAGACCTTCGAGATGCGCGAGAAGCCGCGCGTCTAGTCGTCTGAGCTTTACAGGGTCGGGGTCGTTGGGTTTTCCCGGCGGCCCCGCCCCTTCGCCGGACGGCTGGCGATCTGCGATCGCAAGCCGCCCGGCTCCGACAGGCCCGATGCCACTCCCCGGCCGCCGGAAAAACCCAACGCGGGTCCGTCGTAGGCTCGCGTTAGGCGCGTGGCATCCAAACTAAAACGCGTGACGCAGCTGCCAAGCCGCCGTCGTACGTTCCATATTTTTAGGAGTTGTTCATGGCTGATCCCGCACGGGCTGCCAAGTTGGCGCAGCGGATTAAGGTTGTTGTTGCCGAGGCCCTGGGCCGGAAGGTTAAGGATCCTCGGCTTGAAGGCATCACTATTACCGATGCCCGGGTGACCAACGACCTGCAGCACGCCACCCTCTACTACACCGTGTTTGGTGACCAGGCTGTCCAGGCTGATGCTGCCAAGGGTCTTGAGAAGGCCAAAGGCGTGCTTCGCCAGGAAGTGGGCCGGAACGTAACGGTCCGGCTGACTCCCAGCCTTGAATTCGTGGCCGACCAGATTCCCGTGGTTGCCTCCAACCTCGAGGAACTCCTCCGGGCCGCGAAGAAGCGCGACGCCGAGGTTGCCGCCCTCGCCGAGAAAGCCAAGCACGCCGGCGACGCCGATCCCTACAAGCGTGACGTACCTGCCGATGTGGAGATCGACGAGGACGATTTCGACGAAGAGGACCTTGACGTCACCGACGACGAAGAACTCGACGAAGACGGCAACAAGTAGGCCTCTGACGCACCACAGCGTGGCTTACAGGAAGGCCCGGACTGCAACTGCAGTCCGGGCCTTCCTGCGTCTGCCGGGCTAGGATCTAGCTATGACCCTGGCGAGCGAGAACCATGAAGCTTCCCGATACTTGGAACAGGCCGTTGAACTGGCCGTGAAGAACGTTGCCGACGGCGGTGGTCCCTTCGGTGCGCTGGTGGTGACCGTGGACGGACGCGTCCATCAAGGCATCAACCGCGTCACCCGGGACAACGACCCCACGGCACACGCGGAAGTCGTAGCGATCCGGACGGCCGCGGCGGCCACAGCGAAGTTTGACCTGCGCGGGGCTGTTCTCTACACCAGTTGTGAGCCATGCCCGTTGTGCCTGGCGGCCGCCCTCTGGGCCCGCATCGACCGTGTCTACTTCGCCGCCGACCGGCACGGAGCCGCCGCAGCAGGCTTCGACGACGCAGTGTTCTATGACTATTTCAGCGGCACCCGGCCGGAACTGTTGCCGGTCGCCCAGGCTGCTGTGTCGGCGTCGGACGCCCCGTTTGAAGCGTGGCGGCGCAATAGGCACCGCACACACTACTGACCCGGAAGGCAGAATGCCCAGTGGAGCCCGGCGCAGCGGAACCAACGCTCATCAAGTGCCCCAACTGCGGGAAGACCAACAGGGTTCCCGCCGACGCTGCCGGCCGTCCACGCTGCGGCAGTTGCCGGTTGGACCTGCCCTGGATCGTTACCGCCGGCGATCACAACTTCGCCTTGATTGCAGAACGGTCCCCGGTTCCCGCACTCATCGATTTCTGGGCTGCCTGGTGCGGTCCTTGCCGGATGGTGAGCCCGGTGCTGGACAAACTTGCCGTGGAACGGGCCGGCCGGATCAAGCTCGTTAAGGTGGATGTTGACCGTTCCCCGCAGCTTTCCCGTCGGTTCGACGTGCAGGCCATCCCCACGCTGATGGTTATCGTCGACGGAAGAGTGGTAGCCCGGCAGGCGGGGGCGGCCCCTGCGGCGGCGCTTCGCTCCTGGCTGGATGGGGCGTTGGCCGACAGCCGCAGTTAGGGCTTCTTTACTCACGTGCGCTCGGGCAACCGGCCAACGCCCTCCACCAACTCGTCCAGACCGCCGCACAGCGCGATCCGCACCCAACCCTCGCCGATCGAGCCGAAGGCCGTTCCAGGCGCAAGCGCCACCCCCGAGCCGGCGAGGAACGAGCGGACCCAACCCCGGACGTCGCCCTCACTCACGTGGGAAACGTCGGCCCAGAGATAGAAGGCCCCTTGCGCGCTCAAGTACGGAATCCCCTTGGCGTCGAGGATGGCCGAAGCCGCATCCCGGTTGGCCCGGTAGTGGGCGTGGGTGTCCCGGACGTAGTCCTGCGGTCCGGTGAGGGCCGCGAGCGCCGCATACTGCGAGGGCGACGCAACGCAGGAGACAATCGCCTCCATCACGTTGTTCATCTTCTGCTCCAGCCCGGGCGGGCAGACCAGGGCACCGATCCGGAGGCCGGTCAGGCCGTACGTCTTGGACAGCGTCAGGGACGTGAAGACGCGCGCCTCACCGGGCTCGTCGCTGTCGAACCGCACCGGGCTGACGTGGGGAACATCGTAGGTGAAAGCCTCGTAGCATTCATCGGAAATGATCCAGAGGTCGTGCCGGCGGGCGAGTTCCACAAGTTGCCGCGTCAGTTCCTCGCCGAGGACTGCGCCCAAGGGATTAGAGGGCGAGTTCAGCACGAGCACGCGCGTCCGGTCCGTGATGAGGGCCTCGATGTCCTGGATCCGGGGCTGGAAGTCCTCCTCGGGATACAGCGGATACCCCACCGGGACGGCGCTGAGGAGCCGGCTGGTCATGGCGAACGTTGGGTAGCCGGGGTTGGGGATCAGGATCTCATCGCCGGGGGAGAGCAGCAGGCTCATCGCAAGGTGCAGGCCCTGCTGCGCGCCCGCCACCACGTACACCCGCTCGGCGCCGATGCCATGGCTGACGCCGGCGCTAAACCTGGCAGCAAACGCTTCGCGGAGTGCCGGGATGCCGGCGTTGGGTGTGTAGTTGGTTTCGTCCCTGTCCAGGCATGCCATTCCGGCTTCAAGGACGTGGCGGGGGAGTGCGAAGCCCGGCTCGCCGATACTCAGGACGATCGCCCCGGGACTGCGCCAGGCGGCCTCTGTGATTTCGCGGATCTGGTTGACGGGTACGTCACGCGCGTGCGCGGCAAGCTCAGGCATGATTGCCATCCTAGCCGTGGCCAGGATCCGGGGCAGGCCCGGATCTGGCCTGAGGGGTGTGGGCCGGGGCCGCCGTCGGCGCCGATATACTGGGAGGCGTGCTTTCTGGACTGGTGATAGTGGACAAACCGCAAGGATGGACCAGCCATGATGTGGTTGGTCGGATGCGGCGCATCGCCGGAACCCGTAAAGTAGGGCATGCAGGGACGCTGGATCCCATGGCCACGGGCGTCCTGGTGGTGGGCATTAACAAGGCCACTCGACTGCTCACCTACATCGTGGGCACCTCCAAGACGTACACCGCCACCATCCGGCTGGGCCAGTCAACCGTCACTGACGATGCCGAGGGCGACGTCGTTGCCTCCACCAGCGCTGCCGCGGTTACGGATGAGGCCATTCACGACGGCGTGGCGGCCCTTACGGGGCTGATCCAGCAGGTGCCCAGCAGCGTCAGTGCGATCAAGGTCAACGGCGAACGGGCGTACGCCCGGGTTCGCTCCGGCGAAGAGGTCAAGCTCGCTGCCCGCCCCGTCACGATTCACCGCTTCGAAGTGCACAGCATCCACCGGGAACACGGCGCCGGGCCGGAGGGCTCCGCGGTAGTGGACATCGACGTCACAGTGGAGTGCTCCTCCGGCACGTACATCCGCGCGCTGGCCAGGGACCTGGGAAACGCGCTGGGTGTCGGCGGGCACTTGACGGCGCTCCGCCGCACCCACGTTGGCCCCTACTCGCTGGAGCAGGCACGGACGTTGGAACAGTTGGCCGAGGAACTCCAGGTCCTGGAGATGTCCGAGGCCGCCAGGGCGCTGATGCCCAACAGGGAGCTCACCGCCGAGGAAACCACGGAGATCTCCTTCGGCCGCAGGATCGCAGCTGGCGCCGAAGCAGGCAGTCCCAAGGCTGCCACCGCTGATCATCCAGCCGCCGCCTTTGCCCCTGATGGCAGCCTCGTGGCGCTCCTGGCGGATTCGGGCAACTTTGCCAAACCCGTCCTGGTGTTCGCGCCCGGCAATGGCGCCCGGGAGTCTTAGGCGTGGACGCATATTTCTACATCATCCTGGCTGTCGGCCTCCTCTCCAGCGGCATCTGCCTGGTGGCCGGGATCCTCAAGAAAGCCCCCAACGACCTCACCATCCTGTCCGTTGCCGGCGTCGAACTGGCCCTCGTGGTCTACCTCGTGGGCTCCATTGTCAGGGTGATGGCTGGCGAACCCATCGCAGGCGAAGCCTGGGAGTTCTGGGGCTACCTGGTTACAGCCATGCTCCTGCCGCCCGCCGCCGTCTACTGGTCCATCCTCGAACGGACCCGCTGGAGCAACTTTGTCCTGGCCGCCGTCGGGGTGACCGCCCTGGTTATGGCCGCCCGAATGAACCAGATCTGGTACTGAAGTGGAAGAAGCCCGCAACGTGAAATCACCTCGCTCCGAAGCGACGCCGGACAAGGCAAACCCGTCTGCCGAGGACACGCGGAACACCGGCCCCGGCAGGCTCCTGATCGCCGTCTATGCTGTGTTCGCCATCTCCGCCACCGCGCGGGCGGGCTACCAGATCCTGACGAAATTCTCCGAGGCACCTCTGGCCTACCTGCTCTCAGCATTCGCCGCCCTCGTGTACGTGGTGGCTACCGTCTCCCTGGCCAAGCCCGGAAGTACCTGGTTCAAGGTCTCGCTGGCTGCGGTGCTGGTGGAATTGGTGGGCGTGGTGGTAGTGGGAGCACTGAGCGTGTTTGACCCGGTCCAGTTCCCGCACGAAACCGTCTGGTCGCTGTTTGGCCGGGGGTATGCCTTTGTTCCGCTGGTGCTGCCGATCCTTGGCCTGGCCTGGCTGTACAGGCGGCGCCCGGGCAAACGCCAAGCAGCGGCTTGATCGTTTTCCGCTCCCGGGCCGGCCGGCCGCCCACGTCCGCGGCGCCGTCCTGGTGGGCCCGTGATACCGGGTAATCTTAGAGAGTTCCGGCGCCGGTCAGGCGCCGCGTACATGTCAGTTGCAGGCAGTAAAAGGCGAGGGTGATGGTCTACATCTGGAACGATCCGTCCGAGGTCCCGGCGGACTTCGGTCCATCCGTTGTCACTTTCGGCAACTTCGACGGCGTCCATCGCGGCCACCAGCAGGTGCTGTCCCAGCTGATCCGGTCCGCCCGCCGCAACGGCACCAAAGCCGTGGCTGTGACCTTCGATCCCCACCCCGCAGTGATCCACCGTCCGGAGTCGGCGCCCGAGATGATCATGGGCCTTCACGACAAACTCGAAGCCCTGGGGGAACTGGGCCTGGACGCCATCCTGGTGATGAAATACTCCCTGAACCTGGCGGCCCTTACGGCCGAGGAGTTCGTGGGCCAGGTACTCGTTGACAGCCTCCACGCCAGCCACGTGGTGATCGGCCACGACGCCCGTTTTGGCCGCGGCAACTCCGGCGACCTGGACACCATGAAGCAGCTTGGCGAGAAGTTCGGTTTCGACGTCCAGGTCATCAGCGAGTTCGGCTCGGAGGGCTACCCCCTGCATGACGACGACGGCAAGGACCGCCGCTGCTCCTCCACCTGGGTGCGTGAGGCACTGCGGGAGGGCGACGTCGCCACGGCCGCTGCCGTGCTCGGTCGCCCGCACCGGATGCGCGGCGAAGTGGTCCACGGTGCTGCCCGGGGACGGGCGCTTGGGTTCCCCACGGCCAACCTCGCCCATGAAGCAACGGGGCTCATCCCTGCTGACGGAATCTACGCCGGGTGGCTCGTTGACCAGGCCGGCACCCGCTGGCCTGCGGCCATTTCAGTTGGTTCCAACCCCACATTTGACGGCGTCAGCCGCCAGGTCGAAGCCCATGTGATCGACCGTCCGGACGAGTCCGTGGAGGACTTCGATCTGTACGGCCAGACAGTAGTGGTGGAATTCGTGGCCAGGCTCCGGGGGATGGTGGCCTATCGTGGGCCTGAGGCACTGGTGGACCAGATGCGCCTGGACGTGGTCCAGGCCCATGATCTCCTGGTCCGCCGCTGATCGGAGCACCCGCCAGGAAAGGCAGCCGAAGTGACCATTGAAAAGAACACCAGGAAACTGGACAAGGGCATTGTCCGCGATTTCAGTTCCCGCATGAGCTACGCCTCGTACTTGCAGTTGCCCACCCTCCTCAGCGCCCAACAGCCCGTCAGTAAACCCGAACACCACGACGAACTGCTGTTTATCATCCAGCACCAGACCACCGAGCTGTGGCTAAAGCTGGTGCTTCATGAACTCCGCAGCGCAGCGGCCTGGCTCCGCGCCGACGACCTCGGCTCCGCGCTGAAGGGAATCGCCAGGGTCAAGCACATCCAGAAGACGCTCACGGAACAGTGGTCGGTCCTGGCCACGCTCACGCCCACGGAGTACTCCCAGTTCCGCGGCTTCCTCGGCAACTCATCAGGCTTCCAGTCCAGCCAGTACCGGGCCGTCGAATTTATCCTCGGCAACAAGAACCGCAAGATGCTGCCGGTGTTCGAATCCGATCCCGAGGCGCACTCCATGCTGGAGGAGTTGCTCACTGCCCCCAGCATCTACGACGAATTCCTGTCCTACCTCGCACGGCAGGGCTTCGACGTGCCCCTCTCCGTCCTGGAGCGGGACGTCACGCGCGCCCACGAATTCTGCCCGGAACTGGTGCCGCTGTTTAAGCACATCTATGAAAACGCTGCCGATAACTGGGGAGCCTACGAGGCCTGCGAAGAGCTCGTGGACCTTGAGGACAACTTCCAGCTATGGCGTTTCCGGCACCTCCGCACCGTGCAACGGACCATCGGCATGAAGTCCGGAACAGGAGGCTCCAGCGGTGCCGCTTTCCTGCAGAAAGCACTTGAGCTGACCTTCTTCCCCGAACTCTTCGCCGTCCGGACGGAGATCGGCCAGTGAGCATGGATGCCGGGAAGGTGAACGGACAGGAAACACGGCAGGACCCCGACGGCGGCGCCCTCCTCCGGCGGGCGGCAGAACTGGATGCCGCGGACCCGTTGGCTCCCTACCGGGACCTCTTTATCGGCACCGACACGCCACTGTCCTACTTGGACGGCAACTCGCTGGGCCGCCCGCTCAAGCGCACGCCGCAGGACATCAGTGACTTCATCCGGGACAGCTGGGGCGGACGACTGATCCGTGGCTGGGACGAGGAATGGCTTGAACTCCCGCACACCATTGGCGACCAACTGGGGCGCGCCGTCCTCGGCGCCGCCCCGGGCCAGACTGTCATCGCAGACTCAACAACAGTGGTGCTCTACAAGCTCATCCGCGCGGCCGTGGCAGCAGTGGGCGACACTGAGCGCACCGAAATCGTCCTGGACACCGATAACTTCCCCACTGACCGGTACCTCGTGGAGGGCATCGCCCGCGAGGAAGGACTGACCCTGCGGTGGATCGAATCCGATCCCTCGTCCGGGGTGAGCGTCGCACAGGTGAGGGAGGCAACCGGCCCTGCCACCGCCGTCGTACTTTTGAGCCACGTGGCCTACCGCTCAGGGTTCCTTGCCGACCTGGAAGCCATTACTGCCGCCGTCCATGACGCCGGTGCCGTAGTGGTCTGGGATCTCTGCCATTCCGCAGGCTCGGTGGAGATCGACCTGGACGGCGCCGGCGTCGATTTCGCAGCCGGATGTACGTACAAGTACCTCAACGGCGGCCCGGGTTCACCGGCCTTCGCGTACGTCAACAGCCGGCACCTGCCGGGGCTTCAGCAGCCGATCTGGGGCTGGATGGGCCGCAAAGACTCGTTCGAGATGGCCGCCGGCTACGAGCCCGCGCCCGGGATCCGGAGTTTCCTCAGCGGCACACCGGCCATTTTTGGGATGCTCGCGATGCGCGGCACCTTGGACCTCATCGAAGAAGCCGGCATGGCGGCCATTCGGGAAAAGTCGTTCAAGCTCACCGGCTTTGCCGTGGAACTGTTCGAAGCATGGCTGGAACCCCTTGGCGTCAGATTGACATCACCGCGCGACCCGCAGCAGCGGGGGAGTCACATCACGGTGGACCATCCGGCGTTCCGCGACGTGACGGCTGAACTGTGGGAGCAGGACGTCATCCCTGACTTCCGCGCACCCCAGGGAATCCGGATCGGTTTGTCGCCGCTGAGCACGTCCTTCGAGGAAGTCCACCGCGGCGTGGCCGCCATCCGGGAACGGCTGGAGGGCCGCGGTTTCGACAACCCGCGCGGCATGCCGGTAAACTAAACGTTGGATCCGGCTGCAGTCCGTGGCGGCTGGTTCTTGTTATGTGCAGGGACTCCGGGAATTTCCCAGGGATTCCCGCGCTGGCACACCCGGCAGTGAGTTACTGATTCGGGCCTCACGGCACATCTCTAGGAGTTATTGTGGCACTTGACGCCGCTGTAAAGCAGTCCATCATCAAGGAATACGCAACCGGCGAAGGCGACACCGGTTCACCGGAGGTCCAGGTTGCAGTCCTGACTCAGCGGATCAAGGATCTCACTGAGCACATGAAGGAGCACAAGCACGACTTCCACACCCAGCGCGGTCTGCTGGCCATGGTTGGTCGTCGCAAGCGCATGCTCACCTACCTCAAGAAGACTGACATCGCCCGCTACCGTGCGCTCATCGAGCGTCTCGGCCTGCGCCGCTAGTCTGATTTAGGGGCGGCCCTTTCCTTTGCCGGAACGGGCCGCCTTCTTCAGTAGAAAAACTAAACAGGAGGATCAACCGCATCACGCATTCGCGGTCCTCGGTAGTGATCCCCGGGAAGCTTCGTTGACTGAAGCCCGGCCCGTGGGTCTCGATCGATGACCGGGTGCAGTGCAGGCCAGTAGACAGATGCTGGGCTGGGTTGATGCGGCTGGACTTCCGTTCAAATCAAGAAACGGAGGTGACTCTCTTGGAGGGTCCCGAAATCCAGTTCTCAGAAGCAGTCATTGACAATGGCCGCTTTGGCAAGCGTGTAATCCGCTTTGAAACCGGCCGCCTCGCCAAGCAGGCAGCCGGCGCAGCCATGGTGTACATCGACGAAGACACCGCGCTGCTGTCCGCAACCACTGCCGGCAAGCACCCGCGCGAAGGCTTCGACTTCTTCCCCCTGACGGTCGACGTCGAAGAGCGCATGTACGCTGCCGGCCGCATCCCGGGTTCGTTCTTCCGCCGCGAAGGCCGCCCGTCCACCGAAGCCATCCTGGCCTGCCGCCTGATGGACCGCCCCCTGCGCCCCGCCTTCATCAAGGGCCTGCGCAACGAGGTCCAGATCGTGGTCACCGTCCTGGCGATCAACCCGGACGAGCTCTACGACGTTGTGGCCATTAACGCCTCCTCCATGTCCACGCAGCTCTCCGGCCTGCCTTTCTCCGGCCCGATCGGCGGCGTCCGCGTTGCCCTCGTCGCTGACGAGAACGGCTCGCAGTGGGTTGCTTTCCCGAAGCACTCCCAGCTTGAGAACTCCGTGTTCAACATGGTTGTGGCCGGCCGCATCGCCGGTGACGACGTCGCCATCATGATGGTCGAAGCCGAGGCCACGGATAACTCCTGGAACCTCATCAAGGAACAGGGCGCCACCGCTCCCACCGAAGAGGTTGTCTCCGAAGGCCTCGAGGCTGCCAAGCCGTTCATCAAGGCACTGTGCGACGCCCAGGCCGACCTCGCCGCCCGTGCTGCCAAGCCGACCGTCGAGTTCCCGGTCTTCCTCGACTACGAGGACGACGCCTACGCCGCTGTTGAGGCTGCTGCCGCCGAGAAGCTCGCCGCTGTCTTCCAGATCGCTGACAAGCAGGAGCGCGACACCGCTTCGGACGCACTGAAGGACGAGGTCACCTCTTCCCTGGCCGGCCAGTTCGAAGGCCGCGAGAAGGAGCTGTCCGCAGCGTTCCGCTCGGTCACCAAGCACGTTGTGCGCCAGCGCATCCTCAAGGACCAGATCCGCATCGACGGCCGTGGCCTGACGGACATCCGCCAGCTCACCGCCGAGGTCGAGGTTCTGCCCCGCGTCCACGGTTCGGCCATCTTCGAGCGCGGCGAGACCCAGATCATGGGTGTCACCACGCTGAACATGCTGAAGATGGAACAGCAGATCGACTCGCTGTCTCCCGTAACGCGCAAGCGCTACATGCACAACTACAACTTCCCGCCGTACTCCACCGGTGAGACCGGCCGCGTGGGCTCGCCCAAGCGCCGCGAAATCGGCCACGGTGCCTTGGCAGAGCGCGCACTCGTGCCGGTGCTGCCGTCCCGCGAGGAATTCCCGTACGCCATCCGCCAGGTGTCGGAGGCCCTCAGCTCCAACGGTTCGACGTCGATGGGTTCGGTCTGCGCCTCCACGCTGTCCATGCTCAACGCAGGTGTGCCGCTGAAGGCAGCAGTTGCAGGTATCGCCATGGGCCTGGTCTCCGACCAGGTTGACGGCCAGACCCGCTACGCAGCCCTCACGGACATCCTGGGTGCCGAAGATGCTTTCGGCGACATGGACTTCAAGGTTGCCGGTACGTCCGAGTTCGTCACGGCCATCCAGCTGGACACCAAGCTCGACGGCATCCCCGCCTCCGTGCTGGCAGCAGCACTGAAGCAGGCCCGCGAAGCCCGCCTGCACATCCTGGATGTCATCAACTCCGCGATCGACACCCCGGATGAACTCTCCGAGTTCGCGCCGCGCGTCATCGCGGTCAAGATCCCGGTTGACAAGATCGGCGAGGTCATTGGGCCCAAGGGCAAGATGATCAACCAGATCCAGGAAGACACCGGCGCCGACATCTCCATCGAGGACGACGGCACGGTCTACATTGGCGCCACGAACGGTCCGTCTGCTGACGCAGCACGCTCCGCCATCAACGCCATTGCCAACCCGCAGGTCCCGGAAATCGGCGAGCGTTACCTGGGTACGGTCGTCAAGACCACCACCTTCGGTGCCTTCATTTCCCTGACTCCGGGCAAGGACGGCCTGCTGCACATCTCCGAGCTGCGCAAGCTGGCCAGCGGCAAGCGCGTGGACAACGTTGATGACGTCGTGTCCGTGGGCCAGAAGATCCAGGTGGAAATCACCAAGATCGACGACCGCGGAAAGCTGTCTCTCTCACCCGTTGTGGCTGAAGAGGAAGGCGCCGGCGAGCCCGAGCGCGTTCACGCTTCCGCCGGGGCAGAGGGCTCTGCAGACTCCGAGTAATCGGCTCCTGCACCACACAGCATGAATCGGCGGGGCCGGTGGATGATCCACCGGCCCCGCCGCTGTTACGATGGCAGCCAGATCCGGCTGCCGCTCCCGAAAGGCTTCAATGACTGTTGTACCCCTGCCGCTTGAGCAGAACCAGCCCGGTGACACCTTCGTCCACGGAACCGACGGCGGCTCCGTCGTCAGGCGTTCGGTGCTCCCCGGCGGCGTTCGGGTGCTCACCGAGGCGATGCCGGGCCAGCGCTCGGCAACGATCGGTTTTTGGGTGGGTGTCGGGTCGCGCGACGAGGCCCCGGGACAGCACGGTTCAACGCACTTCCTCGAACACCTGCTGTTCAAGGGCACCAAGCGGCGCACGGCCCTGGAAATCGCCTCGGCATTCGACGAGGTGGGCGGGGAATCCAATGCCGCCACCGCCAAGGAGAGCACCTGCTACTTCGCACGCGTGCTGGACTCCGATCTGCCTATGGCCATTGACGTCATTGCCGACATGATCACCGGCGCCGTCCTGGATCCCGCCGAAATGGAGCAGGAACGCGACGTCATCCTCGAAGAAATCGCCATGGACAGCGACGACCCCACGGACGTGGCACACGAAAACTTTGTGGCTGCCGTGCTGGGCACGCATCCGCTGGGCCGCCCCATCGGCGGCACCCCCGCAGCCATCCGGGCGGTTGCCCGCGACTCCGTCTGGGAGCACTACCGCCGGTACTACCGCCCGGACGAGCTGGTCATCACCGCCGCTGGAGGCCTTGAGCACGAGGTCGTCTGCGGCCTGGTGGTGGAGGCGCTCCACGCCGCCGGCTGGTCGCTTGAGCCAGACGCAGCCCCCGTGGAGCGGCGCTCCACGGAGCGCGCGGACATCACCGGCACTGCCGGCCTGCATGTGGTCAAGCGTGCGGTGGAACAGGCAAACATCATCATGGGCTGCCCCACCATAGTGGCCACGGATGACCGCCGCTACGTCATGAGCGTACTCAACGCTGTTCTGGGCGGCGGCATGTCCTCTCGCCTCTTCCAGGAAATCCGCGAGAAGCGCGGCCTGGTGTACTCCACCTACTCTTTCGCTTCCTCCTACGCCGACGCCGGCTACTTCGGGATGTATGCCGGATGCACACCATCGAAGGTCCGCCAGGTACTGGATCTCCTCGGCGCCGAGCTGGACAAGCTCGCCGAAGGCGGGATTTCCGACGACGAACTCCGCAAGGCCGTGGGCCAGCTCTGTGGCGGGATTGTCCTTGCCCTGGAGGACACCGGGTCACGCATGTCCCGGCTGGGCCGCGCCGAACTGGTGTCCGGCGAGTACCAGGACATCGACGAGACCCTGCGGCTGATCAAGGCCGTCACGGCCGAGGAAGTCCAGGACCTTGCGAAGGAGCTCGCCGCAGCGCCGCGCACGGTCACAGTGGTTGGCCCGTTTGAGGAAACCGAGACTTTCGGGCTCTGAGCGGGATGTTGCTGCGCCCCGACATAATGGAGCTATGAACCGGCCGCAGAGTGGCACCGTGCACGCTGTACTCGAGGACTTCCTGGGACACTGGCGCGGAACCACGCGGCTTGCGGCGTCCGCGTGGGGCCCCGAACGAACCGCCGAAGCGGAAGTGAATTACACCCGGGCGGCCGGTGGCTACGCGGTGGTGCAGAGCTACCGGCATACGGAAGCGGACGGCACCCATTTTGAAGGACACGGTGTCTTCACGGTCGACCCCGATCACGACGACGTTCTTTGGTATTACGTGGACAGCCTGGGGCTGCCTCCTGGGGCTCCGGTCCGCTGCACGTGGGTTGATGGGGTCCTTCGAGTGGAGCGCCATAGTGACCGGGGGACCGCACGCCATACATTCCGGGTGGACAACGGGGTGCTCACGCACACCGCAGAGCTGCGCCTCGGGGACGCACCCCATTTCGTGCCATTTATGACCTCGGAGTGCCGCCGTGCTTGACTGCCCCGTCTTAGCGCGTACGTAAAGTGCGGCTCGCAATTGCCGTGAACGTACAGTTGGGCGCGGTGAAAGCGCGACCCTCAGCCAGCGGTTTCCAGAATCCGCGTCCGTGGCGCCCCGGCCAAGGCGGGAGCGGCGACTGGCGAATTCCACACTGTGGCCTTGAGGTTTGCCAATAACTGCTCGGCCTGCTCGAGCGCGGCGAAGTCCAGTTCCACCACCACATAGTGGGCGTCGTCCACCGGCCGACATACCCTGTGGGACACTACCCCCGAGGCCGCGCGGTTCACCGGATCGCGGTCAAAAGCGGCCTTCCACATCTCAAAATCCTTGATGCTGTGTTCTATCTGGAGGGTGAACATTTCGGCATTCTCCTTAGGGTCCGACGGCCATCTGTTCCGGCGTCAATTTTCATGGACACTGCCCAAAGTAGGCGCACCTCCCGGTTGCCGGTATCCCAGAAATCTGGAGTACGCCGGTCGACGCGTTGGCGGCTGAACTCGGGCGCATACTGGGGAAATGACCACTGCCTGGACGCTCACCCGGAGCCTGGATCGGATTCGGCTCCTGGGCGACTTGACCCCCGGCGATTCCAACCTGGACCATCAGGCCCTGCGCGTCGAGGTACTGGCTGAGGTGGGCCGGATAGTGCCGTTTGATGCCTTCGTCTGGCCCCTCTGTGATCCGGTGACCGCTACCGGCATTGCACCGCGCGCGCGAATTCCGTGCCCGGAGGAATTGCCGCTGGTTATCCGGCTGAAGTACGTGTCGTTGCCAGCCAGATGGACCGGCCTGGCGGCTTCGGGGGCGCAGGCCACAACTTTGCTGCACGCCACCGATGGTGACCTGTCCAAGAGCCTGCTGTGGAACGGCGTCCTGAGGCGATACGGAATCGCGGATGTCCTGTCCACTGTCTTTGCGGACAAACACGGGTGCTGGGGGTGGCTCGACCTGTGGCGGCGGGATGGCCAAGACCCATTTTCTGCCACAGAAGCCGGGTATCTCGCTGACGTGGCAAAGGAGCTGACGCCCGCCTTGCGACGGTCGATAGCCCGGCAATTCGAGGCGATTAAGAGGGACAAGCGCCGTCTACCGGACGATCCAGTCGCGACGCTACCGAATGGCGACAAGGGGCGCGGTGAGCTGCCGCCGCAGGCCGTGCTCACCCTGGACGAAGAGATGGCGGTCGTGGGCGAGACGGCGTCGACCAGGGAATGGCTGGAGTTGCTTCAGCCCGGGCCGCGCCCCTATCAGGCCGTGCCGGCTGAGGTCCTGAATGTGGCTGCACAACTGCTGGCGCGGGAGGCGGGCGTCGATGATCATGATGCAGCAGCCCGTGTGCACATCGGCTCCGGCAGGTGGGCCATGCTGAGGGCTAGCCGGATGGCGTCTGCAGGTTACGGTTCAACACCGCCCTTGGCCGTGACCATCCAGGAGTGCCCTCCGGCGGCCAGGCTGGACATGTTTGCGCGGTCTTTCGGCCTGACGCCGCGCCAACGGGAACTCTTGGAGCTCGCGTCCACGGGCGCGAGCACAGCGGCCATGGCTGAGATCCAGGGTACAAGTGCCTATACGGTCCAGGACCAGTTCAAACAGATCTTTGAAAACTGTGGGGTGCGGAGCCGCGCAGCACTGCTGGCCATAGCACTCGGAATTGTCCTTGGCGCACCCGGAACATCACCCCAAGAGTGACAATCCTCGGCAACAGCACAGTTCGGCCATTCTCCGTACAGCACGCGTACGGATCTACTACCAGCTGGGTCCGCGGACTTTTGCTATCGCAGGTCCGGATCGGGGACATGTTCCAGGTCCAGGGAAGGCTCACGTTTCCGATCGTTCACTGCATCCTGCACCGCAGCAGGCAGTTGGGGTGGTTCCCAGTCGTGGTGTTCGCTCGGGTAGTGCCTGCCGGTGGGTGATGTCCAGCCGGGTGGTTTGTCATTGCAGGCGCCGGTGGGGGTCCAGGTTGTGGTGTGCTTGAGCCGGTGGTGTTTGCGGCAAAGTTGCCCGAGGTTGGATAGGCCGGTGGTCCCGCCGTCAGCCCAAGCCAGAATGTGGTCCGCTTCGTTGTCCAAGGACTGGTTGTTGCAGCCAGGAAACGAACACTGCCGATCCCGAAGTCTTAGCCATTGCCGCATCGCCGGCGGGATGCGGTAGCTTTGGCGGCCGATCTCCAGCGGCGCCCCATCACGGGGGTCAACCAGTATTCGGCGGAATGAGGACGACCCGTCAGCGACCAGCTTCCGGCCATGGACGCCGGGATCGGCCCGTACCCGTCAAGATCGGCAGGTTCGTCCGTCAGCCCCATCAGCGCGAACACCGGCACCGTCACCAGGACCTGCGCAGCGGGTGAGGGCGCAGGGACCGCGTCCACGTCGATGACCAACACGTTTCCGGGGGCCGTGTCGGTGCTGCCATCTGCCGGGCTGCTGGCCGTGGTGCTGGGGGTGAAGCCGGCGCTGAGGAGCAGTTGGGCGGCGATGTCGGCGCGGAGCTGGGTCAGGGTCCGGTCCTCGGCCGGGCCCTGGAGGGCCCGGGCGGTGGCGGTGATGCCGTTCCAGATCCCGGCCGCCTGGTCCGCGGGAAGGTAGGCCGAAAGCCAGGCCATGCCGTCCCGGTCCGGGACGTACTCCAACCGCCGGTCCAACACACTCCTGGCATGGCGCTTTTCAATACTGACCGGGTGGTGCCGTTCCCGCCAGGTCCGGGCCTTGTGCCGGAATCGGGACGGGACCAGGTCACCGGCCGGGCACCTCTTGGCTGCGTCTGGTGCGTCCGGGTCCAGGAAGTGGGCTTCCAACGCAGCCGCCCCGGCGGGGTCCAGGCTGGCCGCTTCGTCGACCATGGCCCTTGCGTGCTGCCATGACATCGACCCCTTCTGCAACGCCTCCAGCGTCAACGGCAGGGCAGTGGTCAGTTCATGGGCCTGCGCCAACAGGGCCGAGGCGGAGCGTTCGCTCACCGTCATCACACACGCGAGTTCGGAGACGATGCCCATCTCCAGGGCAAGGCGCTGGTGCGGCTGCTCATCCGGAGGGGACATCGCCCGGGTTGCGTCGGCGAACCCGGCAGCGGCGTGAACGATAAAGGCAGCCGTAGCAGCCTGCAGCCGGCACGCCTCCTGAAGGGAGTCCAGCCAGCCATCAGCCTGAGCCCGCAGCGGATCCGGAACGCATTCAGCAGCGGATCCCGGGCCTGGGACAACGACGGCAAGCGCAGCGGCAGAAGCCATAAGGGCCTCTAAGGCACCGTCCGCTGTCGATCTCTCCATACCCCCATCATCCAGCGACCCGCCAACAAAAACAGCACAGCAACCACGCTATGTGGATAACCTCCCGGCCCCGTCCAAGCTTTGGCTGCGCCCGCGAAGCCGGCAAGTTTGCGTTCGCGCGAGTGTAAACAGAACGAGCGGAAACGGAAGTTGCCTAGCCGCCGGCGAACGGCGGGAGGACGTCCACCACATCTCCTGGCTGAAGTGCCACACTTCGGTCCCGCACAGCCACCTCGTTGAGCAGGAAGCTGCTCCGTGAGAGGATGCGCGGCAGAGGAGGAGTTCCGGCCGGAGGTTCGGGGCGCTGCACAGCCAGCACGGCCTCGAGCAGCGACTCAACCGTGGCGCCAACGGGCAGCTCGAATTGCTCCTCTTCCACACCGGCAGCGGCGCGCGCGGCAGCGAAGTATCGTACGTTCAAGAATTCAGCCTCCGATGGCGCTCATGCTGCGGTCAGGCTGGACGAAATCCGGGGCGTCCAGTCCCACGTGGTCCATGCCGTGGGCCTTGGGTTTAACCCACATGGCGTCCTGCCACCGTTCGGCCAGGGCGTCATCGCTGGCCCCCTCCCGCAGGAGCCCCAGGAGGTCAAACTCTTCCCTGGAGAAAAGGCAGCTCATGATCTTGCCTTCGGCGGTGATCCGGGTCCTACGGCAATCAGAACAGAACGGCTCAGTGACGGAGGCGATGATTCCCACGGTGCCCAGCACGGGCCCGAGCGCGTCCTCAGACCCGGCCACCCGGCGTCGTACTTCAAAGCGTTCCGCGGGGGCACCGTCGCGGGCACGCGGGTCCGGGCTCAGGACGTAGTCCGCGGAAAGCAGGGAACGGATCTCGGCAGCAGTGATCATGTTCCGCCGGGTCCAGCCGTGATCGGCGTCCAAGGGCATCTGCTCGATGAAGCGCAGCTCGTAACCTCGGTCCAGCGCCCATGCCAGCAGCGACGGCGACTCCGCGTCGTTAATGCCCCGCATGAGTACGGCGTTGAGTTTGACCGGACCCAGGCCGGCAGCCCACGCAGCATCCACCCCGGCCAGCACCTGGTCCAGGAATGGCCTGCGGGTCAGCTTGGTGAAGGTCTCCTCATGCAGCGAGTCCAGGGAGACGTTGATGCGGGTTAGCCCAGCCGCCTTCAGCGCGGCGGCCTTTTTGGTCAGGCCCACCCCGTTGGTAGTCATGGAGATCGGCAAGTCGGGGTGGTTGTTCCGGAGCGCGGCGATGATTTCCACGAGGTCATGCCGAACAAGAGGTTCGCCGCCGGTCAGCCGAAGCTCCCTGACCCCCAGCCTGTCGACGCCGATTCGGACAATCCGAACGATCTCCTCAGCTGACATGACCGCCTGCTTGGCCAGCCACTCCAGGCCCTCGGCAGGCATGCAGTAGGTGCACCTCAGGTTGCACTTGTCCGTCAGCGACAGCCTCATGTCCGTTGCCCTGCGGCCGTAGCGGTCCACCAGTCCCGCAGGGGCATCGGCAGGGCGCGCGGCAGGCCTGGGCGGCAGGGAGGCGCCTGCGGCGTCGCGTGGCTGCGGCATGCCAAGCTGAACACTCATGAATTCAGGCTACGCCAACTTTCGCCCGGGCAGGACGTCCGTGACGCAGTGAACCGCGACTGACATACCAGTCTCCGCAAATCAGCGAAGCCTTCGCGCCTGGCCAGTGCCGCCGGGGGCGGGCGAACCTATGCTGGAGTTGTGGACAAACCCGAGCGCAGTGAGGGAACGGCCGACGGCGGCACTCGACCCCCGGCAACGCCAGGAACCGCCGGTGCAGGCAACCGGAGCGCCCGCTGGGCCGCGGCTTCCGGAGTGGTGGCGGTGGGCGGCGGGGTGGTGTTCGGAGAGCTGGTCGCCGGCCTGGTGAGCCCGGCCGTATCTCCCATGACCGCGGTCGGTGGAGCCGTGATTGACGCCGTGCCGCCTGCAGTGAAGGACTGGGCCATTGCGGTGTTTGGCACGTCCGACAAAGTGGCGTTGCTGGTGGGGATGGCACTCGTCATCGCCGCGTTGGCTGCATTGGCGGGAGTCCTCGAATACCGCAGGCGTTTTGCAGGCGCGCTGGTGATTGCTGTCTTTGGGCTCGCCGGAGCGGCCGCTGTGCTGACCAGGCAGCAGGCGACCCCTGCCGCCGTCGCGGTTCCGTTGCTGGTAGTGCTGGCAGCGGTGATTCTGCTGCGTGTTTTGACCGGCAGGCTGCACAGGTGGCTGGACAACGCGGCTAATGCCGAAGTCGCAGGGCAGCCCCGGCGAAGCTTCCTGCAGTTCCTGGCCGGCGGGGCGGCGGTCACCGCGCTGGGCGGAGCCCTCGCCACGGTGTGGCGGGGTGCGGCCACCCTTGTGAACGAAGCCCGCCAGCAGCTTCGGCTCCCTGCCGCGGGATCGGCCGCGCCGCCCATTCCGTCCGGCGCGGAGGTAGGGCTTGACGGCATGGAACCGTTGGTAACGCCCAACATCGACTTCTACCGAATCGACACAGCCCTCGCCGTGCCCGCGATTGATCCCGGGAAATGGGTCCTGCGCGTCACCGGCCTCGTGGCTGAGGAAGTCGAACTGACCTTCGACGAACTGCTGGCCAAGCCCCTGATCGAACGGCACGTGACCATCGCCTGCGTGTCCAATGAGGTGGGCGGCGATTTGATCGGCAATGCCCGCTGGCTGGGCTGGCCGGTCCGCGAACTCCTTGCCTTGGCCCGGCCGCGGCCGGACGCGGACATGGTCCTCTCCAGGAGCACCGACGGCTGGACGGCGAGCACGCCCCTGGACGTCCTCACTGACAGCCGGGACGCCATCCTGGCCATCGGAATGAACGGTGAGCCGCTGCCGCTGGAGCATGGGTTTCCCGTGCGTCTCGTGGTCCCCGGGCTCTACGGCTACGTATCAGCCACCAAATGGCTCACGGAACTGAAGGTCACCAGGTTCGCGGACGACGTCGCCTACTGGACAACCCGTGGCTGGTCGGACCACGGCCCCATCAAAACGTCGTCCCGGATCGACGTGCCGCGCAGCGGCCGGGCGGTCACCACGGGCACGGTCATGTTCGGCGGAGTGGCTTGGGCCCAGCACACCGGGATCGGCAAGGTGGAGGTGCGTGTCAACAGGGGTGCCTGGCAGGAGGCCAAGCTTGCCCCCGGGATCTCGGTGGACACCTGGTATCAGTGGAAGTGCGGGATCGAACTGAGCCCAGGCCAGTATGAGGTCCAAGTGCGCGCCACCGACCTGGATGGCGAACCGCAGGCAGAGGAACGCCGGGCCGTTGCGCCCGACGGAGCCACCGGCTTCCACACCATTAGAGTTGACGTGAACCCGTAACTGGCCGCAACCGAAAGCAGTCACATGCCCAGTGTCCCGCATCCGCACGGCCACGCGCCCGCCCACGACGGCGCCCCCTCCGGCGGCTCGCACCGCACAGGTAACCACAGCGCCAGGTCGGTGGAGGAGCACCGAACGGCTGTCGTGGAGCTGCTGGCACCGCTGCGGGCTGCGGGCCGCACTGAACGGGTGGCCTTGCGGGATGCACTGGGCAGGGGCCTGGCGCACGAGGTGACGGCGCCGGTCAGCCTGCCGCCGTTCGCTAACTCGCAAATGGACGGTTTTGCCGTCAACAGTGCAGCAATGCCCGACGGCGGCGCGGAGCTCCGTGTGGCTGCCCCCGTTCCGGCCGGTGCCATGCCGGCGCCATTGGAGCCGGGCTGGGCCGCCCCGATCATGACCGGCGCCATGATCCCGGCCGGCGCGGACGCCGTCGTCCCCGTCGAGAAAGCAGTACCGGACCGGTTCCCGGACCCGGAAACGGACAGCACTGTGTGGCTGCCATCCACGGCGTCTGGAACGTTTGTGCGGTCCGTCGGCAGCGACCTCGCCGCGGGAGAGCAGGCGCTGGCTACAGGGACCTTCCTCGGACCGGCCCAATTGGGGCTCCTGGCAGGGCTGGGTATCGACGAAGTGACCGTGCACAAGGGGTTGACAGTCCTTTTGGTCACCACGGGCGATGAAGTGGTGGAACCCGGCCAGCCGCTGCCAGCCGGCAAAATCTACAACTCCAATGGAACCCTGCTGGAGAGCGCCATGCGCCAGGCAGGACTGACGGTGGTGCGCACGCGGATTGCCACGGACAGCCCCGGTGAACTGCAGGCGCTGCTGGGCAGCCACGCGTCTTCGGTGGACCTGATCGTCACTACGGGCGGCGTGAGCATGGGGGCTTACGAGGTGGTACGCCAGGTGCTTGAGGGGCAGGGCGCCGACTTCGTTCACGTCGCCATGCAGCCGGGAGGGCCGCAGGGCATTGGCACGTTCGAGGGCGTGCCCTTCCTAGGGTTTCCTGGGAATCCGGTGAGCTGCCTGGTGTCTTTCGAAATGTTCCTGCGGCCGGTGTTGTCCGAGCTCTTTGGAGCGCCCGCGCACCGGACACCAGTCCGGGCCCGGCTGGCGCACAGCCTCACCTCACCCGCCCACAAGCACCAGGTCCGCCGCGGAAGCCTCCACAACGATGGCACAGTCAGGCTGGAAGGCGGCGAAAGTTCCCACCTGATGCACGCACTGGCAGGATCCAACGCCCTGGTGCACGTCCCTGTTGGGCTCTCGGCTCTCGTGGAGGGTGACGAGGTGGAAGTATGGATGTTGTGAATTCAGAACAAAGCCCCCCAGTGCTGACGCATTTGCGCCAGGACGGCAGTGCGCAGATGGTGGACGTGTCGGAGAAAGCCGAAACCACCCGGGAAGCCACCGCCACGGCCACCGTCAACACCACTGCAGAAGTCCTGGGCCTGCTCGGATCGGGCGGATTGCCCAAGGGTGACGCCCTGGCGGTGGCCCGCGTCGCCGGCATCATGGCTGCCAAAAAGACCCCCGACCTCATCCCGCTGTGCCATCCACTGCCACTGTCCAAGGTGACCGTGGATTTCGAGCTGGGGGCGGATTCGGTCGCCATCCTGGCCACGGTCAAGACCCGGGGAGTCACCGGCGTGGAGATGGAGGCCCTCACGGCGGCCTCCGTTGCCGCCCTCAGTGTGTACGACATGATCAAGGCCGTGGACAAGCACGCTGTACTGACGGACATCAAGGTGCTGGCGAAAAGCGGCGGCAAGAGCGGGGATTGGAAACTGTGAGCACTGAAAGTACTTTCCTGCCGGAGCCGGACCGGCATGGCGACGTCCAGGGCCGGAAGGCCGGCGTGGTCATCGCGTCCACACGCGCCGCGGCCGGGATCTACCAGGACGAAACCGGCCCGGTCATCATCGACTGGCTCACCGAGCACGGCTTCGAGGCGTTCCCTGCCATGGTGGTGCCTGATGGCGAGCCCGTGGGCGCGGCGATCAGGGCGCTGCTCACCCAGCGTCCCGCCGTCGTGATTACCAGCGGCGGCACCGGGCTCAGCCCGGACGACCGCACGCCCGACGTCACGTTGCCCCTGCTGGACCGGGAAATCCCGGGCATCATGGAGGCCATCCGGCGGGCAGGGGCGGCCAAAACACCGCTTGCAGCGCTCAGCCGCGGCCATGCCGGCGCGCACGGCGGCACGTTCATCGTCAACCTGCCCGGTTCACCCAAGGGCGTCATGGACGGACTGTCCGTCCTGGACCCCGTGATCGGGCACCTTTGCGACCAGTTGGAGGGCGGCCATGGGCACTGAATCCATGTTCGAGGTAGTCCACGCAGTCCTGAGCTCCGAGCCCATCTCCGTGGACCAGGCCATCGCGGCCGTCGAATCGGATACCGCCGGGGCAGTGGTCAGCTTCAGCGGCGTGGTGAGGAACCACGACGGCGGCAAGCAAGTCGAGCGGCTCAGTTACAGCGCCCACCCCACGGCCCACCAGGTGATGGCCGACGTCGTCGCCCGGCTCGTTGCCGAACACGCGGGCGAGGGCTCCTCCACCCAGCCGGTGCGGATCTGGGCTGCCCACCGCATCGGCATGCTGGAAATCGGCGATCCCGCGCTGGTGTGCGCGGTTTCGGCGGCGCACCGGGGCCAGGCTTTTGCGGTCTGCTCCGAACTGGTGGACCGAATCAAGGAGCAGGTGCCCATCTGGAAGGAACAGTTCTTCGCCGACGGCACGGTTGAGTGGGTGGGCGCGGGCAGCTGAGCTACCGGTTGCTCCTGCCTGCCGGCCCACAGTGGGAGGTAACGCACAGCCTTCGGTTCCATCCCGCGGCCGGCCCGACGGTAGGGTTAACGGCATGACCCAACAACTTTCCGCTCCCCGGCGCGTCGCCGTCCTGGGCGCCAACGGACGCATGGGCGCCGAAGCCGTCAAGGCCGTTGAAGCCGCCTCAGACCTGGAGCTGGTCGCAGCGCTCGGGCGTCGCGACTCCCTGGAGCAGTTGACCGCATCGGGTGCCGAAGTCGTGGTGGACCTGACGGTTCCGGAGAGCACCGAAGCGAACATCCGGTTCGCCGTCGAGCACGGAATGCATGCCGTAGTGGGCACCACCGGCTGGGACACCGGCCGTCTCGCCGCCCTGGAAACACTTCTCGCGGAGCACCCGGAAACCGGTGTGCTGATCGCCCCCAACTTTGCACTCGGCTCCGTGCTGGCCTCCGCGTTCGCGGCCAAGGCTTCCAAGTACTTCGAGTCAGTGGAAATCATCGAACTGCACCACCCGGACAAGGTGGATGCGCCGTCGGGCACCGCCGTGCGCACCGCCCAGCTCATTGCCGCCGAGCGACAAGCTGCTGATGTGCCGCCCAGCCCCGATGCCACCACCAGCGAACTCGCCGGTGCCAGGGGCTGCGAGGTGGATGGTGTCCGCGTCCACAGCGTCCGCCTCCGGGGGCTGGTAGCCCACCAGGAAGTGCTCCTTGGCGGACCGGGGGAGCAGCTGACGTTCCGTCACGACTCCTTTGACCGCGCCTCCTTTATGCCTGGCGTACTGCTCGGTGTCCGCAATGTTTCCTCGCGCCCGGGCCTCACAGTAGGCCTTGACGGCTACCTCGATCTGGGGCTCTGAACCGTGGCTGACGTGGTGGCCGCCTTCCGGAAGAACCGCACCAAGATCTGGGTGGGTGCCATAACGCTCCTGTTGGTGTTCTACCTGGTGGTGTCCTTCCAGCGGTCCGTCCTGCTGTTGCTGGACAGCAACCCTGCCGCCAAGGCGATCGGCGCCGCGTACCTGGTCCTGCCCATCATTGGCGGGTGGGCCATGGTCCGTGAACTGCTCTTCGGTGCCCGCACTGAACAGATGGCGAAGGTCTTGGAGGCCGAAGGTGGGCTCCCCGTGGATGAACTGCCGCGAACCCCTGCCGGGCGCATCGTCCGTTCAGCGGCGGACGCGGAGTTCGAAAAGTACCGGGCAGAGGCTGAGGCAGCTCCTGAGGACTGGCGTTCCTGGTTCCGGCTTAGCTGCGCCTACGACGCCGCGGGCGACCGCAAGCGTGCCCGGGCGTCCATGCGCGACGCCGTGAAGCTGTTCCGCGGTAAGGTTCCCGCGTAGTCGCTGCGCAGAATCAGCGGCCGGTGTCCCGCTCCATGCGGCCAAGCCGGTTGGCGCCATGGCCCAGCCACTCCAGGGGGCCCCGCCACTTCAGCAGGACAAAAACCATGCCCACAACAATGGCGGTGGCAGCATGGGCGAAGTACATCCCGTCTTCGGTCCATCCAGCAGGGAGCGGCTTCAGGTAGAAGCCCGCCACCACCCAGACGTGCACGGTGTACAGGGTCAGCGTCATGGCACCTGCACCCCGGAGTGGCAGCAGCAAGTCCAGGTCCAGCCAGTCCGCGAGCCTGCCCAGCAGCAGGCAGGCGCCCACCACAGCGGCCGCCACTGCGGACGTGTGCGCCAGATCCAGGGCGGTGCCGGAGTGGGGCGCAGCAGAAGCCAGCCACCACCAGGAGCCCTCCTGAGGCACGCCGGTCAGGTTGACCTGGAGCACGCTGTCCAAAGGATAGTTGGGCGCATTCAGCACGTCCTCGAGGGCGGCCCTGCCTCCCCAGCTTTCCATCGCGGCAATACCCAAGTACTTGGTAAGGACGGCCAGCAACGTCCCGCCCGCGAGCAGCAGCCATGGCACCAGGGCCTTGGTCAGGGGAAGGCGTCCGATCAGCAGGCCCACCAAAAGGTAGGACATCCACTGCAGGACGGGGTAGTAACCGGTGAAGAAAAGATCGCCCAACAAGGGGCCTGGCGTGGACAGGTCCTCCCAGGAGGGATTGTGCCCAAGGTGCAGGGGCGGGTTGGACGCCAGCAGCCAGGGCCGGAGCAGGTAGGCAAGGACCGGCGAAACCAGGATCCATCCTGCCGCCCAGGCGCACAGCGCCTTCGGCCGAAGGCCCAGGAACGGGAGCACGCACAGGAACAGCAGCGCGTAGTGGACCAGGATGATAGCCAGGTTCACTTCCAGCCCGCCCAGCGTCAGTCCGACGGCGGCAATCACCGCCGCGCGCAGCGCAATCCCGCGGCGCGCCGCCCCCAGCCTGGCCCCCTCCGCCGGTACCTGCTTTCCCGTTGACAGGGCGAGGCCGATTCCCGCCAGCACGGCGAAGAGGGCGGCTGCGCGGCCCGAAAATGTCAGCCCGATCCACGTTGGCGTGAGTTCGGCATTGGACTCGAATGTGGGGAGCAGGTGGGTGGCCATCATGCCAAGGAGGGCCAGCCCCCGGGCCGCGTCAATGCCGCGGAGCCGTTCCGTGGCCGATGAGCTTCGGGGCGCCCTGGATGGTTTTGCCGTGGCGCGGGAGGTCATGAGCCGATCGTCTCACACGTTGCCGGGCCCAGGCAGTCACGCGCCCGGGGGCAGCGCTGTAACAGGCAGGACACTGACCTCGAGTCCTTGTATTCGAATATATGTTCGAATAGCATTGTGGGCATGCACACCCCATCGCAGCCACAGCCCCCGTCGGCCATTCCGGCGGGGAAGGGATCGAACCGGACCACCAGGAGCCTGGATGGCCCAGCGGCGCCCGCAGGTCTGATGAAGGCCATGAGCCCGGGCGTTGTGGACTATCTGTTCCGCCAGCTCGTCGCCGGCGAATCGCCTGAGGACGTCCAGTGGCAGCAGGAAGGCATTGCCCTGGCTGCGCAGCCGGCCGGAGCGGAGCTGGCGCGCCGGCTGGCGGAGACGGATCTGGACGCCCTGACGCCCACGGAGCTTTTCCACTACGTCAGGGCTGCCCAGCGCCTCGCTGCCTGGGCGGAGGGCCTGCGGGAGGCTGCCGTTGGGCGGTACTGCGGCCCGGACATGCCGCCCGCGGACCAGGGCCGCCAGCGGGGCGGAGTTTCCTCGCCCTGACACGGCCCTGCGCTGACACGGTCCCGGCCTGTTCCCTAGGATGAAGTGGTGACACTAGCCCTGACTGTTTCCGCCATCCAGTACCAGGCCCTCGATGGCGGAGTTCTGCCCAACGTTATGGAGCACGTCCGGCTGATCGAGGATGCGGAATCCCACGGCGCCCGCTTGGCTGTGTTTCCGGAACTTTCCCTGACCGGCTATAACCTGGCCCTCCTGGAATCCCCGGAATCGTGGCTGGTCCAGGATGACAACCGGCTCGAGAATCTCCGTGAAATCTGCCGCCGCACTGGCATTACCGCCGTCGTGGGAGGCGCCTACCGGGAGCCCGGGGGTACCCCGAGGCTGGCTTCGCTGGCCATCCATCCGGAAGGCACCGCCCAGGCCGCGTTCAAGACGCACCTGCACGGCCAGGAAAAGGACATTTTCGTCGCTGGCAGCGGTGCCAGCCTCCTGGAACTTGACGGGTGGAGGATCGGCCTGGCCATCTGCTTCGATGCCGCCGTGCCGGAACATTCCACCGGTGCAGCCGAGGCCGGCGCGGACGCATATGCCGTCTCTGCCGTCTACACGCAGGACGAAGACCACAGGCTTGAGCTGCACTTGGGCGCCCGCGCCATGGACAACGGGATGTTCGGCATCCTGGCCAACCTTGGCGGAACAACCCCGCTGGGCCCCTCCTGTGGCCTGAGCGGCTTCTGGGGCCCGGACGGACTGCGGATGAAGAAAGCGGCAGGAAGGGGCACGGAAGTGGTCACGGCAACCCTTCAGCGGAGCGCGCTGCAGAAATTCCGCTGAGCCGGCGGCCGCAACAACGTGACACCGCAGGGCGTTATTTGACGTTCATCACGTCTCCGCCATTGTCCTAACCAGCCGCAGACAGGGTAACGTTTTTGCCATGCCTCACACCTCCGCGAACATTCCTGCCCTCGGTACCCTCCTGACCGCCATGGTCACGCCGTTCACCAAGGACGGCGCAGTGGACTACGCACAGGCGGCAGAGTTGGCTACCAAGCTCGTGGATGACGGCTGCGACGGCCTGGTGGTCACCGGAACCACTGGCGAGACCTCCACCCTCACAGATGAGGAAAACCTCGGCATGTTCCGTGCTGTCAAGGAGGCTGTCGGCGATCGCGCCGCCATCATTGCCGGAACCGGAACGAATGATACTGCGCACTCAGTGCACCTTTCCCAGCAGGCGGCCGCGCTGGGCGTGGACGGGCTCCTGCTCGTCACGCCCTACTACAACAAGCCGAGCCAGGCGGGCGTCCGGGCACACTTTGAGGCCATCGCATCATCCACCGATGTGCCCGTGATGCTCTACGACATCCCGGGCCGCTCGTCCATTCCGATCGAGCCCGAGACCATGATCCGCCTCGCGCAGCACCCGAACATCGTCGCCGTCAAGGATGCCAAAGCCGATTTCACCGCAGCCACGCGCGTCCTGGCGGAAACCGATCTTTACTTCTACTCCGGGGATGACGGACTGACGCTTCCCTGGATGGCCTTGGGCGCCGTCGGCCTCGTCGGAGTCACCACGCACGTCGCGACCCGCCGCTTCCGCGAACTGATCGACGCCGTCAACGCGAACGACCTCACAACGGCCCGGAAGATCAACTTCGAGCTCTATCCGGTCATTCGGGCCACGATGACCCGCGTCCAGGGAGCCGTTGCGGCCAAACAAATTCTTAAATGGCAGGGAGTCCTGCCCAACTCGATTGTCCGTTTGCCCCTCGTGGAGCCGGACGAAGCCGAGATCGAAACCATCCGCGAGGACTTGGCTGAAGGAGGGCTGGTCTTTTCCTAAGGCTAAGACCGGCACCCTTCCGCCTGGAAAGTAGTGCACTATGACCCAAATCGCCCTTCCCGGCCTTGTTACCCCTCCCGCCCTGCCGCAAGGCACCCTTCGGATCGTTCCGTTGGGCGGGCTCGGGGAGATCGGCCGGAACATGGCCGTGTTCGAAATCGACGGCAAGCTCCTCGTGGTGGACTGCGGTGTTCTGTTCCCTGAAGAAACGCAGCCCGGCGTCGACCTGATCCTGCCCGATTTCTCGTATATCGAGGATCGGATCAATGACATTGTGGCTGTCGTCCTGACACACGGCCACGAGGACCACATCGGGGCCGTCCCGTACCTGCTGCGCTTGCGGGCCGACATCCCCCTGGTAGGTTCCCAGCTGACCCTCGCGTTGATCGAGGCCAAGCTGCAGGAACACCGCATCCGTCCTTACACCCTGACGGTTGAAGAGGGCCAGGTGGAGAAGTTCGGCCCCTTCGAATGCGAATTCGTCGCGGTCAACCACTCCATTCCGGATGCCCTGGCAGTCTTCATCCGAACGGCCGGAGGCACAGTCCTGCATACCGGTGACTTCAAGATGGACCAGCTGCCGCTGGACGGACGCATCACTGACCTCCGCCACTTTGCCAAGCTGGGCGAAGAAGGCGTGGATCTCTTTATGTCCGACTCCACCAATGCGGACGTTCCCGGCTTCACCACGGCCGAGAAGGAAATCGGTCCCACCCTGGAACGGCTCTTCGGCCAGGCCACCAAGCGCATCATCGTGGCCTCATTCTCTTCGCATGTGCACCGCGTGCAGCAGGTCTTGGACGCCGCGGCGAAGCACAACCGCAAAGTTGCCTTCGTGGGCCGGTCGATGGTGCGCAACATGGCCATCGCGGCGAAGCTTGGCTACCTGGACGTTCCTGAAGGCCTCATCGTCGACATCAAGAACATCGACAACCTGCCCGATAACCGCGTGGTCCTGATGTCCACGGGTTCCCAGGGAGAGCCGATGGCTGCCCTGTCCAGGATGGCCAACGGCGACCACCGCGTGGTGGTGGGCGACGGCGACACCGTCATCCTGGCGTCCAGCCTCATCCCCGGCAACGAGAATGCGGTCTTCCGGATCATCAACGGCCTGCTCAAGCTGGGCGCAGACGTGATCCACAAGGGCAACGCCAAGGTGCACGTATCCGGGCACGCCGCCGCGGGGGAGCTGCTGTACTGCTACAACATCCTGGAACCGCTCAACGCCATGCCGGTGCACGGCGAGACCCGCCACTTGATCGCGAACGGCAAAATCGCCATCGAATCCGGCGTCCCCACTGCCAGCGTCATCCTGGCGGACAACGGCACCGTGATCGACCTGAAGGACCACCGCGCCGACGTCGTTGGCCAGGTTGAAGTGGGCTTTGTCTACGTGGACGGCTCCAGCGTAGGCGAAATCACGGATGCCGACCTCAAGGACCGCCGGGTCCTGGGGGACGAGGGCTTCATTTCCATCATCACGGTGATCAACCGTGCCACGGGGAAGGTGGTCTCCGGACCGGAGATCCACGCCCGTGGCGTCGCCGAGGATGATTCTGTCTTCGACGACATCATCCCCAAGATCAACGCCGCGTTGGAAGAGGCGGTGCTGAACCACTCCGACCACACCAGCCACCAGCTGCAGCAGGTTGTCCGCAGGGTGGTGGGCACCTGGGTCAACCGGAAGCTCCGCCGCCGCCCCATGATCATCCCCGTGGTGCTTGAGGCGTAACAACCCTGAGCCGCCAGTGGAGTAACTGAAGGGCCCGGTTCTTCGGAACCGGGCCCCTTCCCTTTGGGCAACATGAGGGCCGGAACAGGCCGGAAATCCGCGGAATTCCGCCGTGGTTCGGGTAGCGTGGCACCTATGGCCACTCGTACTACTTCCGCGCCCAAGGGCCCCGCCAGAGGCACCGCCGGTGCCAAATCCGGCACCAGCACTGGCCGCGGGGCCGGCTCCACGGGGTCAAAAACCGGCCGGACCTCCAGCACTGCCCGCACGCGCCAGTTGCCTGCCGTCGAAGAGCGCCAGCCGTGGCCGGTGCGCGTGGTGGGCGGTGCGTGGCTGGGTATTGGCCACCTGGTGGGAGGCGGCGTCCGCAGGATCGGCCACGACGTCAGCGACCTGCCGGCAGAGGACCGCCGGGACGGCGCGGCACTGTTCAACCTTGGGCTCGGCATCTTCATCGCCACCTTTGCCTGGTGGGGCCTCACTGGGTGGTTCCCCGACGCCGTCTACAGCGTGGTCAACGGCACGTTCGGCTGGATGTCACTCCTGCTGCCCCTGATGCTTTTTGTTTGTGCGTTCCGTCTCTTCCGGCAGCCGTCCGACGGGCGGGGCAACAACCGGGTGGGCATCGGTTTCCTCATTATGACTTTCGCCGGCTGCGGCCTGGCCCATATCGTTGGCGGCCAGCCCACTGTTGCTGACGGCTTCGACGGACTTCGCCAGGCCGGTGGCATGCTGGGTTTCCTGGCCGCCTCTCCGCTTGCTGCCATTCACGCGGCCGTACCGGCGGCCCTTTATGGGCTGCTGGCATTTGTGTCGCTGCTTATCATTACGGCCACGCCGTTCGGTGCGATTCCGCGGCGACTCCGGGCAGCCTACGAGCACCTGATGGGAATCGACCTGCAGGATCCGGACGAGGCCGGGGATGGCCATGACCGCAGCTACCTGGAGCAGACAGCGGCTGCGGCGGCGCCCAAAAAGAAGAAGCGGCGTCTGTTTGGAAAAGACGAGGACCCCGACGCCGGCCTTGAGGGTTACGTGGGGGACGAAGCGTTCGAGCATGCCGTCATCGACGACGACGACCCCGCCAACGACCCCAAGCCGGGCTCGGGGCCGCAGCTGGCCCCCGGCGTACGCCGCCCCACCCAGGCGGAAATCGCCGTCGAAAAAATCAAGGCCGCCCAGGGCTTGGGAACGGCATCAACTGCGGCATCGGCTGGGGAGAACGCCACCGAGGCAATTCCGCTGGTGACGCCCGGCATGGTTGCCGCGGGCTCATTGAACCCGGTCAAGGTGCCCGCCAACCCGGTCGCCCCGGCGCCGTTGCCCACACCGATTCCGCAGCGGACGGAACAGCTCTCGCTGGCCGGCGACGTCACCTACACGCTTCCATCCTCGGATGTCCTGACGCCTGGCTCCATTCCGAAGGAGCGTACCGAGGCCAACGATGCCATCGTCGCGTCCCTGACTGAAACCCTCAACCAGTTCAACGTCGAGGCGCAGGTGACAGGCTTCAGCCGTGGGCCCACGGTCACCAGGTACGAAATCGAGTTGTCGCCCGGCACCAAGGTGGAACGCGTCACGGCGCTTTCGAAGAACATCTCCTACGCCGTGGCCAGTTCGGACGTCCGGATCCTCAGCCCCATCCCGGGCAAGTCGGCCATCGGCATCGAGATCCCCAACACGGACCGCGAAACTGTCTCCCTCGGCGATGTGCTCCGCAGCCAGAACGCCCGCCGTACGGACCACCCCATGGTGATGGGCGTGGGCAAGGACGTTGAAGGCGGCTACGTCGTGGCCAACCTCGCCAAGATGCCCCACCTGCTCGTCGCAGGTGCCACCGGGGCGGGTAAGTCCTCATTCGTGAACTCCATGATCACCTCCATCCTCATGCGCGCCACCCCGGACGAGGTCCGCATGGTCATGGTGGACCCCAAGCGCGTGGAGCTCACGGCCTACGAAGGCGTTCCGCACCTCATCACGCCCATCATCACCAACCCCAAGAAAGCGGCGGAAGCCCTGCAGTGGGTGGTCCGTGAGATGGATGCCCGCTACGACGACCTCGCCAACTACGGTTTCAAGCACATCGACGACTTCAACAAGGCAGTCCGCGCCGGTAAGGTCCACCCGCCGGTCGACTCCAAGCGCATCATCCGCCCCTATCCGTACCTGCTGGTGATCGTGGACGAACTCGCGGACCTCATGATGGTGGCACCGCGTGACGTGGAAGATTCCATTGTCCGCATCACCCAGCTTGCCCGCGCCGCCGGCATCCACCTGGTCCTTGCCACCCAGCGTCCGTCCGTGGATGTTGTCACAGGCTTGATTAAGGCCAACGTCCCGTCGCGGATGGCGTTCGCCACGTCCTCGGTGACCGACTCCCGTGTGGTCCTGGACCAGCCTGGCGCCGAGAAGCTCATCGGCCAGGGCGACGCCCTCTTCCTGCCCATGGGTGCCTCCAAGGCCATGCGCGTCCAAGGCGCGTGGGTCACAGAGTCCGAGATCCACAAGGTTGTTGAGCACGTCAAGGGCCAGTTGAAGGCCGTGTATCGCGACGACGTCGCTCCTGAGGCGCAGAAAAAGCAGATCGACGACGACATCGGGGATGACCTCGAGGTCCTGCTGCAGGCCACGGAGCTCGTGGTCACCACCCAGTTTGGCTCCACCTCCATGCTGCAGCGCAAGCTCCGGGTCGGCTTCGCGAAAGCCGGGCGCCTCATGGACCTGCTCGAATCCAGGGGAGTGGTTGGCCCGTCAGAAGGCTCCAAGGCCCGCGACGTCCTGGTGAAACCGGATGACCTGGCCGCTGTCCTGGCCGCCATGAAGGGCCAGGATGCCCCCGCGGCCCCGGATTCCCAGACTGCTGCCCTGAGCGATAACGCCAACGCCAATATTGCCCAGGGCGGCTACGCCGAGGACCTCGTTGCCAAGGACCTGGACCAGCGCAGCCAGAACGTTGAATACTTCGATGGGGCGGACACCAGTTCGTATAACGACGACGAGGACGGTTCCGAAGACGCCTGGTCACTCACCGGGCGGTAGCCTAGGAAGGTGACTAGCACCGAAGCAACCGCCGCCGGCTCCAGCAGTTCAGGAATCTGGAATCTACCCAACATCCTGACCATGCTGCGCATCGCGCTCGTGCCGTTCTTCATCTGGTTCCTCGTGGCCGATGCGCCCGGACTGCGCAGTGAGTCGGGGCTGTGGCGCTGGGCGGCAGTGCTGGCGTTCGCCGTCGCGATCTACACTGACAAGCTCGACGGCGACATCGCCAGGAGCCGCGGCCTCGTCACGGACTTCGGCAAGATTGCCGATCCCATCGCCGATAAACTGCTCATCGGCTCAGCGCTGGTCATGCTTTCCGTCCTTGGAGAACTGCCGTGGTGGGTCACTATCGTGATCCTTGTCCGCGAGTGGGGCATCACGGCCTTGCGTTTCTTTGTGATCCGCTACGGTGTTATCCCGGCATCGCGCGGCGGCAAGCTCAAGACGGTGGTTCAGACCGCCGCGATTTTCCTCTACCTCCTGCCGCTGGCCGCCCTCGCCCCGTGGCTGGCTTGGGTGGCTTTCGCCGTGATGATGGCGGCCGTGCTGATCACGGTCTGGACCGGCGTCGAATATGTAGTTGAAGCTTTGCGGCTCCGTTCGCAGGGCAAACGCGCTGCCAGCCAGTAGGCGGCTCTTGATCCGGCACGGCATTGTAGACAAGGAGCAGGCATGACAAACCTTCACCACCTCGCAGGGGAAACAGTCAAGAATGCCTTGGGCCGGGGGCTGACGGTAGCTACTGCAGAATCCCTGACGGCCGGAATGGTGTCCGCCATCCTGGCAGACACCGCCGGTGCCTCCGGAATGCTGCAGGGCGGAGTGGTGGCCTACCAGAACTCCGTCAAGGTAAACGTCCTGGGTGTCTCGCCAGAGCTGCTTGCGTCCGCCGGGTCCGTGGACGCTGACGTTGCCGCTGCCATGGCTGCCGGCGTCCGCACGGCTTTGGGCTCGGACATCGGCGTTGCCACCACGGGTGTAGCCGGCCCCGACGAACACGACGGAAAGGCGGTGGGGACGGTGTACATCGGGATCGCGACCGCGGACGGCACCGAGTCCTTCGACTACGGCTTTTCCGGCAACCGCGCGGAGATCCGGGGCCAAGCCTGCGGCGCTGCGCTGGAGCGCCTCCTCGCGGCCCTATCTTCCTGAAGTTACCGGGGGTAAAGTAGCCGGGAACAAATCCTGGTACCCATTAGTTATTACATTGTGTCGCTTCCGGATAGCGGAGGCGCCTAGGATGAATACACCACCACGGTTCGCTCCACGGCGAACCGGACTTATAAGGAGCAAGGCGATACAGATGGTAAAGCAGCCCGTATCCGTAAACGGCGTTGTCCGCTGGAAGGATGTGGGCCTCGCCGATCAGGGCAAGAGCGAACAGAAGGAGCGCAAGATGGTTGTACTTCGTCACGAAATTGGTGATGTTCTGCGCGATGTCCGCCAGCGTCAGGGGCGTACTCTCCGCGAAGTTTCGCACAGTGCCCGTGTTTCCCTGGGATACCTCAGTGAAGTGGAGCGCGGCCAGAAGGAAGCTTCGTCAGAGCTTCTGTCCTCGATCTGCTCTGCTCTGGACGTACCCCTGTCCAGCATGCTCCGTGAAGTCAGCGACCGCGTTGCCGTCGCAGAGGGCGTGGCTGTTCCGGACACCGTTCCCCAGGAGTTCTCGCAGCGCTACGGCCGCGATCTTGACCGCGACCTGAACGCCGAACTCACCAACGAACTTTCCAAGGGACTGCTTTCCGGCGCACGGTAAGCACCCTGAACCATTAACAGTAGCCTCCGGCACCAGCCGGAGGCTTTCTGTGTTAAAGGCTTTCGGTGTCTCGTGGCTGGGGCTCCGTTTTGGCGGGCGCCACGTCCTGGGGGAAGCCATCGCGTTCATAGGTGGCGTTGAGCTTGGCCATGTATTTCGCCAGTGCCTGCAGATCCTCAAGCGGCCATTCCCCCAGCCGTTCGCGGAAGACTTCACGCCGGGCGTCCTGGACCTGGTGCATTTTTTCTTCGCCCTTGGGCGTCAGCCGGATCGCCTGCGCGCGGCCGTCCAGGGGGTCAGCCTCCTTGGAGATGAGGCCAATGCTCTCCAGGAACGCGATCTGCCGGCTGACCGAGGGTTTCCCGACGCCGATACTCAGGGCAAGGTCAGTGAGCCGGATGGGTCCTTCCCGCCGGATAACCGTCAGCAGCCCGTAGGCGGCAGGTTCCATGTCGGGATGGACCTGGCGGGACAGCTGATGGGAGACGGACCGTGCCCTTCGCCAAAAGACGCTGATCTGGTGCTCCACAGTCTTCAACGCCGCGTCAACGGTGTTATCCGCGGGGTCGGCAGGAGCGGGAACGTCAGGGGAGTTGCTCATGGCAACAATTCTAGGGTCCTGCTCCATGAGAGACTCTATTGGTGCGAATCAGTGACTACTGGCGTCTGATGGACGACGAATTCGGTTCCGGCTACTCCCGGGTCCTGAGCAGTACCCTGATCCTGGCCGGGGTCGGCGGGCGTACCGCGGACCAGGCACTCGCCGCGGGAGTGAGTCCCCGGCAGGTCTGGCTGGCGATGTGTGACGTCCAGGACGTCCCGCCGGAACGTCGCCTGGGCCGGGACATCAAGCCGGCCCGCGACTGACCGCCACCAACCTGACACGCCGCCGGATTGTTCGAATATCTGTTCGGGTAAAGCTATGCTTTTCGTAGTGGGTTATCCACATAGCCGATGTCATCCGGCGAGAATGTCTGTGGGTGCCATTAGCGTCAGAGATGACCAAGAAACGGCCGCTGAGGCCACTCCACAATGAGAAAGCATTAGAGGTGTGAACCATGGCGGCAGCCCCGGATCGTCAAAAGGCGCTCGACGCAGCGCTGGCACAGATTGACAAGCAGTTCGGCAAGGGCTCGGTTATGCGGCTGGGCGACGAAGTCCGCGCCCCCATCGAGGTCATCCCCACCGGATCCATCGCGCTGGACGTCGCCCTCGGAATTGGCGGGCTTCCCCGCGGCCGCGTTGTGGAGATCTACGGACCGGAATCCTCAGGTAAGACCACCGTTGCGCTCCACGCCGTGGCCAACGCCCAGCGCCAGGGCGGTATTGCCGCCTTCATCGACGCCGAGCACGCCCTGGACCCGGAGTACGCCGCCAAGCTGGGCGTGGACACGGACGCCCTTCTGGTCTCACAGCCGGATACCGGCGAGCAGGCCCTGGAAATCATGGACATGCTTATCGGCTCAGGCTCGCTTGACGTCATCGTCATCGACTCCGTGGCGGCGCTGGTGCCCCGGGCGGAAATCGAAGGAGACATGGGCGACAGCCACGTC
Organism: Arthrobacter sp. R4; assembly: GCF_051365025.1. Lineage (NCBI taxonomy): Bacteria > Bacillati > Actinomycetota > Actinomycetes > Micrococcales > Micrococcaceae > Arthrobacter > Arthrobacter sp. R4. The sequence goes on from NZ_JBLWIJ010000015.1 coordinate 242,850, forward strand.
GGCCTGCAGGCCCGCCTGATGAGCCAAGCGCTGCGTAAGATCACCGGGCGCCTGAGCCAGACCAAAACCACAGCCATCTTCATCAACCAGCTCCGCGAAAAGATCGGCGTCTTCTTCGGTTCCCCCGAGACCACCACCGGTGGTAAGGCCTTGAAGTTCTACGCCTCCATCCGCATCGACGTGCGCCGCATCCAGACGCTCAAGGAAGGCGCCGATTCCGTCGGTAACCGCACGAAGGCCAAGATCGTCAAGAACAAAATGGCACCGCCCTTCAAGATCGCCGAGTTCGACATCATCTACGGCCAGGGCATCTCCCGCGAGGGCGGCATCATCGACATGGGTGTGGAACACGGCATCATCAAGAAGTCCGGTTCATGGTTTACGTACGACGGCGACCAACTGGGTCAAGGTATGGAGAACTCCCGTCGGTTCCTGCGTGACAACCCGGAACTCGCTGCCGAGCTTGAGCGCTTGATCAAGGAAAAGCTTGGGGTTGGCGTCAAGCCTGCCGAGGCGGAGTCCAAGGACACACCGAAGCTGAAGGCTGTTGACGGCTTCTAGGGATACCCCGGACTTCGTGGACGGGCAGGGCCCGGGCGTTGGCACCGGCCCAGGTCGACGCCGGAGGGGCCGGGGCGGCGGACGCTCCGGCTTCGGATCGGACGGGCCCAGCCCGGATTCCTCCGTTGCATCAGACCCGGAACCGGATCCTGCCTCGGTTGCGCGGGCGATAGTGCTGCGGCAGCTGACCAGTTCGGCCAAGAGCCGGCTGCAGCTGTCGCGAAAGCTGGCGGAGCGCAACATCCCCGAGGACGTTGCCGAGTCCGTGCTGGACCGATTCCAGGAAGTGCGGCTCATCGACGACGCCGAGTTTGCGGACATGTGGGTGCGCAGTCGGGCACAGTCGCGGAAACTGGCCAAGGGCGCTCTTCGCCGCGAGCTTGCCGACAAGGGGATCGATTCTGATACGGCCGCCGCAGCGTTGGAACAACTCTCCGATGAGGACGAGGAAGCCGCGGCCCGCGTGCTTGTGGAGCGGAAGCTCCGTCCGGGCACGGACCTGTCGGACCGGTCAGAGCGGGACAAGACCACCCGGCGGCTCGCGTCCATGCTCGCGCGCAAGGGATACCAGCCATCGCAGGCATTCAGGATCGTGGGCGAGGTACTCGCTTCGCGTGCCGGCCCCGCGGGCGCGGACGGTCCGCCGGATGGGCTGCCCGACGATTAAGCCCGTCCGCGTAAGCGCCCCCGGTTTGGGTAGTCGGTTGCGTGGGTTCGCCAGCGAAGCGGCTCTTCCGCCGACCCGGTACCCTTAACAGGTGAGTTTGACCATTCCTTCCCCCGCATCCGGTACCGTCCCGTCAGCCGACCCTGCCGTGCAGCCGCGTACCTACCAGGTGCGCACCTTCGGCTGCCAGATGAACGTGCACGACTCCGAACGGATGGCGGGCATGCTCGAGGACGCTGGCTATGTGCCGGCAGACGGTGACCACGCCGACGTGGTGGTCTTCAACACGTGCGCGGTCCGGGAGAACGCCGACAACAAGCTGTACGGCAACCTCGGCATGCTGGCTCCGGTGAAGGCGGCCAACCCCGGCATGCAGATCGCCGTCGGCGGGTGCCTGGCCCAGAAGGACCGCGAAACGATCCTCAAGAAGGCACCGTGGGTGGACGCCGTCTTCGGAACGCACAACGTGGGCGCTCTGCCCGCCCTTCTTGACCGCGCGCGCCACAACAACGAAGCGCAGCTGGAGATTCTCGAATCCCTTGACGTGTTCCCCTCGACTTTGCCCACCAAGAGGGACTCGGTGTACTCCGGCTGGGTATCCATCTCAGTCGGCTGCAACAACACGTGTACCTTCTGCATCGTTCCAGCCCTGCGCGGCAAGGAGAAGGACCGCCGCCCGGGCGACATCCTGGCCGAAATCCAGGCCCTCGTGGATGACGGCGCCATTGAAGTCACCCTGCTCGGCCAGAATGTGAACTCCTACGGTGTTGAGTTCGGCGACCGGCAGGCCTTTTCCAATCTCCTGCGTGCCTGCGGAGAGATCGAAGGCCTGGAACGGGTGCGGTTTACGAGCCCCCATCCGGCGGCTTTTACCGACGACGTCATCGACGCCATGGCCGAAACGCCCAACGTCATGCCACAGCTGCACATGCCGCTGCAGTCCGGCTCGGATAAAGTCCTGCGCGACATGAAGCGGTCCTACCGGTCCACCAAGTTCCTCGGCATCCTGGACAAGGTCCGAGAGAAAATCCCGCACGCCGCCATTTCCACTGACATCATCGTGGGCTTCCCCGGCGAATCCGAGGAGGACTTCCAGGCCACCCTGGATGTCGTGGAGAAATCCCGCTTTGCCACTGCCTTTACGTTCCAGTACTCCAAGCGCCCGGGCACCCCGGCGGCCGACCTTCCGGACCAGCTGCCCAAAGCCATCGTCCAGGAACGATTCGAGCGCCTTACCGCCCTGCAGGACAGAATCGCGGCGGAGGAAAACGCCAAACAGCTGGGCCGCAGGGTGGAAGTCATGGTCACCGCACAGTCCGGACGCAAAGCCGGGGAAACCCACCGGCTCTCCGGTCGCTCCCAGGACCAGCGGCTGGTGCATTTCTCAGTCCCGGTCGGGGCGACGTCGCCCCGCCCCGGTGACCTCGTGACGGTTACCATCACCGAAGCCGCAGCGTTCCACCTCGTGGCCGACCCCACTGTGGAGGACTACAGCCTTCGGCGTTCACGAGCCGGTGACGCCTGGGACAGGTCGCAGGCCGACTCCTGCGGCGCACCGGTCCCAGGCTCGGCAAAGACCGGAGCCGGCCGCACAGGGGTTTCGCTTGGCATGCCGTCCCTGCCGGTCCGCAGCGCCTGACCGGTGGCACGCCCACCGGTCATAGCCGTTGTTGGCCCCACCGGGTCCGGTAAGTCCGACCTCGCTGTCAACCTGGCCCTGGCCCTGGACGGCGAGGTGGTCAACGCCGACGCCATGCAGTTCTACCGTGGTATGGACATTGGCACGGCGAAAATCACCACCGCCGAACGCAGGGGAGTTCCCCACCACCTGCTCGACACCCTGGACGTCACCGAGGAAGCGAGCGTCTCGGACTTCCAGCGGCAGGCCCGCGCCATCATCGCGGACATCCACCAACGTGGTAGGCGCGCCATCCTGGCGGGCGGTTCCGGACTCTATGTCCGTGCGGCGCTGGACGTCCTGGAGTTCCCGGGAACCGACCCTGACGTACGCGGCCAGCTGGAAGCGGACTATGCGGCCGAAGGTTCCGGGCCGCTCCTTGCCCGGCTCCGTGTCGTCGACCCCATTTCGGCCGACCGCGTCTCGGATGCCCGGCGTATCATCAGGGCGCTGGAAGTCCACCAGCTCACTGGGCGGCCCTTCAGTTCTTTCATGCCCCGGCGGGAGTATTTCCAGCCCGCCCTCCAGATCGGACTGGCCGTAGACCGGGATCAGCTGCGCGAACGGCTGGCGCAGCGCGTTCACAGCATGGTGGATAAGGGGCTGCTGGAAGAGGTCCGCCGACTGGACGCGGCAGGCCTGCGCCGCGGCAAGACGGCCCCGCGGGCTTTGGGCTACTCCCAGTTCCTCAAAGTCCTCGACGGCGGCGCCACCGTCGAGGAAGCCGTCGAGGAGACCATCGTGGCGACCCGGCAGTTTGCCAGGCGGCAGCTGACCTGGTTCCGTGCCGATCCCCGGATCAGCTGGCTGGACTGGCAGGATCCCGAACTTGAAACCCGCGCGGCGGCGCTCTGCACCTGAACCCACGCAGTTCCCTCGCCGGGGGGCGGGTTTCTGTGGCCCTGCCTTTGGCCGGTAGCCTTGGAGCATGGACGCTACCCCTGCTGTGACTCTCGAGCCCGCCTTCGCCGCCTTGGGCGGACTCCGCTTCTCTAAAGGGCACGGTACAGGAAACGATTTTGTCCTGGTCGCTGACCCTGACGGTGTCCACACTATTGCCGCAGACCAGGTGGCCGCGCTGTGCGACAGGCACCGCGGCATAGGCGGCGACGGACTCATCCGCGCCGTGCCATCGCGATACCTGCCCGAGGGCCGGGAACTGCTCGAAGGAACACCGGACGCGGAATGGTTCATGGACTACCGCAACGGAGACGGTTCCCTGTCTGAGATGTGCGGCAACGGCGTCCGTGTGTTCGTCCACTTCCTCCGGGCCGAGGGCCTGGTTGACCTGCCCGACGGCGGGGCCCTGACCATCGGAACCCGCGGCGGGGTCAAGACCGTCGTCCGCACGGGCGAGGACTACGCCGTCGACATGGGCCCCTGGCAGTTCATCTTCCCCGGCGCGGCCACCGCCAAAGCTATGGACTCCCTGGTCACGGCCGATGGCCTGGAAGTACCCCGCCCCGCCATCTCCGTCAGCATGGGCAATCCGCACACCGTAGTGGCCCTCGCCGAGCTTTCCGAGCTGGAAGCCACCCGGCTCTTCACCGCACCGCATGTCGATCCAACACCCGTCAACGGAACCAACGTCGAATTCGTGGTCCCCGCGGAGCCGCTGGTGCACGACGGCGTAGGCACCATCACCATGAGGGTCCACGAACGCGGTGTCGGCGAAACGCAATCCTGCGGCACAGGCGCCTGCGCCGCTGCCGTGGCAATCCGGCATTGGGCCGGGGCCGGCGCACCAGACGCCTGGAACGTCAAGGTGCCAGGCGGCGTCGTCGGCGTTAAATTCTTTGCCGGAGCCGGTGGGCACGAGCACGTCGAACTCAGCGGCCCGGCCGTGATAGTGGCTAGCGGGACGCTTTCCTGACCCGCAGGATCCTGAAGGATTTGGCCGTGGCTTCCCGGGTGACGGTGAACGAGGCGTCCAGCTCCTGGGACAGCCAGCGCTGAAGGGAATCGGAGCCGAGGTTCTTTTGCACCACCAGCCATGCTGAGCCGCCAGGCGCCAGCCTCGGAATCCACAGCTTCAGCAGCGAGTGGAGTTCCTCCTTACCGATCCGGATCGGCGGGTTGGACCAGATCGTGTCAAAGCGGAGTTCCGGGTCCACGTCTTCCGGCATGCTGGCCGTCACGTTGCCCAGGCCGAGCGAAGCCGCATTTTCGTTTGTCAGCGTGATGCAGCGTTCGTTGACGTCCACGGCGTAGACATGGGCTGCCGGCGACTTCAGGGCCATCGTGAGCGCAATCGGACCCCAGCCGCAGCCGATGTCCAGCAGGTTTCCCGACGGCGACGGCGCCGGGACTTCGGCGAGCAAGACGGCGGTGCCCTTGTCTATCCCGTCAGGGCTGAAGATGCCACCGGATGTCTGCAGTGTGCGCGTTTCCCCAGCGAGATCCACCGTGAGCGGCTTGCGGGTAAAGGGCCCTGCGGGCGATGCGCTGAAATAGTGTGCGGACTCCATAACTGGCCAGATTAGTTGGCCCTGAAGCGTAAGGGAAACCGCGGGGGATCGGGTCTGCTAATCTGGAAGGCATGTTCCTGATCTTCGAGTAGCCGGCACGGGTTGAACCCGTCCCGCAGCCATGTCCCGCAGCGATGCAGGTTTCCTACCTTCCGCAGATGCGTCATCGACCAAGCTTTCGCCGGCTGGTCCGACCGCCGGGCAATACTCGAAGCCAGCCTCCCGCTGCGCCCCTCCTGACGTTGCCTGCGCATACCACTTCCTCCACCCCTACCGAAGGCGTGGATCCTACGCTGCACGCCATCGCTTGTACGGTGTGCGCAACAGACAGGAGTCCTGGATGACCGCCAGCCGTCAGCCCAGCGCGAATACGTCCCCACTCACCAGCAATCGGCACTATTCTGGAAATGCCGAATCTTCAAAGGAGACCATGACCAGCCAGCCCAACACCGGATCCGATCCAGCAGCCCAGGATATGAGCCCGGAGGAAATCCAAGCTGTCATCGACCGGATTCTTTCCAAGGATGTTCCGGCAAAACGAGGCCCCGCCGCAGAAGGCGACGGCAGGGCGGTGTTCGGCAAAGCCCAGGCGATCTCCCGCCTCGAAGAAGAACACAGCGCCTACGACGGCGACCAGCAGGACCTCGAGGAGCGCCGGGCACTCCGCCGCACGGCAGGGCTGTCCACGGAACTCGAAGACGTCACCGAAGTCGAATACCGTCAGTTGCGCCTCGAGCGCGTGGTCCTGGCTGGCCTGTGGGCCGAAGGAACGCTCGCGGACGCTGAGAACTCACTTCGTGAGCTTGCAGCGTTGGCCGAGACCGCCGGTTCGGAAGTCCTGGACGGCATGGTCCAGCGCCGAGCCAAACCGGACCCCGGAACCTTCCTAGGGTCAGGCAAAGCCCTGGAACTCAAGGAAATCGTGATGTCCACCGGCGCGGACACCGTAGTGGTGGACGCCGAACTGGCTCCCTCCCAGCGGCGCGGGCTGGAGGACATCGTCAAGGTCAAGGTCATTGACCGTACGGCCCTGATCCTGGACATTTTCGCCCAGCACGCCAAGAGCCGTGAGGGCAAGGCCCAAGTGGAACTGGCTCAGCTCGAATACTTGCTGCCACGCCTGCGCGGCTGGGGCGAATCCATGTCCCGCCAGGCTGGTGGCCAGGTGGGCGGCGCTGGCGCCGGTATGGGTTCGCGTGGTCCCGGTGAGACGAAAATCGAACTGGACCGTCGCCGGATCCGGACCCGCATGGCTAAGCTGCGGCGCGAGATCGCCGCGATGAAGCCGGCCCGGGAAACAAAACGGGCCAACCGGCGTCGTAATTCAGTGCCGTCCGTTGCCATAGCCGGCTACACCAACGCCGGGAAATCGTCGTTGCTGAACCGGCTGACGGACGCTGGCGTTCTGGTGGAGAACGCGTTGTTCGCCACCTTGGACCCGACCGTGCGCAAGGCGGAGACCGCGGATGGCCTGGGCTACACCCTGGCGGACACCGTGGGCTTTGTCCGCTCGCTTCCCACCCAGCTCGTGGAGGCATTCCGTTCCACACTGGAGGAAGTAGCGGACGCGGACCTTATCCTGCATGTGGTGGATGCCTCGCACCCGGACCCGGAAGGCCAGATCGCCGCCGTCCGCAAGGTGTTCAGCGAAGTCGATGCCCGCAAGGTGCCGGAAATCATCGTCCTGAACAAGGCAGACGCCGCGGATCCGTTTGTAATCGAACGCCTCAAGCAGCGCGAACCCCGCCATGTGGTGGTGTCGGCGCGGACCGGCGAAGGGATCGCGGAGCTGCTGCGCGAAATCAGCAGCTCGATCCCGCGGCCCAGCGTCAAGCTTGAACTCCTCATTCCCTACAATCGTGGCGACGTGATCAGCAAACTGCATGACACCGACGCGGAAATCCTCAGCCTTGACCATGGCGAGGACGGAACGCGGGCAGTGGTGATGGTCCGGGAAGGCCTCGCGGCTGAACTGGAATCATTCGTCAGCAATGGCTGAACCGGTGGCAGGTGAGCCTTCAGGCACGGCCGGCGAGCAGTTCGTGATCGAACTGCTCGACCGTGCCGTGGCCGGAATGGGCGGACAAAGCCGCAGCGGCCAGCACGAGATGGCCAGGCAGGTGGCCCGTGCCATCGAAACCGGCGACCACCTCCTGGTCCAGGCCGGCACTGGAACGGGAAAGTCGCTGGCTTACCTGATTCCGCTCATTGCGCACTCGCTGGTGAGCAACAAGCCCACCTTGGTTTCCACCGCAACGTTGGCACTGCAGACACAGATTGTGGGCCGGGACCTGCCACGGCTGCTGAAGACCATCACCCCGGCCCTGGACCGCCCCGTCAAGGTGGCGCTGGTGAAGGGTCGCTCCAACTACGTCTGCCGGCACAAGCTTGAAGGCGGGTTTCCCTCGGAGGAACCCTCCGAAGGCCAGCTTTTTTCCCTTGGCGAGGACACCAGCGTGCCGCACTTCGCAGCTGCTCTCGGGGGACCGGCGTCGCAGTTGGGCAAAGAGGTAGTGCGGCTGCGCGACTGGGCGCAAAAAACCACTACCGGCGACCGTGACGAACTCCTCCCGGGTGTCACGGACCGTGCCTGGCGGCAGGTTTCGGTGACGTCGATGGAATGCCTGGGGGCGCAGAAGTGCCCGATGGCCGCTGAATGCTTCAGCGAACTCGCCCGCCAGGACGCGGCCGACGCCGATGTTGTGGTCACCAACCACGCGATGCTCGCCGTCAGCGCGTTCGAGGGGCTGGCTGTCCTGCCCGAATACGACGTCGTGGTGGTTGACGAGGCGCACGAACTCCAGGACCGGGTGACCGGTGCGGTGTCCGGGCAGCTGTCCGTAGCGATGGTCCATGCGGCGGCTGCCGGAGCGCGGAAGCACACGGCCATTACGGTGGACGCCCTCAACGCTGCGGCCGCCAACCTGGAACTGGCATTGGCAGGGGTTCCCAACGGGCTCCTTCCCAACGGCCTAAATGACGAGCAGCTGGACTGCATCGACCAGCTGCGTGACGCTTGCAGGGCTGCCCTGTCCGACTCGAAGGGGGACAGCAGCCAGACGGCCGACGGCGGGCGCCAGCTCGCGCGCTCACGCCTGATGCTCATCCTGGAACTGTGTGAACGGCTGATCGTGGCCCGGGAGAACCGGGAAGTGGTGTGGTTCTCGCGCGCCAGCACCTTCGATCCGCAGCAAGGCTATGCGCAGCCCGACGACGCCGCACCGGCACTGATAAACATCGCACCGCTCAGCGTCGCAGGGAAGCTGCGCGAGGGACTGTTCGAAGGCCACACCGTTGTGCTGACCTCGGCCACACTTGCCATCGGCTCCGCTTTCGAGCCGGCCGCCGGCGGGCTGGGCCTTGTGGGTCCGGGCGCCCCGAGCTGGACGGGCATTGACGTCGGTTCCCCGTTTGACTACCCAAAGCAGGGAATACTGTACGTTGCCGGGCACCTGCCCAAGCCCGGGCGCGGTGTGTCCCCGGAGGCGCTGGAGGAGCTCGAGGCGCTGATCAGGGCCTCAGGCGGCGGTGCACTGTGCCTGTTCTCCTCACGCCGCGCCGCGGAAGAAGCAGCCGACGCCTTGCGGCCCCGTCTGGGACTGAGCATCCTCTGCCAGGGCGATTCCACGATGACCGCCTTGGTCAAGCAGTTCGCCGACGAGCCCGACACATGCCTCTTCGGAACCATGTCCCTGTGGCAGGGAGTGGACGTACCCGGCGGCTCCTGCCGGCTGGTGGTGATTGACCGCATTCCGTTCCCTCGGCCGGACGACCCCCTTATGACTGCCCGTTCCCGGGCCGTCGCCCAGGCCGGCGGCAACGGCTTTATGTCGGTCTCCGCCACTCATGCCGCCATCCGTCTTGCCCAGGGTGCCGGCCGGCTGATCCGGTCCACCGGGGACAAAGGTGTGGTGGCGGTGCTTGATTCACGGCTGGCAACCGAGAGGTACGCCGGGTTCCTCCGGGGTGCGCTGCCGCCCTTCTGGCCCACCACAGATCGCAAGATCGCGTTCGCGGCGCTGGAACGGCTGTCCAAAGAGCACGCCTGAGTTAACTGCGAAGATCAGCTGAGCCAGCCCTTGTGGGCGGGCTCAGCCCATCTTTTTGCTGCTGGGCAATGTACCTAGAGTGAACGCAGAACCGAAACGACCTTGCCCATGATGGTGGCGTGGTCGCCAAGGATGGGTTCGTACTGCGTGTTCTGCGGCAACAGCCACGTGTGGCCGTCCCGCTGGCGGAACGTCTTGACGGTTGCTTCGTCGTCCAGGAGGGCTGCGACGATGTCCCCGTTCACGGCGTCGGCCTGGCGCCTCACCACCACCCAGTCGCCATCGCAGATGGCCGCGTCCACCATGGAGTCTCCGGCCACCCTGAGCATAAAGAGCTCGCCCTGACCGACCAGTTGGCGGGGGAGGGGCATCACGTCTTCAACCACCTGGTCCGCAAGGATCGGCCCGCCGGCTGCGATCCGGCCCACCAGGGGAACCATGGCCGTATCCATGGCAGTGGAAAGCTCCGTTACCTTCCCGCCGCTGATGCCCCGCAGGGTTGCCGGTGCGGCCGAGCCCGGAGCCTTGGCAGTCCCGCCATCCAGGGTGAGCGGCATCAGGACCTCCATGGCCCGTGGCCGCTTAGGGTCCCGGCGCAGGTATCCCAACTTCTCCAACTGCGAGAGTTGATGCGTCACGCTGGAGAGGCTGGCCAGCCCCACGGTGTCGCCAATTTCGCGCATGGACGGGGGGTATCCGTTGTCATTGACTGAACGCTGGATCGTTTCCAGGATCTTCTTCTGACGGGCAGTCAGCCCCTTGGGAGTCCTCTGGGGCTGTGGACCCCGCTGGGTCGCCCTGCCGCCGGCTGCTGCTGCCATGTTAGCCAATGCCTTTCCGTTGCCCCGGTGCCTCCGGCGCCGGGTGCCGGGAGCCTCCGGCATTGATTGTCAGACCCTGCTGATCAACTACAGAGGTGGCTGTACTTCGGGTGGTTGATCCTTGCTTCAAACGTAGGCCAGCCGCAACACTTTTTCAAACATTTGTTCTAGCGAGTCTCGACAATGTTCGTTGATAAGTGCTAAAACAGAAGAAGCAAAGTTCGAACATGTGTTCTATTCACTTTCGGAAGCGTTCGAAGATTCGAATACTTCGGGAACGTCCGCTTCGCCGGACAAGCGAAAGGAACACTCCGGGCAGCAAAGCATGGTCCAGGAGGGCTCATTTCATGTCAGCGTTTTCAGCATCGCAGGACTCCCGTCCGCAGTTCGTCTCGGTACAGCACCTCACGTCAGTCCCGCCGGTCCGCCCCGGCAAGGAGCCGTTGCCGCCCCTTCGCCTGACGCGACGCGGACGGGTGGTCCTGATCGGCATCCCGCTGGTCCTGCTCGCTGTCCTGATCTTCCTGCTGGCGGGATTCTTGAACGCCCCCGCCAAGGCAGCAGACTCCGCAGCCGATCTCGCAGTCACACCGACAGTGTCTGTCACCGTGCAGTCCGGGGAGTCACTGTGGGCGATCGCGGCAGCGGTTGCACCCGAGCGCGATCCCCGCGACGTGATAGCGGACATCGTCCAGCTCAACAACCTCACTGCCGGCGCTGTCGTGCCAGGCCAGCAGCTGTTTGTGCCTGTGAAGTGACGCTGCCGCTCACCGTCACATTTTCGGGGTCCATGCTTCGGCACTAAACTGTTCAGGTGAATGACCAGCTAGAGCGTCTGAACCGCCTTCCCCTCCGCAGCAACCTCCGTGGCCTGACCCCGTACGGGGCTCCCCAGTTGGATGTTCCCATTCTGCTGAACGTCAACGAAAACACTCACGGCGTTCCTGCGGACGTACGGGCCGCGATCAGCGCAGCAGTCACCGAGGCAGCAGCCGGCCTGAACCGCTACCCGGACCGTGAATTTTCCGACCTCCGCGTTGCGCTGGCTGAATACCTTGGCCACGGTCTTGACGCAGCCAACATCTGGGCAGCCAACGGCTCTAACGAAGTGCTTCAGCAAATCCTCCAGGCGTTTGGCGGACCCGGCCGCACGGCCCTGGGTTTCCCTCCCACGTACTCCATGTACCCCCTACTGGCCAGCGGCACCGACACAAAGTACATTGCGGGCCAGCGCGCGCTCGGCTACGGCCTCAGCGCCGAATCAGCCGCCTTGCAGGTGAAGGAACTCCAGCCGAACATCGTTTTCCTGAGTTCGCCCAACAACCCCACCGGTACAGGGCTGGGGCTGGATGTTGTGGAGGCCGTGTACGCCGCCGGCGAGGAGAGCCAGACCATCGTGATTGTGGATGAGGCTTACCACGAATTTGCCCACGACGGTACGCCGAGCGCCCTGACCCTGCTGCCGGGCCGGGAACGCCTCATCGTCACCCGGACCATGAGCAAGGCCTTTGCCCTGGCCGGAGCCCGGTTGGGCTACATGGCTGCCGCACCCGAAGTGACGGACGCCCTGCGCCTCGTGCGGCTGCCGTACCACCTGTCCGCCGTCACGCAAGCCACGGCCTTGGCCGCCCTCCAGCACCGTGAGGCGCTGATGGCCGATGTTGAGGACATCAAGAAGCAGCGTGACCGCATCGTCTCGGAGCTCACACGGATGGGCCTCAAACCCGCCGCTTCGGACTCGAACTTCGTCTTTTTCGGCGGACTGGACCGGCCCCACGACGTCTGGCAGCAGCTGCTGGACTCCGGCGTCCTGATCAGGGACATCGGAATCCCCGGCCATTTGCGCGTCACAGCCGGGACTGAGACAGAAACCACTGCCTTCCTCACGTCCCTGGAAGCCATCCTGGCGAGCCAGGCAAAGCTGCCCGCCTAAACTTGAGTTAGCCGCGCTGCGCGTGCCGGCAATCACTCCTTCTTCGCAAAGGACACATGACCATGAGTTCCACCGGATCCAGCACTGCCGCGTCCCGCATCGCACGCATGGAGCGTGCCACCAGCGAATCGTCAGTACTCGTGGAGATCAACCTCGACGGAACCGGCGTCTCAGACATCGACACCTCGGTCCCGTTCTATGACCACATGCTCACGGCACTGTGCAAGCACTCGCTCATTGACATGACCGTCAAGGCCACCGGCGACACCCACATCGATGTCCACCACACCGTGGAAGACGTCGCCATTACCTTCGGTGAAGTCCTGCGCACAGCCCTCGGCAACAAGGCCGGCATCCGCCGCTTCGGCGAAGCCACCGTGCCGCTGGATGAAGCCCTGGCGCACGCGGTAGTTGATGTCTCCGGCCGGCCCTACCTGGTACACGGCGGCGAGCCTGCCGGCCAGGAGTACCACCTGATCGGTGGCCACTTCACCGGGTCGCTGACACGGCACGTCTTCGAGGCCATCACGCTGCACGCAGGCATCTGCCTGCACATGAACGTCATCGCCGGCCGGGACCCGCACCACATCGTCGAGGCACAGTTCAAGGCATTCGCCCGTGCATTGCGTGCAGCCGTGGAGCCAGATCCCCGTGTAGAAGGCATTCCGTCCACCAAGGGTGCCCTGTGAGCGGCCAGATCCTCCGCGATGGAGCCGTTATCGACCCGGCTTCCCTGAAGAAGCCGGAATCACCGGAAGGCAAGCCCACCGTCACCGTGCTCGACTACGGGTCCGGTAACGTCCGTTCCGCCGTGCGCGCCCTCGAACGGGCCGGGGCAGAAGTCATCCTCAGCTCCAAGCCCGAGGACGTACTGAACGCAGACGGCCTTGTGGTCCCCGGCGTCGGCGCGTTCGAAACGGTCATGCGCGAACTGAAAGCCGTGGATGGCATCCGCCTCATCGGCCGGCGCGTCGCCGGCGGGCGTCCAGTGCTGGGTATCTGCGTAGGCCTCCAGGTCCTGTTCGAGGCTGGTGTGGAACACGGCACCGAGGCCGAAGGCATGGGGGAGTGGCCCGGAAAGGTGGAACTCCTTCCGGCGGAGGTCGTGCCGCACATGGGCTGGAACACCGTCAAAGTGCCGGAAGGGTCCACGTTGTTCGCAGGCGTCGAGGACCAGCGTTTCTATTTCGTGCACTCCTACGGCGTCCAGGAATGGAACTTTGACGTGGTGCAGCCGCGTATGGCACCGCCCAAGGTCACCTGGTCCGAGCACGGCGCGCCGTTCATCGCTGCCGTGGAGAACGGACCGCTTTGCGCCACCCAGTTCCACCCGGAAAAATCCGGCGACGCCGGAGCCCGCCTCCTGCGCAACTGGGTGGACGCCCTGCGGAAGCCTGCACCCGCGGATGGCAACGCCTAGATGTGGTCCATTGTCCTGATGGGGCTCGCCGGCCTCCTGGTGGGCGGTGCCCTGTCCTTCCGGCAGCAGCACAAGCCGCTTTGGACCCAAATTGGCTTCTACGTCCTGGCCGGCATGTCCCTGCTGGCTGCCGCCCTGCTGACCTTTCCCGGAAGCTAGCCCGCACCGGGCCACCTCCCACTAACAGCTGCACACCTACCTGAGGATTCTGAGATGACCACCGCAAACGATCTGCCGGTTCTTGAACTGCTCCCCGCCGTCGACGTCGTGAACGGCCAGGCCGTCCGGCTGGTGCAGGGTGAGGCCGGCAGCGAAACGAGTTACGGCACTCCGTTGGAAGCCGCCCTCAACTGGCAGCAGCAGGGCGCCGAATGGGTACACCTGGTGGACCTCGACGCCGCGTTCGGCCGCGGCTCCAATGCAGAACTTCTCCGCGAAGTAGTGGGCCGCCTGGACATCAAGGTGGAGCTCTCCGGCGGACTTCGGGACGATGAATCACTGGAAGCTGCCTTGGACCTCGGCGTGGCACGGGTGAACCTTGGCACCGCGGCCCTGGAAAACCCGGAATGGACAGCCCGGGCCATCGACCGCTTTGGCGACAAAATCGCCGTCGGCCTCGACGTCCGCGGAACCACGCTGGCAGGCCGCGGCTGGACCAAGGAGGGCGGTGACCTCTGGGAGGTCCTCGGCCGCCTGGAGGACGCCGGCTGCGCCCGGTACGTTGTCACCGACGTCACCAAGGACGGCACCCTGCAAGGGCCCAATGTGGAATTGCTGCGCCAGATGGTGGAGAAGACCGGCAAGCCCGTGGTGGCGTCCGGCGGCATTTCCAGCCTTGATGACCTCAAGGTGCTCCGTTCCCTTGTCCCGCTGGGCGTCGAAGGCGCCATCGTGGGCAAGGCCCTCTACGCCGGAGCCTTCACGCTGCCCGAAGCCCTCGACGTCGCTGGCCGCCGCTAAGCCCCGGTCAGCCTGACAGGATGGAACCGAACGGCACTGCACCTGGCGTGGACAGCGCGTCCGGCAGCATTTCCGGCACGGCCGGACCGGCGCAGCGGCACCTGCCCGGCCACATCGCAGCAGCCCTCGCCGGAGCCGGTGGAGCGGCAGACTCGGCGGGCCGGCCGTGGCAGGGCCGAAGCCTGGCCGGGGACGACGGGAAGATCCACAACTTCGAGGACGACGACGGAACGGCCGACGCCGGATACCTCGCCGCGGTTGCGGCGCTTCGGAACGGAAGCGGAGACGAGGCGGCCGTCGTCGCCTCGCTGGCGACAGCAAGGGTGTTTATCCCCATCATTGCCCAGCTCGCGGAAGAAGCCGAAGGCGAAGACGGCCTGACGGCTGACAAGCAAGCTGACATGGCGCTCGTGATGCTGAAGGCAGCCGACGGCAGGACCGCAATGCCCGCCTTCACATCCGCCCAGGCGCTGTCCAATTGGCACCCGGATGCCCGGCCGGTGGCTGTGTACGCCGCGAGGGCTGCCCTCTCCGCGGTGTCGGAACAGGCCGAACTCCTGGTGCTGGACCCCGGTTCTGAGGTCACGTTTGTGGTCCGTCGTCCTGCCGTGTGGGCACTGGCCCAGCAACGCACCTGGGTGCCCTCCTACCTTGACCGCGAAGTGGCCGCCACCATAGCGGAGGCTGCTACCGGATTCCCCGCCGTCCGGAATATCGGACTCCTGCCTGGGGCCGGCGTCGCCTCAACTACTGGGACCGGTGACACGTTGCCGGGTGGGGGCGCGGGTCCCGAACTGCAGGTAGTGCTTTACCTTGAGGACGGCCTTGACGCCGCCGCGGTCCAGGAGCTCGTGGCCGGCCTCCAATCCGCCTGGTCCAGGAATGTATTGTTTGGGGAGCGGGTTGACTCGATCGAAATCAAGTTGAGGCGCGCTGTTCAATAGCTGACGGTCAGCGGGGAGACCCCTCGGGCTGCCCGCGGCAGACCAAAGGAATTTCCGTGAATTTCGCCCTATACCGGGAGCTGCTCTCAGTGCGCCCCATCAGGCGGCTGCTGCTCGTAGGCATGATTGCCCGTATCCCGCACTCCGCCGCCGGCGTCCTGCTGACCCTGCACATCGTCCTGACGCTGGACAAAGGCTACGCTGCCGCCGGGGCCGCCGCGGCCGTGATGACCATCGGCATAGCGCTCGGGGCGCCGTGGCGCGGCCGGCGCGTGGACACAGTGGGCCTGCGCAGGGCCCTCATCCCGTCGGTGGTTTCCGAAACAGTGATCTGGTCTGCGGTGCCCCACGTGACGTACGAATGGCTGCTGCCGCTGGTCTTCATCGGCGGGCTGCTGACCCTCCCGATCTTCAGCGTCCTCCGCCAGTCCCTGGGCGTCCTGGCAGACGGCGACCAGCGGCGGACCGCCTTCGCCCTGGACTCCATCACTACCGAGATGGTGTTCATGATCGGCCCCGCCGTCGGAGCCGTGGTGGCTACCAGCGGCTACTCCGTCCTGGGGCTGACCATCGTTGGCGTCTCCACCTCACTGGCAGGGCTGTTCCTGATGTGGTTCAACCCGCCCACCCGGAGCGTCGTCCAGACCGAGGAATGTGAGGCGGACCAACGCCACGCAGCGGAAGTAGCAGTGGTCTCCGCCGCACCGGCCCACGTCCAGGAGGCGGCGGCAGACCTGATGCCAGCCGCTACCCATGGCGGACCCGGTCTCCGGGGAAGGGTGGCCCACAACTTCGCGTGGTTCACGGCCACTGTCGCGGCCGTCTTTGCGGTTGCGGCGGGCGCCGGGATGGTGCTCAGCGGCACGGACGTCGGCATCGTCGCAGCTCTCGAAACAGGCGGACACCAAAGCGAGATCGGTATTGTGTTCCTTTTCTGGTGTGCCGCGTCCGTGGTCGGCGGCCTCGTTTATGGCGCGATGCACCGTCCGGTCTCGCCGATTGTCCTCCTTCTGGGAATGGCCGCCCTGACCATCCCGATGGGCTTCGCGCACGATACGTGGACTCTGGCGTTCGTCTCGATCCTGCCCGGCCTCCTGTGCGCTCCGGTGTTGTCCGCCGCGTCCGAGAAAGTGGCGGACCTGGTGGCTGAGGAACGTCGCGGAGAGGCAATGGGCTGGTACGGTTCCGCGCTGACTGCCGGCGTGGCACTCGGCGCACCGCTCGCGGGAATTTTTATTGACGGTATGGGGTCCTCCGGCGGGTTCGTGTCCGTCGGCGTCGCCGGCGTTGTGCTGTGCCTCGTGGGACTGGTGCTCCAGCAGCGCCGGCGCAGCCGCACCGCTGCCTGACGGCACCCGCATGACGACCCGCAAAATTGACGACGGCGGCGGGCTGGCCACCATGGTCAGCCCGCCGCCGTCGCCATCCTGCCCAACTAGGTAGCAGCAGGTGTCGTTTTGAGCGTCCAAAACGACATCTATTGCTACTTAGTTGGGCTTGGGGAGGGGAATGGGAGTTTGGGGGAGCGCTGGTTAGTTGACCGCGCCGGTGTACTTCTCGCCCGGACCCTTGCCCGGGGCGTCAGGGATGATCGACTCTTCGCGGAACGCCAGCTGCAGCGATCGCAGGCCATCGCGCAAGGGGCCGGCATGCTGGGACCCGATTTCCGGGGCGGCGGCGGTGACCAGCCCGGCGAGGGCTGTGATGAGCTTCCGGGCCTCGTCCAGGTCCTTGAGTTCCTCGGCGTTGTCCTCGGCAGCGAGGCCAAGCTTCACTGCGGCTGCGCTCATGAGGTGGACGGCCGCGGTGGTAATAACTTCGATGGCCGGAACTTCGGAGATGTCTCGGATTTGCTGGGCGACGTCCCCCTGGGCGTCGGCAGCCTGGTAAACGTGTGAATTACTGTCTGGGGTGCTCATACTGGTAAGCTTGTCACAGACCGACTGGATGTCGTTATTTGTTATGGATGATCCCCACCGGCGCTGGGATGCGCTGAGCGGGTTTTTTTCTGTAGAATGGCAGCCAGTTTGCAAGCGGAGTCCTCTCCCACCCGCGTCAGCCGTTTTCCCGAAGGAAGTATTTCCACAGGAAGCAAGGTTGCCGGGTACCTGGTCGGGCATCACCCAGCTTTTGCGGGGATGATGCGTGCATCCTCCGCGGAGGACCGCACATCCGATCTTCGAGGCCTTCGATTGCTCCGGCAATTGGGGGCCTTCTCTATTTTGCCGGTGGAATACCCCACAACAATCACAGGAGCTTTAACATTAGCGAGCCAAGAATCAATGAGCGTATCCGCGTCCCCGAGGTGCGGCTGGTCGGCCCTGCAGGTGAACAGGTAGGAATCGTCCGTATTGAGGATGCCCTGCGTTTGGCTGCCGAGTCCGACCTTGATCTCGTTGAAGTTGCACCTCAGGCGAAGCCTCCGGTGTGCAAGCTGATGGACTTCGGCAAGTACAAGTACGAGGCCGCCGTCAAGGCACGTGAAGCCCGGAAGAACCAGACGAACACAGTTCTGAAGGAAATCCGGTTCCGCCTGAAGATTGACACCCACGATTACGAGACCAAGCGCGGGCATGCACTGCGCTTCCTCGGCGCGGGTGACAAAGTCAAGGCAATGATCCAGTTCCGCGGCCGCGAGCAGCAGCGTCCGGAGATGGGCATCCGCCTGCTCCAGCGCTTTGCTGACGACGTCGCTGAGGTTGGCGTTGTTGAGTCCAGCCCCCGCATCGACGGCCGGAACATGGTCATGGTTGTGGGTCCGCTGAAGAACAAGGCAGAAGCCAAGGCAGAAGCACGCCGCGCCACGCAGCGTGCGGAGGCCAAAGCGCAGAACGAAGCCAAGGCCACAGGACGCATCGACGTCTCCGGCGACGACCAGGCACCGTTGACGCAGTCACTGGCTGATCTTCTCCCGGAAGGTTTCGCCATCACCACGGAGCCCGAGACCGAGGCACCCGAGGTTGAGGCGCCGGTTGAAACTCCCGCTGAAGCCGCCCCCGCAGCTGAGGCTCCTGTCAAGGAGGCCGCACCGCAGGAAGCCCCGAAGCAGGAAGCCCCGAAGCAGGAAGCGCCGAAGGTCGAGGCCCCGAAGGTTGAGGCCCCGAAGGCTGAAGCTCCCAAGGCGGCAGCCCCCAAGGCAGCACGGGCGCCAGTCAAGGCTCCGGAAGCCCCCAAGGCGCCCGCTGCAGCAAAGGTTCCGGAAGCGGCCAAGCCGGCCGCAGCGGTTCCGGCCCCGGCAGCGCCGAAGCCCGCCGCCGTCCCGATGCCGAAGCCTGTGGCACGGCCCGCAGCGCCGAAGCCTGCTGCGCGCCCCGCCCCCAAAGCGGCGCCGAAGCCGGCTGGCAAGAAGACTACTTAGTTCATAGCTGCCGGAGGCTCTCCTCCGGCAGCAAGCAACCAGCACGCCGCCCGCAGGGGCGGCTGCACGAAAGAACTGCAGACCCTGTCTGCGGATACGTAAGGAGATCGGTTCCCATGCCGAAGATGAAGACCCACAGTGGTGCTAAGAAGCGCTTCAAGCTGACCGGCAGCGGCAAGCTGCGCCGCCAGCAGGCCAACCGCCGCCACTACCTCGAGCACAAGTCCTCCAGGCTGACCCGTCGCCTTGCCGGCGACAAGATCGTCTTCAAGGGCGACGCCAAGGTCATCCGGAAGATGCTCGGCATCTAATTTCCAAGTTTTTTGGCCGCCTGCCTCCTGGCAGCAGCCACCTACCATAAAGCCTTCTCAGGCCGGCCGGATTTCCGGTAGTAGACGCTTGGGATCAGATTTGAAGGAGTACGCACGTGGCACGTGTGAAGAGGGCGGTAAACGCCCACAAGAAGCGCCGGGTTATCCTCGAACGCGCAAAGGGCTACCGGGGACAGCGTTCACGCCTGTACCGCAAGGCCAAAGAGCAGCTGCTGCACTCGTTTGTGTACAGCTACGGTGACCGTAAGAAGAAGAAGGGCGACTTCCGTCGCCTGTGGATCCAGCGCATCAACGCTGCATCCCGCGCCAACGGCCTCACCTACAACCGCCTGATCCAGGGCCTGAAGGCCGCTGAGGTCGAGGTTGACCGCCGCATGCTGGCCGAGCTGGCCGTCTCCGACGCCAATGCTTTCGCCGCGCTGGTGAAGATTGCCAAGGACTCCCTGCCCGCAGACACGTCCGCTCCCGCCGTCCAGGCTGAAGCCCCCAAGGCCAAGGCAGCCAAGGCTCCGAAGGCAAAGGCTGCTAAGAAGCCTGCTGCTAACGAAGCGGCTGTCTAACAGCCTCCCGTTCTGGGTAGTTCGAGAACCTGCTTGAACAGCAACTAAGGTTCTTATATGAACGAAACCGGGCGCCCGCAAGACCTTCCACTCTCAAACCCCCGAGCTGATCGGGTCAGGGACGTGGCAAGGCTTGCCGGGCGCCCGGCCCGTTTAAAGCGGGGCCGGTTCCTCGCCGAAGGCCCCCAGGCTGTACGCGAAGCCCTGCGCCTCCACCAGCAGCGGCTGGCAGCTGGCGCGCCGGGAGTGGTGCACGAGGTCTTTGCCAGCGAAGCTTGCCTCGACCGCTACCCGGAGTTCGAGGACCTCGCCGAAGGGACATCCGCGCGGCTGGCCACCGACGATGTGCTGGCCGCCATGGCGGACACCGTCAATCCCCAGGGCATCATCGCAGTTTGCGGCTTTGTTGACGTCAGCCTGGAGGAAGTGCTCGACGCCGGTCCCCGCCTTATCGCGGTCCTCTGCCAGGTCCGCGATCCCGGCAACGCCGGAACAGTGCTGCGTGCAGCCGATGCCGCGGGCGCTGACGCCGTGGTCCTCACCGGAGCCAGCGTGGACATCTACAACCCCAAAGCCGTCCGGTCAACGGCCGGGTCCCTGTTCCATTTGCCGGTGGTCCTTGGGGCCGACATTGACGAGGTTGCCTCGGCGTGCCGTTCCCGGGGGATAGGGCTGCTGGCCGCGGATGGCTACGGGACCCTCAACCTGGACACCCTGCAGGACGAGAACGCAGCCCGACGGCTGGGTGCGTCCGCCACCGAATCGGCCTACCCACTGGAAAGCCCTACGGCCTGGTTGTTTGGAAACGAAGCACAAGGGCTTTCGGAGGCTGAACTCGCCCTGGCTGACCACCGGGTGGCAGTGCCTGTCTACGGGGCGGCCGAGAGCCTCAATCTCGGTACCGCAGCAACGGTCTGCCTTTATGCCAGCGCACGGTCCCAACAGGGCAGCCTGCCGGTGTCGGCCGCAGCGGCAGCATCAGCGGGTTGATCACGCGGGGACTGTGGCCTGGACTTTCGATCCGCAACTTAAATGGCAGGGCCCCGGATGTTCATCCGGGGCCCTTGCGGTGAAATTCTAAATAGTAGGACGGGAATCAGGGTGCGCGCGTGCTTTTGCTGCGTCCCGTGATTGCGCCGTAGACGCCGGCGACTACCAGGCCGCCAACGATGGCGAGGATCCACGTGCCGAGGTCAAAGAATGCAAGGTCGCCCCTGTTGAAAAGCAGGCTGCCAATCCAGCCGCCTACAATTGCACCAACCACACCAAGAACAAGGCTGGTGACCCAGCCGCCGCCCACTCTGCCGGGCATTACGGCCTTAACAATGGCCCCCACTATGAGGCCGAGAATAATCCAAGCAAGAAAACCCATGTCTCCTCCTTATTTATTCGCCGGGACGAAATCTTCCCGATATTGCATCAAGCTAACACACAGCCCCCTTATTGTCAGTAGCCTTACGGCCTGTACGGGGTGCGTGTCCCACACCTCGGCAGGTACGGTGTTCATGGGCGGAGCCGTGGCCGGCGCCGCGTTTTTCCTGTCCCAGCCCTGTAATCCTTAAGAGGTGAAGCCCACGTGGCTGCAACTGGCGGTACCAAGGCGATCGTCGCGGCCCTTGCCGCAAACCTGACAATCGCCGTCCTCAAATTCGTCGCATACATCCTGACACTTTCGTCCTCGATGCTCGCCGAAGCCATCCACTCCCTGGCTGACTCCGGCAACCAGATCCTGCTGCTGGTGGGCGGAAAACGGGCCAAGCGGGCCGCAAGTCCCGAGCACCCCTTTGGGTACGGGCGCGAGCGCTACATCTACGCCTTCATTGTTTCCATCGTGCTGTTCAGCGTCGGCGGCCTCTTTGCCCTCTATGAGGCGTGGGAGAAACTGCAGCACCCGCATGCCATCGAAGGCGCCTTCTGGTGGGTTCCGCTGGCAGTTCTGGTGGGCGCAATCATCGCGGAGTCCTTTTCCTTCCGCACCGCAATTATCGAATCGAACCACGTGCGAGGGAAGCAGAACTGGGTCAGCTTTGTGCGTACCGCGAAGCAGCCCGAACTTCCCGTAATCCTGCTCGAGGACCTCGGCGCGTTGGTTGGCCTGATTTTCGCCCTTTTCGGCGTGGGGCTCACCCTCCTGACCGGCAACGGTGTGTGGGACGCCATCGGCACCGGCATGATCGGCATCCTGCTGGTGCTGATCGCCGTCGTTCTTGCTCTCGAAACCAAGTCGCTGCTGCTGGGTGAATCTGCCAGCAAGGATGACAGCCACAAAATCCACCGCGCCATCGAGTCTGGTGGGACGCGCGTTATCCACCTGAAGACCCTCCACCTTGGTCCGGAAGAACTGCTTGTGGCGGCGAAAATTTCCGTCGGCGCAGCCGATGCAGGCCGTGACATCGCTGCGGCCATCGATGGAGCAGAAGAAAGGATCCGGGCAGCGGTTCCGATCGCCCGCGTCATTTACCTGGAACCTGACCTCCACCGTGCAGACACCGGGGGCACAGCGCCATCGGAAGCCCCGGCCGGCAAAGCGGGGGAGCAGGACGCCAAAGCCTGAGTCTGCCATGGGACATAGCCCTTGGCCGCTGGCCGCCGATTCACTGGATCAGGCGGTCAGCGGTTTTTTGCGTTCCAGCAGCCCGCTGATGATGGCCACACCCAAGCCAAGGATGGCAAGGACGGCTCCTACAAGGGCTGGAGCAACATAGCCCCAGCCCCAGGCGATCACCACACCCCCCAGGAAGGCGCCCAGTGCGTTGGCGACGTTCAGCGCCGCGTGGTTGAGGGAGGAAGCGAGTGAAGGTGCGTCCGGGGAAGCATCCAGCAGGCGGGTCTGCAGTGCCGGTACCAGCATCGAGCCGGCCGCACCCACAACAAACACCATGACAAACGCGGACCACGGCCATTGCGCAGCGACGGCATAAACCACCAGCGCCACGGCGATGCCAGGCAGCACCCGGTAGATGGTTCCCATCACGGACCTGTCGGCGATCCGGCCACCCACGATATTGCCGGCGACCATGCCCAGCCCATAGAGTGCGACCACCAGCGGGATCAGGGACGACGGGATGCCCGCCACTGATGTCATGGTGTGGGCTATGTAGGTGTACGTGGCGAAAAAGCCGCCGAAGCCGACAATGCCAATCAAGATGGCCAGCCAGACCTGAAGACGCTTCAGCGCCCCGAGTTCGCGCCGGATGCTGGCATCGGGGTGCGCCGCCTGGAATGGCACGAACCTCCAGAGCAGCGCCAGGGTCAACAGTCCGATGGCCCCCACCAGGACAAACAGCAGGCGCCAGCCGAATGCTTGGCCCACCCACGTGGCCAGCGGCACGCCGACGACGTTGGAGACAGTCAATCCGGCCATCACCATGGAGATGGCCCACCCCCGGCGGGTGGGCGACACGAGCGACGCGGCGATGACAGCCGCCACACCGAAGAACGCGCCGTGGGGCAGACCGGCGGCAAAGCGGGAGACCAACATGGTGCCGTAGTCCGGGGCCAGGAACGAGGTCAGGTTGGCAAGGCTGAAGAAGAGCATCAGTCCAAGGGCCAGGTGTTTTCGCGGCAGTTTGGCTCCGACTGCGGCCAGCAGGGGTGCGCCCACCACCACGCCCAGGGCGTAGGCAGAAATGAGGTGTCCGGCTTCCGGCGTGCTGATGCCAAGGCCCACTTCCACTTCCTTGAGCAGGCCCATCATAGTGAACTCTGTCACGCCGATCCCGAAGCCTCCCATCGCCAGCGAAATGATGGCGGGCGCGATGCCGGGGGACTGGGTTTTCCGGGCGGTGGGTGACTGGATGACGCTGCTCATGTGCCTGCTTTTTCGAAAGGGGAGTGGATTGTGGCGCACGCCCGCGGGCACCTCATCAATTGTCCCCCATAGACTGGAAGGGTGACTGGACGGATACAGGTAGTTGGCGGCGCAATCCTTGACTCGTTAGCGGAGCCCACCCGGATGCTGGTGGCCAGGCGGACGGCTCCTGAGCAGTTCGCCGGGCTCTGGGAATTCCCCGGCGGGAAAGTGGAAGCCGGCGAACAAGGCGAGGCCGCACTACACCGGGAACTCAGGGAAGAACTGGGCGTCGAGGTCCGCCTCGGGGAGGAACTGCCCGCCGCAACGCCCGCTGGCTGGCGCCTGAACGAGCGCGCGAGCATGCGGGTGTGGCTTGCGGAAATTTCGGACGGCGAGCCCCGGCCGCTCGAAGACCACGACCTGCTGCGGTGGATCAGCACCACCAACCGTGACGAAGCTCTCAGCCTTCCGTGGATCCCGGCCGACTTCCCGATTGTCCGGGCCCTCCTGGAATCCTTGGGCACGCTCGTGGGTTCAAGCGCTCCCCGCTGAACTATTTCCCCCAGGCGTTCGCTAGAACAACGTGGGCTGCTGCTTAAGGCCGGAGGCGGCCGGTGGGGAATCTGCAGCCGGCTTTTCCTGTGTACCGGCAAAGTGGGCAGGCGGAATGCTCCCGGCGGGATACTGTGCTTCCTCGCCGCGGGGATCGTCCTCAAGGTCACGGTGGCTGAAACCGTGGCCGCTTGAAAAGCCATGCCGCTGCTTGAAGTAGCGGACCTTTGCCGCCAGCCACGCGCGGTATTCCTTGGAGGCGTAGGATCCCGTGCCGTAGAGGCGCCGGTACCTGCCAGCCAGCTCCGGGTGGTTCCTGGCAATCCACTGCATGAACCATTCCCGGGTGCCCGGCTTCAGGTAGAGGGCTCCGGCGGTGACGCCCGTAGCTCCCGCGGCAGCCAGGGAAGCGAACAGGGAATCCAATGCTTCATCACTGTCCGAGAGCCACGGCAGGATGGGCATGGCCATGACACCGCAGGGGAGCCCGGCATCGCGTAGCCGGGAGACCAGTTTCAGCCTTGCCCTCGGGCCCGGAGTGCCCGGCTCCACGGCCTCAGACAGTGCTTCGTCCGTCATGGCCAACGAGATGCCGACACCCACCGGCACCTGGGCGGCAGCCCTCTTCAACAGAGGAATGTCGCGGGCCAGCAGCGTCCCCTTCGTGAGGATGGACAGCGGGGTGCCGGAGTCCGCCAATGCGGTGATGATGCCCGGCATGAGCTGGTAACGGCCCTCCGCACGCTGATAGGGGTCGGTGTTGGTGCCGAGAGCCACCTGATGGCGGCCCCAGGAAGGCTTGGCCAACTCTTTCCGGAGGACTTCTGCGGCATTGACTTTGACCACCACTTGGCTGTCGAAGTCAAGGCCGGCGTCGAAATCGAGATACGTGTGGCTCTTGCGTGCAAAACAATAGACGCAGGCATGGCTGCAGCCACGGTACGGGTTCACCGTCCACTCGAATGGCATCCTTGAACCGGCAACCACCTTGTTGAGCACCGATTTGGCAGTGACCTCATGGAAGGTGATGCCGGCGAACTCGGGAGTGGTAACCGAACGGACCAATCCGGCGAGGGGGAGCAGGGCCGGTGATGCCACGCTTCCGGCGTCATTGCCGGGCCGCGGCATCAGTGCTTGTGCATCCCATCTCATGCCTCTATTCGAAGATATGTTCGAACTTAAGTCAAGGATGGGTGCGATACGGCGAGCCGAAAGAGTTGCGTCAGCCTGAATCAGGTCCCCTGCTGTGAAGGTGCGGGGAATGAATCGATGAGCCGGAGTCCCTGCTTGCCCCATTCGATCTCCGTCTCCGCCCTGGCGATCAGCCCCTCATAGGTGAAGATCTTGTACTCCAAAGTGCGTCTACGGTCCTGCTCGGGGGTTGCTGCCAACCTCTTGTTCAGCATTTCATTGGTGGCTCCGCGCAACTCTGCGATCATTCCGGTCCACTGAGCCCGCCGCATCGTGTGGTAATCGATATGGGCCTGCATGTGCTGCCTGGCCGCGCTTGGCTCGGCCCACTCCAGGTAGGCGGCCTTGAGGTGCACCGGATCGCGCTCGCGGGAGTACTCCAAGGGTGTGTTCATCCACTGCCGGAAAGCGTCGCGGCCTTCGGAGGTGATGCGGTATTGCGTCTTCTTCCCGTTGGGTCCCCAGGAGATTTCCTCCGCCTCGAGCAGGGCCTCCTTCGCCATCTTCCGTAATTCGGGGTAGATCTGCGAGTCCGGAGCGTGCCAGACGAAAGCAACGGAGGACTCGAATCGTTTGGCCAGGTCGTAACCGGTCATTGGCTCGACCGTGAGCAATGCCAAAAGCGCGTAGCGAAGACTCATGGGGAATTCCTTTCGAGGTCTTGTCAACTAACTATATCTATAGATAGTGTGTGACCCAACCCACCATCTATGTACATAGATAGTTGCATTCAGAGAACTGCTCCCACATCAGCATGTAACCCCGCAGCAGATGTTCGCCAGCCCCCGAAAGAGGTCAAAGATGACTGTGCTCCAAACCATTGGTTCCACCACCAACAAAGTCCTGGGCTATCCCTTGAACGCCTGGTACGTTGCCGCTTGGGACCACCAGGTAACCCGGAAGCCCCTGGCCCGCCGGATCGCCGACCGCCCCCTGGCCCTCTATCGGACGGAGGACGGCGATGCCGTGGCACTGGCCGACGCTTGCTGGCACAGACTCGCCCCGCTCTCCATGGGCAAAGTGGTGGGCAGGGATGAGATCCAGTGTCCGTATCACGGCATCCGCTATAACTCGGCGGGCCGCTGTACGTCGATGCCGGCACAGGAGAGCATCAACCCCTCGGCCACGGTGCCTTCCTTCCCGGTAGTGGAGCGCCATCGTTTTGTGTGGGTCTGGCTGGGCGACCCAACCCAGGCGGATCCGGGCCTTGTTCCCGACATGCACCAAATGGACAGCCCGGACTGGGCTGGCGATGGGGAGACGATCTTTGCTCCGTGCAACTACCAGCTGGTCCTGGACAACCTCATGGACCTTACACACGAGGAATTTGTCCACGCCTCCAGCATCGGCCAGGAAGAGCTGAGCGAATCAGAATTTGTGGTCACGCACGACGACCGGACGGTAACCGTCTCCCGATGGATGCTCGATATCGAGGCCCCGCCGTTCTGGCTCAAAAACCTGCGTGACAAATTCCCAGGCTTCGAAGGCAAGGTGGACCGTTGGCAGATCATTCGCTTTGAGGCGCCCTCGACCATCCGCATTGACGTCGGCGTTGCCAAGGCCGGCACAGGCGCCCCGGATGGCGACCGCAGCCAGGGCGTCAACGGTTATGTCATGAACACCATCAGCCCGGAGACATCAAAGTCCTGCCACTACTTCTGGGCCTTCATGCGCAACTATTGCCTGGACAGCCAGCTCATCACCACGCAGCTTCGCAACGCCGTGCATGGCGTGTTCGGTGAGGATGAAGCAATGCTGGCCGCTCAGCAGGCTGCCATTGACGCCAACCCGGATTTCGAGTTCTACAGCCTGAATATTGACGCTGGCGGCATGTGGGTCCGCAGGATGATTGAACGGATGCTCCAGGCAGAGGGCCGCATGGTGGCGGCACTCTGAGCAACCACGGACTTCAAGGGGAAACACCATGGCAGCAACCAACAACGAAATCTGGCAGTCGGCGACGGTCGTGGCTGTCTTGGACGTGGCCACAGGCATCCGCCGGATTGAGCTGGAACCGGCCGAGCCGAAGCATGCAGAGCCCGGATCGCACATCGATCTCAGCGTGATGATCAACGGGGCGACGGAGAAGCGCTCCTACTCGGTCGTTGAATCCATTGATGGCGGAAAGAGATTGGCCATAAGCGTCTTCAAGACCCCCGTTTCGCGAGGCGGATCCATCTTCATGCACGCGTTGAAGCCCGGCGACACACTTCGAATCACCCAACCCCTGCAGAATTTTCCACTGCGCGTCGGGGCCAAGCGGTACGTCCTCTTGGCCGGTGGAATTGGGATTACGGCCATTATGCAGATGGCCACGGTGCTTCGAAATGTCAAAGCGGACTACACCCTGGTCTACGCCGGCCGGACGGTACCCGCGATGGCCTACCTGCAGGATTTACGGGATCTCCACGGGGACCGGTTGCAGATCCACGTTGACGACGACGGTGGCAGCCTGGACGTCACAGCCATGGTTGCCGGCCTCGATATGGAGACAGAACTGTACATGTGCGGGCC
This sequence comes from Arthrobacter sp. R4, assembly GCF_051365025.1. Lineage (NCBI taxonomy): Bacteria > Bacillati > Actinomycetota > Actinomycetes > Micrococcales > Micrococcaceae > Arthrobacter > Arthrobacter sp. R4. Next base: position 270,651 of record NZ_JBLWIJ010000015.1, read on the forward strand.
AATCCGGCTGATGGATGCTGTGCGCCGGGCTTGGGCCGAGCGGGAACTCAACATGCCGAATCTGCGCTACGAAACCTTTGGCAACTCCGGGTGGTACGACCCCGAGGAGTTCCTGGTCCGGATTCCGCGGCTGGGAGTTGAGGCGAAAGTGGGGCAGGGCCGCTCCATGCTCGAGGCGCTGGAGGACGCCGGAGTGGACATGATGTTCGACTGCCGCAAGGGCGAATGCGGACTTTGTGAGGTTCGCATTCTGGATTTGAAGGGCGTCGTGGATCATCGCGACGTCTTCTACAGCGAACGCCAGCAACATGCTGCCCGCAAAATGTGCTGCTGTGTCTCGCGCGCCGTCACCTCTGCCACGGGCTACCGGGAGGACGCTGCAGCCTCCGCGTCATTGGCGGTCGTCACGATCGACGTCTCCTGATCGCGCCTGCTTCGGCACTTCGTGCATCAACTCAAACGGGTTGCGGACATCTCCGCCGCCCTCAACAGAACCAGCTCCCACCAGGGAACTCCTGACTCCAAGGAATACAAGATGGATCTACGCGAACGTATCGACAGATCCCGGATGTCGCCATACCAATGGTTGATCATCGGGATGTGCGTGCTGCTCAACGCCCTGGACGGCTTCGACGTCCTGGCAATGGCTTTCACGGCCAACGGTGTCACCAAGGAATTTGGCCTTACGGGCTCCGAACTGGGTGTCCTCTTGAGCGCGGGCCTCGTAGGCATGGCCATTGGATCCCTCTGCCTCGCCCCCATCGCTGACATCATCGGACGACGGCCGATGATTCTGGCTGCCGTCGGAGTGGCCGGCCTGGGCATGGTGCTGGCAGCTACGGCCGCAGACATGCTGCAGTTGGGCATCTGGCGCTTTCTGACGGGCCTTGGCGTGGGTTGTATCCTGGCCTGCACCAACGTCATCGCCAGCGAATACTCCTCTAAGCAGCGCCGGGGTCTGAGCATTGGGATCTATACGGCCGGCTACGGCGTCGGCGCCACTGCCGGAGGTGCCGTCGCCGTCTACCTCCAGAGCCAGTACGGCTGGCGTTCCGTCTTTGTTTTCGGCGGTATCAGCACGCTCAGCATCCTGGTATTGCTGCTGTTCGTGCTCCCTGAGTCTGTCGACTTCCTCGTGACCAAGAGGCCCCGCAACGTCCTGGACCGGCTCAATCGAATTGCACGCAAAACGGGCCACCCCGAACTTGCCGTCCTGCAGGACGTTCCTGCCCCGGCCAGGAAGAAGCCAAATCCCGTCTCCGACCTCATGTCGCCCGCCAACCGGCGTTCCACGCTGCTGCTCTGGTTGGCCTTCTTCGCCACAATGTTCGGCTTCTACTTCGTCAACAGCTGGACTCCCCGTCTCCTGGTCAGCGCCGGCATGACCGAGAGCCAAGGCATCACCGGCGGGTTGATGCTCACCTTGGGCGGAATTTTCGGAGCCCTGCTGTACGGCGTGATAGCCACCCGGTGGAACAGCAAAATTGTCCTTGTGGTCTTTACCGTTCTCTCGGCCATCATGATGGTCGTCTTTATTTCGGCCGCCTCTGTGCTCATGCTCGCTTTTGGCGCAGGCATACTGGTGGGTGTGCTGATCAACGGCTGCATCGCCGGACTCTACACACTTGCTCCTTCCCTCTACCCCGCGTCCGCCCGCAGCACAGGCGTCGGCTGGGGTATCGGCGTCGGACGTATCGGGGCCATCCTTGCCCCGCTGATCACGGGCGCCCTCCTCGACGCGTCGTGGTCCGCCGTGCAGCTATACCTCGCCGTCGGTGCCGTAGTACTTATCAGCGCTGTCGCTGTTGGAATGATCCGGTCCAAAGAGCCAGGCGCGAAGGACGCCTCATTGGAGGAACTCAGCGGAGTCTGACCTTAAACTGCCGGTTGCACTGGCTCTCGACGGCTTCCTGACGCCGAGAGCCAGTGCAGTCCCGGACTTCCTTCAGGCCTGCAGTTCCCACACCACGGTGACGCTGGCGCCGACGCTCGAATGGCCGGCCTCCACACTGATGGCGTCCGTGGCTACGGCCCGCTCGAGCCTGGCCACAGGAACCGGGCCGGATGAGAGGGGGTGCTCGGCAACGGACACCACCGCGCCAAGCCTGGCTGAAGCGAGGGAAGCAAACTGTTCGGCCGCAGCCGCGGCATCCTGCCACGCAGCTTCCCGGGCACGTGACATCACAGCGGACTCATCCGTGAAGCCGAGCTCCAGGCCGTTGAGGCGGACGTCGTCGCCGCCGGCCTCAACCACGTCCGCAATGACCGTGGAGGCAGCGCCCATCTGCCGGAGGCGGACCGTGAGCATGCTCGACGCCACATAACCGGCCACTTTCTGGCCCTCCCCGTCGCGCCAAATCAGCTCCGGCCGGACGTTCAGCCCGGACGTCCTGATGTCCGCGTCGCCAACGCCGTACTGCCGGAGCACACCGGAGACAGCGGCGGACGCCGTGCCTGCAGCCGCGTAGGCAGCACCCACGCTGTCCCGCCGGCACTCGACGCCGACGGAAATCGTCAGCAGGTCAGGGGGCGCCTCGGCCGATCCTGTTCCCGTCACGGTGATGGTCCTGGTCTTCGCGCCGGCCATGGTCAAACCTCGATTCCACCGGCACTGTGCGGAGCCGGCCTAGGTGTCCTGATGTCAACGTAGCCGCCGGCCTCCAGGCCGGCCAGCTTTTCGAAGAAGTTCGCCGACCCCGGATTTCCAGTCCGGAACTGCGACCAGCCGGCGGCCAGGAAATACAGCGGAAGGAAGGGTAATCCCAGGCAGCAGGCGTACTGGCTGCAATGCTTTTCCTCATGGCCCAGAAGTGCCGCGTTGGAGGCCAGCCGTTCAGCGGAGGTGCGGCAGATGATCACATTCCCCACGGCGAAAGCCCCTGCGTGCGGCAGCCTCCACCGATATCCGGCAGCTATGACCAGTCCCCGTGGGCCCTTGGTGATGGCGGTTCCCGCAGCCCGGGCAATACCGAGCCCCAGCAGCGTGGTGCCGTTGGCCAGGTTGGCGATTTGCCGCGCCCGCTGGCCTGCCGTCAATGGCCGTGCTCCTGCCAGGCGCCGCCGCAGTGTCATGAGGCCATGGTAGCCGGAGCCTTCAATTAGACTGGAGGATAGTGGCCGCCGGCAGAACTCCCACGGGTAATGTTCTGGCGGTCCTGACCTGGCCATTGAGTGCATTCATGCCGCATGGATTCACTTTGGTGGCCTGCCAGTGACGGACGCGCTGCCGGGAAACCGTGTGGGGCTGCCCTGGTCATTGAGGAAATACGTCAGCCCCGACTCGTAGCTAAGAACAGTAGATGACTGAAACTTTGCCGGGCGCCGCCATCCCGAACCCTACGGATGAAGCCGCCATCACTGCCGCTGTAGACCAGGCCATCGCCGCCATTGCCGGCGCCGGCTCCCTCGACGAACTCAAGGCGGTGAGGCTTGCCCACACTGGAGAGAAGTCACCGCTCAGCCTGGCCAACCGGGAAATCGGTGCTCTGCCGAAGGACCAGAAAGCCGTGGCCGGCAAACTGATGGGTTCTTCCCGGGGCCGGGTGAACAAAGCGCTCGCGGACCGCACGGCCGAGCTGGAAGCCGAAAACGACGCGCGGATCCTGCTGGAAGAAACAGTTGATGTCACGGCCGCGCCGCGCCGTCGTCGGGCCGGAGCCCGGCACCCGCTGTCCACGCTGCAGGACCGCGTGGCGGACATCTTCGTGGGCATGGGTTGGGAAATTGCCGAAGGCCCCGAGGTGGAATCCGAGTGGTTCAACTTCGACGCGTTGAACTTCAAGCCGGACCACCCGGCGCGTGAAATGCAGGACACGTTCTTTGTGGAGCCTCCCGAGGCCCACCTGCTGATGCGCACCCACACCTCCCCGGTGCAGGTCCGCTCCATGCTGGAGCGCGACGTACCCATCTACGTGCTGTGTCCGGGCAAGGTGTTCCGGACCGATGAACTCGATGCCACCCACACCCCGGTGTTCCATCAGTTCGAGGGCCTGGCCATCGATAAGAACCTCAGCATGGCTGACCTCCGCGGAACGTTGGAGCACTTCGCCCGGCAGATGTTTGGCGACGAAGCCCAGATCCGGCTGCGCCCCAACTACTTCCCCTTTACCGAGCCCTCAGCCGAACTGGACATCTGGCATCCTGGCGCCAAGGGCGGCCCACGCTGGATCGAATGGGGCGGCTGCGGCATGGTCAACCCGAACGTCCTCCGGGCCGCCGGCATCGACCCGGACGCCTATTCAGGTTTTGCCTTTGGCATGGGCATCGAGCGCACACTGATGTTCCGCAATGAAGTGGGCGACATGCGCGACATGATCGAAGGCGATGTACGTTTCAGCGAGCATTTCGGGATGGAGATCTAACAGTGCGTATCCCCCTTTCCTGGCTGCGGGAATTTGCAGCGGTACCGGCCGGAGCAACGGCCGAAGACGTCATGGCCGAACTCGTCAAAGTCGGCTTTGAAGAAGAAGAAGTCCACCGACCCACGGACACCCTGCAGGGTCCCATTGTGGTGGGCCAGGTCCTGAGCATCGTCAAGGAACCCCAGACCAACGGCAAGACCATCAACTGGTGCCAGGTCCGCGTGGTCCCCGAAGGGCAGGAACAATCCCTGTCCGGCGAGGGCATCGATCCGTCCGGCGTGCAGGGGATCATCTGCGGCGCGCACAACTTTGTGGAGGGCGACAAAGTGGTGGTCACGCTCCCCGGCGCCGTCCTGCCGGGAGACTTCCGCATTTCTGCCCGGAAGACGTACGGCCACCTGTCCGCCGGAATGATCGCCTCCGTCCGGGAGCTGGGCATCGGCGAGGATCACGACGGCATCCTGGTGCTGTCCCGGATCGGACTGGATCCCGAAATCGGCACCGACGCGATGGACCTGCTGGGCCTCTACGACGAGGCGGCCGAGATCAACGTGACCCCGGACCGTGGTTACGCGTTCTCCATCCGCGGTGTAGCCCGTGAATACGCGCACGCCACCGGAACCTCCTTCACGGACCCGGCCTCCAAGGTCCAGGCACCGGCCGAGCTCTCCGGCGGCTACGGCGTCAAGCTCAACGACGACGCTCCCATCTACGGCAAGCCCGGCTGTGACCGCTTCGTGGCCCGCACTGTCCGTGGCGTCGACGCCACCAGGCCCACGCCCCCGTGGATGACCTCCCGGCTGCGGCTGGCTGGCATCCGGTCCATCTCGCTGCCTGTGGACATCTCCAATTACGTCATGCTGGAGCTCGGCCAGCCCACGCACTGCTACGACCTGGACAAGCTTTCCGGCGACATCGTGGTGCGCCGTGCGGTGGCGGGGGAGAAGATCACCACCCTGGACGATAAAGAGCGCACGCTCGACGTCGAGGACCTCCTCATCACCGACGGTTCCGGCGCGATCGGCATCGCCGGCGTGATGGGCGGCGCCGCCACCGAGGTGAGCGATTCGACGTCGAACGTCCTGGTTGAAGCGGCACACTTCGACGAGGTGTCCATTGGACGCTCGCGCCGCCGCCACAAGCTGCCGTCCGAAGCGTCCAAGCGCTTCGAACGCGGCGTGGACTGGCAGGTTGCCGGCATCGCCGCCCAGCGTGTTGTTGACCTGCTCGTGGAACTTGCCGGCGGCGTCGCCGACGAGGCCGGGACCGACGTCGGGACCGCGCCGGACGCGGTGACCATCGCCTTGCCTGCGGCGTTCCCCGCCCAGCGGATCGGCATCGACTTCACCGAAGAGCAGATCACCACCTCGCTGGTGGATCTTGGTGCAGTAGTCGAAAAGGCCGACGGCGGATGGTCCGTTACCGCCCCCAGTTGGCGCAATGACCTGGAAACCAAAGAGGACCTCTCCGAGGAAATCGCCCGTCTGGTGGGGTACGACAACATCCCCGCCACCCTTCCGGTGGCACCTCCGGGACGAGGGCTGACCCGCGTGCAGCAGCAGCGCCGTCGCCTCATCCAGGCATTGGCCGATGCCGGTCTGACCGAAGTGCTGGCCTACCCGTTTGTCTCCAAGGCCGCCAACGACACGTTCGGCGTCGCGGAACAGGGGGCCGACCGCAGCGCGGTTAAGCTGGCCAACCCGATCAGCGAGGAACACGGCTACCTGCGGACCTCAATCCTTCCCGGGCTCATTGAGGTTGCAAAGCGGAACCACTCCCGCGGCTTCCGGGACCTGGCGCTTTTTGAGTCGGGGCTCGTTTTCCTGCCCGGCGGCACCGTGGGTACTGCCTCCATCCCGCCGCTGGGCGTCAAGCCTGCCGACGAGGTGCTGGATGCACTGTACGACGGCGTGCCGGACCAGCCGCTGTACGTCGCCGCGGTCCTGACGGGCCACGATTCACCGGCGGCTGCGGGCCACACCCCCCGCATGTGGGACTGGTCGGATGCGCTGGACATCGCCCGGATTGCCGGGGACGTCCTGGGCGTCGAAATCGTGGTCAGCCAGGGTGCGCACCAGGCGTTCCACCCCGGCCGTGCCGCGCAGCTTTCGCTGCGGACCGGCGAAGTGGTGGGTTACGCCGGCGAGCTGCACCCGAAGCTTCTTGCCGCGCATGACATGCCGGCCCGCTCGGTGGCGCTGGAATTCAACGCCGACGCCCTCTTCGAAGCCGCAGCGGACGTCATTGTGGCGCGCCATATCTCCACATTCCCCGTGGCTACCCAGGATGTGGCGCTGGTAGTGCCGAAGGACGTTCCGGCGGACCACGTCCTTGAGGCGCTCCGGGAGGGAGCCGGAGAGTTGCTGGAGGATGTCGCGCTGTTCGACGTCTACGTCGGGAAGGGCATTGAGGAAGGCAAGAAGTCGCTGGCTTTCGGCCTGCGCTTCCGTGCGACTGACCGCACGCTGACGGCTGACGAGGCGTCGGCCGCACGCGAAAGCGCGGTGGCCCTGGCCGCCGAGCGCTTCGGTGCCGTCCAGCGCTAGCTGACTGACGTGGAGTCCGGGCTCGTCCTGCAGGCCGTGGATCTCCGCCGCCCCCACGCGGACGGTCCGGACTCAGACGCGCAGTTGCTCGAACCCGTGGAGGCCGCCCGGGCGGCCTCCCTGGAGCCCAGTGCACGGGCGCGCTTTGTCGCGGGCCGGGCGGCCCTGCGCCGTTTCGCCGCGGACCTGCTGGAACTGCAGGCGGGGGATCTTGAGGTGCGATATTCCTGTCTTCGCTGCGGCTCCGGACCTGACCTTGCCCATGGCAGGCCTGGCTACACCCACAGGGGAGAGCCGTTGCCGCTGCTGCTGAGCATGGCGCGGACGCAACAGTGGATCCTCCTGGCAGGGCTGGTGGCACCAGGTGTCGGGATGCGGCTGGGTGTGGACGCCGAAGATCCTTCGCGGCTGGACTTTGACGGTTTCGACGCCGTGGCGCTCAGCGCCGCTGAACGGCGCGCCGTCGGAAATCTGTCCGGGCCGGGACTGCTGCGTGAACGTGCCCGGCTCTGGGCCCGGAAAGAGGCCTGGCTCAAAATGACCGGCGAAGGACTCCGGGCGGACCCGAGCGCCGTCGACGTTCTCGACAAACCCGGGATCACGGACCTCGACCCGGCGGACACAGGCTTGCCCGGCGCATTTGTGGCCGCTGTTGCCCTCGACGGGTAGTCGGGCCGTTCCGCTAGCCGGAGGCGTGCCGCCCGCGCATGGGCAGCGGCGGCAGGGCCTCCTCAAACAGCCAAGGGTGCAGCAGCGTCTCGGAGTCGAGGCCCGCCACCCGGTCCGCCATCAGGATGAACTCGGCGGTGGACACCGAACCGTGCTGGTGGGTCCGGGTCCATTCCTGCAGCAGCGCAAAGAAAGCCAAGTCACCGCAACGCAGCCGCAGTGCGTGCAATGCCAAGGCCCCCCGCTTGTAGACGCGGTCATCGAACATCAGCTCCGGACCGGGATCCCCGATCACCAGGTCCTGGCCCGCGGAGGAGAGCCTGCGCCAGGCGGCCGCCGCCCGGTCGCCTGCGGTCATCAGGCCGGCGGCTTCTGACCAGATCCACTCCGCGTAGCAGGCAAAACCCTCATGCAGCCAGATGTCGCTCCACCCGCTGGCAGTCAGCGAATTCCCGAACCACTGATGTGAGAGCTCATGGGCGATCAGGCGCTGGGAATCCCAGTCCGGGCTGAGGTGGTTCCGCCCCAGGATGGACAGGGTCTGGGCCTCCAGCGGGATCTCCAGGACATCGTCGGCAACCACAACCGTGTACTCGGCGAACGGGTAGGGCCCAAAACAATTGACAAACGTGCGCATCATCTCCGGCTGCAGGCGCAGCCCCTGCAGGGCCGTGCTGGCCAGATCTGCCGGAACAGCCGCCGACTGCAGCACTCCGCCGGGCGTGTCCCCGGGGTCGAGGATCAGGGACCCATACCGGCCGATCTGCACTGTGGCCAGGTACGTGGCCATCGGCTCTTCCTGCTCATAGGTCCACGTTTCGCGGCTGGCCCTGATGCTGTGCCCCACCAGCCGGCCGTTGCAGACGGCACGGTAATTGGCATCGGTGGTTACGGTGATCCGGTAGCTTGCCTTGTTCCGCGGGTGGTCATTGCACGGAAACCAGGAGGGGGCGCCGTTGGGCTGACCGGCCACCAGCACGCCGTCGGTAAGCTCTTCCCAGCCCACTTCACCCCACAGCCCGCGGCGGGGCGAGGGGTTGCCTTCGTAGCGGATGTCCAGCATGAAGGTGTCTCCCGGGGCGAGGTCGGCCTCGAGATGCACCACCAGTTGTTCGGCGCGCTGGACAAAACGCCGGACCCGGCGCCCGTTGAACTGCACCTTGGTGGCCCGGAGGCCCACAAAGTCCAGGACGACGGCGGACGCCTGGCGTGCGGCTGTGGCGTGGAGGACGGCCCGGCCGTTGAGCCGGTTGGCAGACAGCCGGTAATCCAGGTCCAGTTCATACCGCGAAACGCTGTAGGCATTGGTGCCATGGCCCGGCATATAGCGGTCGGACCGCAAGCCGGCCTCGGCCGTTCCCACGGCGGCTTCGGAGCTTGCTGGTTCTGTGAAACTCATGGGGACGGGCCTCAATTTGCAACGGTGGCGGACTTGCGGGTACTTACTTCAGGCGGGGTACGGGAACATCGGGACCCTGCCAGGGACTGACAGGATTGCCCATCCAATACGTCCCGGCGGGAACGGTCTCCCCGCGCATCACCAGCGATGCCGGACCCACGGTTCCGCCTTTGCCGATCCGTGCCTGTGGGAGGATGACGCCGTGCGGGCCCATGGTGGCTCCTTCCTCGAGCGTAACAGTGTCGATGCTCATGATCCGGTCATGGAACAGGTGGGTTTGGACCACGCAGCCGCGGTTGACCGTGGAGTTGGCGCCCAGGGTTACGAGGTCCGCTTCCGGTAGCCAATAGCTCTCACACCAGGTCCCGGAACCTATCCTGGCCCCCAGTCCGCGGAGCCACCACACCAGCGCCGGCGTTCCGCTCGCCGCCCGGGCAAACCATGGGGCGCTGACCATTTCGATAAACGTATCCACCACTTCATTGCGCCAGATAAAGGAACTCCAGAGGGGATGTTCTCCGGCCTGGATCCGGCCCACCAGCAGCCACTTGGCCACTACGGCGCTGCCAGCCGCCAGGGCGCCTGCCAGCAGCATGACGAACCCGCCGAGTGCCGCCGCAACGCCGTAGCCAAGGTTGGTGGCCAGCCAATCGAAAGCCAACAGCACGCCCGCGGCGAGTCCCACCGTCAGGACCACTGGAACAAAGCGGCACAGCTCCCAGAGGGCCCGGGCCACTTTCAGCCGAATCGGCGGCTGGAACGTCAACGTACTGTCTGAGGCGATGGCCGTGCGGCGCAGCCTCACAGGAGGGCTGCCCAGCCACGAGGTCCCGGATTTTGCCTTGGAGGGCGTGGCGGACAGCACGGCTACAAGGGAGTTCTTTGGGACATTCCGGCCGGCTGCCGTCATGCCGGAGTTCCCCAGGAAGGAACGCTTGCCGATTTTCGCGGGTGCGATCTTAAGCCAGCCGCCGCCAAGTTCGTACGACGCCACCATGGTGTCGTCGGCCAGGAATGCTCCTTCACCAACGGTGGTCATCTTGGGCAGGAGCAGTACGGTGGACGCCTCCACGTTCTTGCCGATGCGGGCACCGAGCAGGCGCAGCCAGACAGGTGTGAAAAGGCTGGCGTAAATGGGGAAGAGGAGGTCCCGGGCCAGGTCCAGGACCCGTTCGGTGGCCCAGACCTGCCAACCGATCCGGCTCCGCACCCGGTAATAGCCTTCCTTCAGTCCGGTTCCCAGCAGCCGGGTAGTGCCCAGGATCAGCAGGAGATTGGCGCTGAACCAGGCCAGTGCGGCCAGCGGCAGGGATGCGAGGAGCTGCGGCCACGCTGCGGACAGGGAACTGCTGCCCTGGACAAAAAGGAAGATGACCGCGGCAGCTGCAGCCGCGGACACGTAGGGGATCATGGCGAGGACGGCGGATGCGGAGGCGAAGGCGGCGAACCACAGACGGCCCATCAGCCGGCTGCTGGCTGGCGTTTCGGGCCAGTCGTTTTTGGCCTTGCCGCGGCGGCGGGCCGGTGAACCTGCCACCACCTGTCCGGCCTTCACTTTGCCGAGCACTGCCGAACCTGCTTCGACCTGGCCGCCGGCACCGATGCTGGCACCGGGCATCAGCGTGCTGCGCGCGCCCACCGTTGCCCCGGCGCCCACGTGGATCGCTCCGATCCGGACGTGGTCGCCGTCAATCCACCACCCGGAAAGGTCAACCTCGGGCTCGATGTTCGCTCCGCTGCCCAAGGACAGCAGGCCGGTCACCGGCGGCAGGGAATGCAGGTGCACATTGCTGCCGATTTTCGCTCCGAGGGCCCTGGCGTAGTAGGGCACCCACGGCGCGCTGGCAAGGCTGACGGCGCCAGCCAAGTCCTGGATCTGTTCGGCAAGCCAGAGCCTCAGGTGCACCTTCCCGGAGCGGGGGTAAGTTCCCGGGCCTACGTTGCGGAGCAGCAATCGGGCCGCGGCGATGGAGAGGCCCATTCGGCCGAGGGGACTCACGAAGACCAGCCACGATGCCCCGACCCACCACCATGACACCGTGGGTGCGGCGGCGAAACCGGCCAGGCCGGCGAGGACGTTGTTGCCAGCCATGAGGTAAGTCAGCCAGCGCATGCCCACCAAAATGTGCAAGGGGACACCCATCAGCGTTTGGAAGACCTGGGACTTGCGGGCCGTCGGGCGGACAGTGCGTTCCTTGGCGGGTCCTGCGTTGACACCGTCCGGCAGGGATTGCCGGGCAGTGTCGATCAACGCGCCGACCCGAGGGGTGGCGTAAATGTCGGCGACCGTGACGGTGGGATAGCGGAGCCGAAGGGCGGAGACCAGTTGGGCGGCGGCCAGGGAGCCTCCGCCGTGTGCGAAGAAGTCGGCGTCCAGGCTTGCCGCCGGGCTGCCGAGCACGTTGGTCCACTGTTCGACGATCCAGGCGGCGTCATCCGGCAGGTTCAGTGGGGCGCTGTCACTTTCCGCAGCGCCGGATCCGGCGAGGGGCCACGGGAGTGAGTGCCGGTCCACCTTTCCGCTGGTTTTAGTGGGCAGCGATGTGACGACGGTCAACAGGGGGATCAGTGCAGCGGGGAGGCTGGCTGCCAGCAGTCTGCGTGCGGCGGTGAGGTCGGGCTCATCTTCTCCTGCGGGCGCGAGGTACCCCACCAGGACCTGGTTCCCAGCCGCCGTCGTTTGCACGGCGGCCGCTGCGCCTGCGACGCCCGGCAGGGCCTGCAGCGCGGCATCGATTTCTCCGAGTTCGATCCGGCGGCCGCCCAGTTTTACCTGTTCGTCGGCCCGGCCCATGAAGACAAGCCCGGCGGCTTCGTAGCGGACGAGGTCACCGGAGCGGTAAGCGCGTTGCCAGCCCAGGGTGGGCATCGGAGCGTATTTTTCCGCGTCCTTGGCTGGATCCAGGTAGCGGGCCAGTCCCACGCCTCCGATGATGAGCTCGCCGACGGCGCCCTCGGCCACCGGCACACCGTCGCCGTCCACCACGGCTAGGTCCCAGCCGTCCAGCGGCAAGCCGATCCGTACCGGCCCGGGCCCACCCAATTCGGCCGCACAGGCCACCACCGTGGCCTCTGTGGGTCCATAGGTGTTCCAGACCTCGCGGCCTTCCACTGCGAGCCGCTCTGCAAGTTCCGGCGGGCACGCCTCGCCGCCAAAAATCAGCAGCCGGACATTCTCGAGCGATTCTGCGGGCCAAAGCGCCGCAAGGGTGGGGACGGTGGACACTACCGTGATGCCGTGGCTGATGAGCCAGGGACCGAGGTCCATGCCAGTGCGGACCAGGGCACGCGGGGCCGGGACCAGGCAGGCCCCGTGCCGCCACGCGAGCCACATCTCCTCGCACGAGGCGTCAAAGGCCACGGACAGCCCTGCCAGCACCCTGTCCTGCGGCCCGATCGGGTCCGCAGGAAGGAAGATCCTTGCCTCGGCATCGACGAAGGCAGCCGCCGACCTGTGCTGCACTGCGACGCCCTTTGGCGTTCCGGTGGAGCCCGACGTGAAGATGACCCAGGCGTCGTCGTCGGGCGTGGCAAGCCGTGCCGCGGGGAACGGTCCTTCCCTGCCTTTGGTCACGTTCAGGCCCTCACCGGTGATCATGCCGGCGATTTTGGCTTCGCCGAAGACCAGCCGGGCCCGTTCTTCCGGGTCGTCGGCATCAACGGGAACATAGGCGGCGCCAACGAGCAGGATCGCGAGGATCCAGACGTACAGTCCGTTCGTTCCGGACGGAATCCGGACGCCGATCCTGTCACCGGCACCGAGCCCCGCCAGGTGAAGTTCCCGGCCGGCCGAGCGAACGGCCGCCATCAGCTGCGCATAGCTCAGCGACTGGCGGCCATCATCCAGTGCGGACGCATCCGGATAGCGGTTGGCGGTTTCCTGCAGGATATCCACCAACGTCCGCGCCGGGGGTGATACAGCCGACCCGGGCAGCTGGGGCTGATATTCGGCAAGGCCGTCGGGCGCAGGGCCGCTGGTTTGTAGCTCGGTCACCCCTGCAGTCTCCACTGGCAAGGTGAACGGAAAGTGACGCCGTTCGTCTGGTGTCCACACTCCATTCGCCGGGCGTTTCCTGAACGGGGTCAGGGGACCAGGATGACCTTGCCCGTGGTCCGACGGCCCTCAAGGTCCTCGTGAGCCCTCGCGGCGTCGGCCAGCGGATACGTGGCGCCGATCCGGACCTTAAGGTTCCCGTTTGCCACGGCGGCGAAGATCTCGCCCGAGCGCCAGCGGCGCTCCTGTTCGTTGAGCAGGAAATGGCCCAGGGTCGGCCGGGTCAGCGTCAGCGACCCACCGGCGTTGAGGCGCTGCGGATCCACCGGGGGAACGGCTCCCGAGGCGGCCCCGAACAGGACGAGCATGCCCCGTGTGCGCAGGCAGGACAGGGAACCGTCAAAGGTGTTGCGGCCCACGCCGTCGTACACCACGTCCACGCCCTTCCCGCCGGTGAGCTCGCGGACATGGTGGGGAAAGCCCTCGTACCTCAGTACATGGTCTGCCCCGGCCTCCCGGGCTAGTTCTTCCTTGGCGTCCGAGGAGACGGTGGTGATGACGCGGGCGCCCCTTTCCTTCAGCAGTTGGGTCAGCAGCAGGCCGACGCCGCCGGCACCAGCGTGCGTCAGCACGGTGTGGCCCGGTTCCACCCTGAAGGAGGAATTGATCAGGTAGTGGGCAGTCATGCCCTGGAGCGGCAGGGCAGCAGCCGTGAGGTCATCGACGCCATCCGGCACCGGCAGGGCCTTGACAGCATCGAGCACCGCGTAGCCGGCGTAGCATTTGGCGCCCTCGGCCGTGGCCACCCTGCTGCCGACGGTGAAGTTCTCGACGCCTTCGCCCACCTCCTCAACCGTTCCGGCCGCTTCCGAGCCGGGGGTGAAGGGAAAGGGGACCTGGTACATGCCCCCGCGTTGGTAGGTTTCGATGAAGTTGACACCCGCTGCGGCCACCTTGATGAGCAGTTGGCCGGGGCCGGGGACGGGGCGCTCGACCTCTGCCAGTTCCAGTACTTCGGGTCCTCCGGGCTCGCGGGCAACGATGGCGTGCGTCATGTATCTCCTTCCCCGGGGCTGGGATTTCCTCGCCCCGGATCCTGGAACCATCCTAGGGAAACCTGAGCGAACGACGAAGTGACGGCCGGTCAGGGCCGTCACTTCGGGTCAAGCTGGGGGCCGGCCGAGTTTCGCCGGAGTTGTTCAGTAGCGCCGGGTGACCGTGGCCATGGGGCACTCAAAGTGCCGGCCGGCGGAAAGTCCGACGTCGTTGAGATAGCGGACAATAATGCCGTAGGACTGCAGAAGCGTGGTTTCGGTGTACGGAACCTGGTGCTTTTGGCAGTACTCCCGGACGATTCTGGCGGCCTTGTCCAGCTGGGGCCGCGCCATGTCGGGGAACAAGTGGTGCTCAGCCTGGCGGTTCAGTCCGCCGAGCAGGATGTCCATGAACCGGCCGCCGGAGATGTTCCGTGACGTCAGGACCTGCCGGCTGAAGAAGTCAACACGGCTGTCCGCCGGAATGACGGGCATGCCTTTGTGGTTGGGCGCAAAGGAGGCGCCCATGTAGAAGCCGAAGACGGCGAGCTGGACGGCGATGAAGGCGAAGGCCATTCCCAGCGGCAAGAAGGTGAAGGCCAGGACGGGCAGGATGCCCAAGCGGACGAGCAGGATAGGCAGCTCCACCCAGCGGTGCGTCACCTTGGCCCGGCGGAAGACGAACCTGACTGAATCGATCTGGAGCCCCAGGCCCACCAGGAACAGAAGCGGGAAAAAGAACCAGCCCTGCTTGCGGGTCAGGAAGGAAAACCGGCCCTGGCGCGTGGCTGCGGCTTCGTGGTGGAATGCGATCGCGCCGGTGGCAATGTCGGGATCCTTGGAGATCACGTTCGGATGGTTGTGGTGAGCGCCGTGCTTCTGCTCCCACCAGGAATAGCTCATGCCTGCCACCGAGGTGGCCAGGATCCGGGCGGTCCAGTCGTTCGCGCGGCGGGACGCGAAGATTTGGCGGTGGCCGGCCTCGTGGGCCAGGAAGCTCAGCTGGGTGCAGATAATGCCGACTGCGGCGGCGATGAGGAGCTGGAACCAGCTGTCACCTATCAGCGCGAAACCGAACCAGGTGGCGGTCATCAGGAGCACCAGGGTGGAAAAGAGTGTGATGTAGAAACCCACACGGCGTTCCAGCAGGCCTGCGGCCTTGACGCTCTTGAGCAGTTCCGAATAGCTCAGCACAACGGCGTTGGGCTGCCGGACGCGCGATTTGGGGCGCTCCGGCGTTGAGAGGGTGGTGGTCATGGAGCCGGGGCCTCGTAACTGTTATGGGCAACGCTGCAGCAGACGTTCGCAACTGCGCGGTCAAAATCACCCTTCCCCCAGCATACGGGAGCCTGTCCAGTCGGCCGGGGAGCGCAGAAAACACAATGTATAAATATCGGGCACACTGAATATTTTTGCTGTAAGATTCACTGCATGACTATTTCAGTTGCCGTCTCCGGAGCCAGTGGCTACGCCGGGGGAGAAGTCCTGCGCATCCTCGCGGGACATCCGGACGTAACCATCGGTGCCATCACAGCGCACAGCAATGCAGGCTCCCGCCTCGGCGAACTGCAGCCGCACCTGCATGGGCTGTCCAGCCGCATCCTGGAAGACACCACGGTGGAAAACCTCTCGGGCCACGACGTGGTGTTCCTGGCCCTTCCGCACGGGGCTTCCGCGGAGATCGCAGCGCAGCTCCCCGAGGGCACTGTGGTGATCGACGCCGGCGCAGACCACCGCCTGGAAGATCCGGCCGCGTGGGAAAAGTTCTACGGCTCGGCCCACGCTGGAACATGGCCGTACGGCCTGCCCGAACTTCCCGGCCAGCGTGAGGTCCTCAAGGGCGCCACCCGGATTGCCGTTCCCGGCTGCTACCCGACGTCGGCCCTCCTGGCGCTGACGCCCGGGTTCGCTGCGAACCTCCTGCAGCCCGACGACGTCGTCATAGTTTCCGCATCCGGCACCTCGGGTGCGGGCAAGGCCGCCAAAGTAAACCTCATCGGCGCCGAGGTGATGGGCTCCATGAGCCCCTACGGCGTGGGCGGCGGCCACCGCCACACACCGGAGATTGAGCAGGGACTCTCCAACGCTGCCGGAGAAACCGTCACCGTGTCCTTCACCCCCACACTCGCCCCTATGAGCCGCGGGATCCTCACCACCGCGACGGCGAAGGTCAAGCCGGGCACCTCCGCAGCGGACCTTCGCCAGGCGTGGGCTGAGGCCTACGACGACGAACCGTTTGTCCACCTGCTGCCGGAGGGCCAATGGCCGGCCACCAAGTCGGTCCAAGGCTCCAACCACGCGGCAATGCAGTTGGCTTTTGACCCGCACACCGGCCGCGTGATTGTCACCTGCGCCATTGATAACCTCACCAAGGGAACTGCCGGCGGCGCCGTGCAGTCCATGAACATTGCGCTTGGCCTGGCGGAGACCGCCGGCCTCAACCTGCAGGGAGTTGCACCGTGACCGTTACCGCACCCCAGGGCTTCCGGGCCGCCGGCGTCACCGCCGGCCTCAAGGCGTCCGGCAAGCCGGACCTCGCCCTGGTCGTCAACGATGGCCCCTCCAAAACGGCGGCCGCCGTCTTCACCAGCAACCGCGTCGCCGCAGCCCCGGTTCACTGGTCCCGCCAGGTAGTCTCCGACGGCCGGGTTGACGCCGTCATCCTTAACTCCGGCGGTGCTAACGCCTGCACGGGTCCGGAAGGATTCCAGAACACGCACAGCACTGCCGAAAAGGTCGCCGAAGTACTGGGCATTTCGGCAACCGACGTCTTTGTGTGCTCCACCGGCCTGATCGGTGAGCAGCTGCCCATGGACAAAATCCTTCCGGGTGTCGAGGCCGCCTCTGCGGCGCTCAGCACGGACGGCGGACCCGAAGCGGCCAATGCCATCATGACAACCGACTCCGTGCCCAAGGCCGCGCTGTTCATCGGCACCGACGCCGACGGCCAGGAGTTCTCCATCGGGGGCATCGCGAAGGGCGCCGGTATGCTGGCCCCCGGCCTCGCCACCATGCTGGTGGTCCTCACTACCGACGCCGACGTGGAAGCAGAAATGCTCGATGTCGTGCTCCGCGACGCCACGCGCGTCACTTTCGACCGCGCTGATTCCGACGGCTGCATGTCCACCAACGACACCGTGGTGCTGTTGGCGTCCGGCGCATCAGGCGCCGTCCCGTCAGCCGAAGCCTTTAGTGCCGGGCTGACCCAGGTGTGTGCGGAACTGGCACGCAAACTGATCGGGGACGCCGAGGGCGCGAGCCACGACATCGCCATCCGCACGTTCAACGCGGCCAGCGAGCGGGACGCCGAAACCGTCAGCCGCTCCGTAGCCCGGTCCAACCTGTTCAAGGCCGCTATCTTCGGCAAGGACCCCAATTGGGGCCGTGTCCTCTCCGCCGTGGGCACCACGGACGCCGTCTTCGAGCCGGACCAGCTCAACGTCGCCATCAACGGTGTCCAGATCTGCCGCAACGGCAGCATCGGCGATGACCGCAACCTGGTGGACCTGGAACCCCGCGAAGTCCATGTGGAGATTGACCTGAAGTCCGGGGACGCCGAGGCCACGATCTGGACCAACGACCTCACCCACGACTACGTGCACGAGAACAGCGCTTACTCGAGCTAGTCCTCGAGCAAATCCACCAGCCACCTTGGAGTAACGCCAAGCATGAACACCCAGACCCGCGAAACCACGTCCATGAGTGATGCCCAAAGCAAGGCCGGCACCCTGATCGAGGCACTGCCCTGGATCCAGCGCTTCGCCGGCACCACCATGGTGATTAAGTACGGCGGAAACGCCATGGTCAACGAAGAACTGCGCCGCGCTTTCGCGGAGGACGTGGTGTTCCTGCACCACGTAGGCATCCACCCCGTGGTGGTCCACGGCGGCGGTCCGCAGATCAACTCCATGCTGGCCCGGCTGGGCATTGAGTCCGAGTTCAAGGGTGGCCTGCGCGTCACCACCCCCGAAGCCATGGACGTGGTCCGGATGGTCCTCACCGGCCAGGTGGGCCGCGAACTGGTTGGCCTGATCAACTCCCACGGCCCCTACGCGGTGGGAATGTCCGGTGAGGACGGCGGCCTGCTCCGGGCAGTCCGGACCGGGACCATCATTGACGGCCAGGAAGTGGACCTTGGCCTGGTAGGCGAAGTGGTCGGCGTGAACCCGGAGGGCATCCTGGACATCCTGGCGGCCGGGCGGATCCCCGTCATCTCCACCGTGGCGCCCGAAATCGAGGACGACGGCAGCGGCGCAGCGGACCAGCGGGGCGAACGGGCCCAGACCACGGGCCAAGTCCTCAACGTCAACGCGGACACGGCCGCGGCCGCCCTCGCCGAAGCGCTGGGGGCATCAAAACTGGTGATCCTCACCGACGTCGAAGGCCTCTATGCCAACTGGCCGGACAGGTCCTCGCTCATCTCTTCCCTCACGGCCTCGGAGCTGCGCGAACTGCTGCCGTCCCTGGAATCGGGCATGATTCCGAAGATGGAGGCATGCCTTAAAGCCATTGACGGGGGAGTGGAGCGCGCGCACATCGTGGACGGCAGGCTCCCGCACTCCATGCTCCTGGAAACATTCACGACGGCGGGCATCGGCACGCAGGTCGTCCCCGACGAAGAGGTGAACGCATGAACGAAACTCCTGGCGCCGGTCCGACCGTCGATGGGGGCCCCGCCCGCTTCGCGGTGCCCGACCACACCCGGGCCCCCATCGACGGCTCGGCCCCCAAAGCTTCCGTTATGACTGGGACGGGTAGTGGAGCCGAGTGGCTTACCCGCTACTCGACGTCCCTCATGGGCGTGTTCGGCACGCCGCAGCGTGTGCTGGTGCGCGGTGCCGGCTGCCTGGTCTGGGACGCCGACGGCAAGGAATATCTTGACCTGCTCGGCGGCATCGCCGTCAACGCCCTGGGCCACGCCCACCCGTTTGTCACGTCCGTGATCTCCAGCCAGCTGGCAACCCTGGGGCACGTCTCCAACTTCTTTACCAGCCCCACACAGATCGCACTGGCCGAAAAGCTGCTCGCCCTGACGCACGCCCCGGCAGGCTCCAAGGTGTTCTTCACCAATTCCGGAACCGAAGCCAACGAGGCTGCCTTCAAGCTCGCGCGACGCAACGGAACCGGCCCGGACGGTGCGCCCAGGACCAGGATCATCGCCTTGGAAGGTGCCTTCCACGGGCGGACCATGGGTGCCCTGGCCCTGACCGCCAAGGAAGCGTACCGTGCCCCGTTCGAGCCGCTGCCCGGCGGTGTGGTCCATATCCCGTTCGGTGACGTAGCAGCCCTTGAAGCTGCCATCGACGAGACCGTGGCCGCCGTTTTCCTGGAACCGATCCAGGGCGAGGCCGGAGTGCGGCCGCTGCCTGCTGGCTACCTGCGGGCCGCCCGCGAGGCGACCACGAAGGCCGGCGCCCTGCTGATCCTGGACGAGGTCCAGACTGGAATCGGGCGTACCGGAAAATGGCTAGCCAGCGAGGACGCCGGGATTGTTCCGGACGCCGTCACCCTGGCCAAAGGCCTCGGCGGCGGATTCCCCATTGGAGCGCTGCTGACGTTCGGCGGGCAGGTGTCCTCGCTCCTGACAGCGGGCCAGCACGGCACCACCTTCGGCGGCAACCCGGTGGCGACGGCGGCCGCCCTCGCCACGCTGCACGCGATCGAAAGCCAGCGGGTGCTGGAAAACGTCGTCACTGTGGGGGATTACCTCCGGTCCGGGCTCGCCGCCGTCGACGGTGTGACCGAAGTCCGGGGCGAAGGCCTGTTGATCGGCTTCGACCTTGACGCCGACGTCGCACCTGCCGTTGTGACCGCTGGGCTGGAGGCCGGTTTCATCGTCAACAGCCCCGGCCCGCGCACCATTCGGCTCGCCCCGCCGCTGGTCCTCAGCACCGACCAGGCCGGCGCCTTCCTTGCGGCGCTCCCGGCAATCCTCCAAACAGCTAAGGACGCGCAGTGACCTCTGTAGTTTCTTCCGCCGGCACAGCCAGCGGCACCCGCCACTTCCTGAAGGACACGGACCTCAGCCCCGCTGAGCAGGCTGAGGTCCTGGATCTGGCCGTCCGCATGAAGGCTGCGCCCTACAGTGTGCAGCCCTTCGCCGCGGAGGGCAACGGCCGCAAAACGGTTGCCGTGATCTTCGACAAAACATCAACCCGTACCCGGGTTTCCTTTGCCACCGGCATCGCCGACATGGGCGGCAATGCCCTGATCATCAACCCCGGTGAGGCCCAGATCGGCCACAAGGAATCGGTGGAGGACACCGCTAAGGTCCTGGAGCGCATGGTTTCCACGATCGTGTGGCGCACGGGCGCGCACTCCGGACTGGTGGCCATGGCGGAAAACTCCGCCGTGCCTGTCATCAACGCCCTGTGCGACGACTACCACCCGTGCCAGCTCCTCGCGGACCTGCTGGCAGTCAAGGAACACAAGGGCGAACTGGCCGGCCTCACCATGAGCTACCTGGGCGATGCCGCCAACAACATGGCCAATTCCTACCTGCTAGCGGGCGTCACTGCCGGGATGCACGTCCGCATCGCGGGGCCGGAGGGCTACCTCCCGGCAGCGGAGATCGTCGCCGCGGCCGAGGAACGTGCTGCCCAGACGGGCGGGTCAGTGCTGATTACCACCGATGCCGCCGAAGCCCTCAAAGGCGCCGACGTCGTAGCCACGGACACGTGGGTCTCCATGGGCCAGGAAGCCGAAAAGGAAGCCCGGCTGCAGCTGTTCCGGGAGTACTCCGTGGATGAGGCAGCCATGGCACATGCGGCGGACGACGCCGTCGTGCTTCACTGCCTTCCCGCCTACCGCGGCTATGAGATCTCGGCGGGTGTCATCGACGGGCCGCAGTCGATCGTCTGGGACGAAGCCGAAAACCGGCTGCACGCCCAGAAGGCCCTTATGGCCTGGCTGATGCACAAGTCGGGCCTGGCGTTCGTGGACGGTCTTTCTCCCGTTGAAGGCACCGGGGAGAGCACGTTCTAGTGTCCACCAACCCGTCGGTGCCGGGCTCCAGCCCGGCAACCAAGACAGCCCGCCAGGCGCGCATCACCGCGATCCTGACGGGCGAATCGGTGCGCTCCCAGGCGGAGCTGGCCGCGCTGCTGGCGGACGACGGCGTCCAGGTCACCCAAGCCACCCTGTCCCGGGACCTCGTGGAACTCGGCGCGGTCCGGGTGCGTGGCAAGGAGGGCGTCCTGGTCTACGCCGTGCCTGGTGAAGGCGGCGAACGCGCCGCGAAGAGCGGCGTCAGCCAGGAAATCCTGGATGCGCGGCTTGCCAGGCTGTGCAGCGAGCTGCTGGTCACTGCGGAGGCCTCGGCCAACATTGCCGTGCTGCGGACCCCACCCGGGGCGGCCAACTTCCTGGCCCTGGCCATCGACCACTCGGTCATGCCATCCATCCTCGGGACCATCGCCGGGGATGACACCGTGCTGCTCGTGTCCCGTGATCCCCAGGGCGGGCAGGACCTCGCCGCGCGGTTCCTGCAACTCGCCGAGGAAGCGGGCGGCAGCCAGTAATACGCCGTCCCAAGGTGTGACAGGCTTTCCGTAGTCAATTCTTAAACAACGCAAACCCCAACATAGAGGAGCATTTTCGTGACTGAGCGTATTGTTCTGGCCTACTCCGGTGGCCTGGATACTTCCGTAGCCATCGGCTGGATCGGTGAAGCCACCGGCGCCGAGGTCATCGCCGTGGCGGTCGACGTCGGGCAGGGCGGCGAGTCGCTGGAGACCATCCGCCAGCGCGCCCTCGGCTGCGGCGCCGTCGAAGCCTACGTGGCCGACGCGTCCGACGAGTTCGCCAACGAGTACTGCATGCCCACGCTGAAGGCCAACGCCCTCTACCAGGGCCACTACCCGCTGGTCTCCGCCATCTCCCGCCCGGTGATCGTCAAGCACCTGGTCAAGGCCGCCCGCGAATTCGGCGCCACCACCGTTGCGCACGGCTGCACTGGCAAGGGCAACGACCAGGTCCGCTTCGAAGTGGGCATCCAGACCCTCGGCCCGGACCTGAAGTGCATCGCCCCGGTCCGCGACCTCGCCCTGACCCGCGACAAGGCCATCGCCTTCGCGGAGGAAAAGGGACTGCCGATCGAGACCACCAAGAAGAACCCGTACTCGATCGACCAGAACGTCTGGGGGCGCGCCGTCGAGACCGGCTACCTCGAAGACATCTGGAACGCGCCCACCAAGGACATCTACGACTACACCGCCACGCCTGAGTTCCCGCCGGCGCCGGATGAAGTCACCATCTCCTTCGAAGCCGGCGTGCCGGTAGCCATCGACGGCGTCCGCGTCACCCCGCTGCAGGCCATCAAGGAACTTAACCGCCGCGCAGGCGCCCAGGGCGTGGGCCGGATCGACGTCGTCGAGGACCGCCTGGTGGGCATCAAGTCCCGCGAAATCTACGAGGCACCGGGCGCAATGGCACTGATCACCGCGCACAAGCACCTCGAGGACATCACCGTCGAGCGTGAGCAGGCCCGCTTCAAGGCAACTGTCGGCCAGCGCTGGGCCGAACTGGTCTACGACGGCCAGTGGTTCTCCCCGCTCAAGCGCTCCCTGGATGCCTTCATCGAAGACACCCAGAAGTACGTCTCAGGCGACATCCGCATGGTCCTGCACGGCGGCCAGGCGATCGTCAACGGACGCCGCTCCGAGACTTCGCTCTACGACTTCGACCTCGCCACCTACGACACCGGCGACACGTTCGACCAGTCGATGGCGCGCGGCTTCATCGAGCTGTGGGGCATGTCCGCCAAGGTTGCCTCCGGCCGCGATATCCGCGTCGCAGGACAGTGACGGAGAATCTGGGCCCACGAGCGCAGGGGTCCCCGGCCGAGCGCAGCGAGGTCGGGGTGCGCTCGGGGACGAACGAGGGTGCACTGTGGGGCGGCCGGTTCGCAGGTGGCCCCGCTGATGCCCTGGCAGCCCTGAGCAAGTCCACGCACTTCGACTGGCGGCTGGCCCGCTACGACATCGCCGGGTCACAGGCGCACGCCCGCGTGCTGCACAAGGCCGGGCTGCTGGACGACGCCGAGCTCGAAGGCATGCTCGCCGCCCTGGCACAGCTGGACGAGGACGTGGCCTCCGGCGCTTACCTGCCGGCGGAATCCGACGAGGACGTGCATGGCTCGCTGGAACGCGGCCTCATTGAGCGCGCCGGCACCCAGCTGGGCGGCAAGCTCCGCGCCGGACGGTCCCGCAACGACCAGGTGGCCACGCTCGGCCGCATGTTCCTGCGCGACCACGCCCGGATCATCGCCCGCGGCGTGCTGGCCACCATCGAGGCGCTGGTGGAGCAGGCCAAGGCGCACCAGGGTGTGGCCATGCCGGGCCGCACGCACCTGCAGCACGCGCAGCCGGTCCTGCTCAGCCACCACCTGCTGGCCCATGCCTGGGCGTTGCTGCGTGATGTGCAGCGGCTCCAGGACTGGGACAAGCGCGCCGGTGTCTCGCCCTACGGTTCGGGTGCCCTCGCGGGCTCCTCGCTTGGGCTGGACCCGGAAGCGGTGGCCGCGGACCTGGGCTTCTTCTCCGCCACCCACAACTCGATTGACGGCACCGCCTCCCGCGACGTCTTCGCCGAGTTCGCCTGGGTGACGGCGATGATCGGCGTGGACTTGTCGCGCGTCTCGGAAGAAGTGATCCTGTGGGCCACCAAGGAGTTCTCCTTTGTGACCCTGCATGATTCCTACTCCACGGGCTCCTCGATCATGCCGCAGAAGAAGAACCCGGACGTGGCCGAGCTGGCCCGCGGCAAGGCGGGACGCCTCATCGGCAACCTGACCGGGCTGCTGGCAACACTCAAGGGCCTCCCGCTCGCGTACAACCGCGACCTCCAGGAGGACAAGGAGCCGGTCTTCGACGCCGCCGACACCCTGGAACTGCTGCTTCCGGCTGTTTCGGGCATGATCGCGACTCTGAAGTTCAACACGGAGCGGATGGAGTCTTTGGCGCCCCAGGGCTTCGCGCTGGCAACCGACATCGCCGAGTGGCTGGTCCGCCAGGGCGTTCCGTTCCGTGAGGCCCACGAGCTTTCCGGAGCAGCGGTGAAGCAGGCCGAGTCCCGCGACGTGGAGCTGTGGGACCTGACCGATGAGGAGTACGCCGCCATTTCGGTGCACCTGACGCCGGAGGTCCGCACGGTCCTGTCCACGGAGGGGTCGCTGAACAGCCGCAACTCCCAGGGTGGCACGGCACCGGCCGCCGTCGAACGCCAGCTTGTTGCGCTGGAAGCCGAACTGCGGGACGTGCGGGAATACACGGCCTAGCTACCAACGCTCTCTCACTTTCCCCAAGAAAGTGAGAGAGCGTTGTGCGTTAACCGGCGAGCGGTCCCGGCTAGCATGTGGCCATGAGCGACGCCTTCCGCAGCCACCTCCGGGCCCTGCCCGACTTTCCCACCGACCTGCCGGACTTCGACCCGGCCCACGCCCCGGCGGACCCGGTGGCGCTGTTCACGTTATGGCTGGATGAGGCCCTGGCGGCGGGCGTGCTGCAACCGCATGCCTGTAGCCTGGCCACTGCGGCCGGCAAGGGTCAGCCTTCCGCCCGGATGCTGATCCTGAAAAATATCGACGACGACGGCTGGCACTTCGCCACGTCCCGCACCTCCAGGAAGGGCCGGGAACTGTCCGTCAACCCGAAAGCGGCCCTGAACTTCTACTGGCCGCAGCAGGGCCGGCAGGTCCGGGTCGCCGGCCCTGTGGTTGAGCTGTCCGCCGAAGCGTCGGCCGCAGACTGGCAGGCGCGCCCTGCAGCGGACGGCAGCGACAATCCGGACTGGCAGCTCTACGCGCTCCAGCCTACAGAACTGGAATTCTGGCAGGCCCGCCACGACCGCCGGCACGTGCGGCACCGCTATGGACCGGACGGCATCCCGCTCGGCTGAGTGTTTGACGGTTAGGATGGGCGCCATGACTGCTCCCGCACCGGCTGACCTTCTCGCCGAACTGCACAAAGCCGCCGACATCGTGGCCTCAGCCGCCACGAAATTCACCGATGAGGACATTAAGGCGCCATCGGCGCTGCCGGGCTGGACCCGCGGGCATGTCCTGGCGCACCTCGCCGGCATTACCAACGCCATGGCCCGCCAGCTCGAATACGCGGCCCGCGGCGAAACCATTGAGCTGTACGACGGCGGCCAGGACGGTCGGAACAAGGCCATCGAGATCGCCGCGGGCCACACTGCGGATGCCCATCGTGCGGATCTGGCCGCAGGCCTCGACCGGGCGCTGAAAGCTTTTGACGCGCTCGACGCCGGCTCCGGTTGGGACGCGCCGATTGCCTATCGAGGGGGAGTTGTCCTCGACGGCGGGCTGGCGCTGTGGCGTGAATTGGTGATCCACACAGCCGACCTGGGCACTGGCCTTGGCCCGGAGACCTGGAGCCGGCCATTCTGCGAACACCTTTTCGGCTTCCTGGCTGCCCGCGTGGCTCCGGAGGACAAGCTGGTGCTCCAGCCGCTTGGGCTTCCGCCAAGGACTCTCGGCACCGGCGCCCGCTCTACTGTCATCAGCGGCATGATCACTGACATAGCGGCGTGGCTTGCTGGCCGTGAACCGTCGCTCGGGAGCCTGCGGGCCTCCGCTGCTGCAGACGGCGTGGACCTCCCCGAACTGCTGCCGTGGCCTTCGGGGACGCCCGCACCAAATTAGGTCCTAGCCGGCTTCGCGTGCCAGCAGGCTTTCCGTTGCTTCTCGCGCGAGCAGGCTCTCCTTGATGGCCAGGCCCCAGCGGAAGCCGCCCAGGGAGCCGTCAGTGCGGATGACGCGGTGGCAGGGCACAAACAATGCTGCCGCATTGAACGCGCAGGCGCTGGCCGCGGCCCTGACTGCCTTGGGATTCCCTGACAGTTCGGCGTACTCCGTATAGGTGACCGGCGACCCGGGGCGTACTGTCCTCAGCACATCCCAGGCGCGGGCCCGGAAGGGCCCGGATTTCTGCAGCACGGGAACAGCCATGGCCGGTGCGGGGTCCCCGGCGTAGAAGGCCTCCACTGCCAGGGATATGGGACCCAGGTCTGTCACCGACTCAATGTCGCCCGGGCGCAGCTCCGGATGGATTTGCCCGGTCAGCTCACCTGGCCCGGCCGTCCAGCCGGAGGCCAGGACCACGCCGTCCTGCGCGAGGATGGTGAACGGACCGTCTGGGGTGGACATCACTAACAACTGGGCTTTCATCGCATCGCTTTCTCTGGAACAGCTGGTTCAGGTTGAGGGGCTTTCGGCGCCGCAGCGGCGCGCCACAGGTGCATGGTGGCGTAGGACCGCCAGGGGCTGACCTCACTGAAATCGGGGTTAAGCACACTGGGCCGGGGCGCCGGACCCAACAGTTCAGCGGCGAGTCCATCCCGGCTGGTGGCGGACGTTGCGAGGGCACGGATGCCGTTTTTCACAGCGGCATCGTTCGCCAGGAAGACGTCCGGCGCACCCAGCACGCGCATCGCCACATAGCCCACCGTCCAGGGACCCACGCCCGGGAGGGGGAGCAGCTTCGCCCCCAGCCCCGGCAGGTCGTCGCCATAGCCGAAATCCAGTTGGCCCTCCGCGAGGGCCGAAGCCGCAAAGCGGATGGCGTCAATGCGGCGCTGCGGACCCCGCAGCAGCGAATACCCCGACCCCGCAATGTCCGCCGCGGTGGGAAACAGCCGGGAAAGCCCATCGCCGGGCATCAGGCTGGGACTCCCGGCTGCTGACAGCTGCGTTAGCGCAGTCCGGGCTGCGGCCACCGTGACCTGTTGTCCGATCATCGCCCTCACCAGAAGTTCCTGTGGGTCCACTGCGCCCGGCAGCCGTATTCCCGGGGCATTCGCCACGGAGTTGGCAAGCCGGGGATCCCCAGCCAGCGCGCTGTCAATGGCGACCGGATCGGAGTCAAGGTCGAAAAGCCGGCGCACCCTGCTCAGCAGCGCCGGGAGGTCGCGGAGGTCCACCGCGCCGATGGTGAGGGTAAGCGGACGCCCCGGCGCGCCGCCGTCGTAATGAACACTGAAGCGGGCATCACCGTGTGGCAGCCGCAGCGTACGGGCGTACGACGTCGGTGTCCCCACCTCGATCCCCGGGATGGCCCGGACCGCGAGGAAGGAAAAGACGCCGGGGTCGAAGGGTTCGCGGTAGGGCAGGGTCAGGGTCAGCGCGGTGGCTGCCATCTCCGGCTTGTGGTGCCGCGCTGTGGAGCGCAGGGCTGTGGGCGTCATGGCGAACACCTCCACCATGGTCTCGTTGAACTGCCGGACGCTGCTGAAGCCGGATGCGAACGCGATGTCGGCAAGCTTCATGGAAGTGGAAACCAGCAGGGTGCGTGCGGTCTGGGCACGGCTTGCCCGGGCAAGCGAGAGTGGTCCGGCGCCGAGTTCGTGGCTGAGGATACGGTTCAGCTGCCGTGCCGAATAGCCCAGCCGGGCCGCCAGGCCCTGCACCCCGTCCCGGTTGATAACGCCGTCGTTGATGAGCCTCATGGCCCGCCCGGCGATGTCCTGCCGGACGTTCCACGCCGGCGTCCCGGGCACCGCCTCGGGTAGGCAGCGCTTGCAGGCCCGGTAGCCGGCGTCGTGCGCCGCGGCTGATGTTTCGTAGAAGGTGACGTTGGCTGCCTTGGGGGTGCGGGCCGGGCAGGACGGACGGCAGTAGATGCCCGTAGTCCGGACAGCAGTGTAGAACTGCCCGTCGAACCGGGGATCGCGCGCATCGATCGCGCGGTAGCGCTGCCAGAAGTCCATGCCCCCTATCCTGCCAGCCCATGATGGCACCTGCTAGCGGAAATCGGACATGGCCGTGGGCCGTTGGGTAGAGTCGGATCATGACCGTCCGCACCAGTCCCACCGAGCCGGAACAGCTCCGCGAACTATTGTCCGGAGATGCACGGAGGATCGCACCGCAACTACTGGGATCCGTCCTGAGCCACAACAGCCATGAGGGAACAGTGGCCGTACGGATCACCGAGGTGGAGGCCTACATGGGACCTGGTGATTCCCTGCACCCTGATCCGGGATCCCACACGTTTCGCGGCCCCACGGCACGCAACGCGCCCATGTTCGGGCCGGCGGGCCATCTATACGTCTATTTCACGTATGGAATGCATTACTGCGCCAACGTCGTCTGCGGTCCGGCAGGCACGGCCTCCGCCGTACTGCTGCGCGCCGGTGAAGTGGTGGAAGGGCAACGCCTGGCGGCAGTGAGGCGGCCGACGTCGAAATCTCCCTTTGATTTGGCGAGCGGACCGGCCCGGCTGGCCACTGCCCTTGCCCTCACTACGGCGGACAGCGGGCGGGATGCACTGAGCGAACCCTTCGAGCTGCGGCTTCCGGAAACTGCTGCGATGGAGGTCAGTTCCGGGCCTCGGGTGGGCGTTTCCGGGGACGGCGGCACCGGTGACTACCCCTGGCGGTTCTGGCTGCCGGGGGACCCTACGGTGTCCCGCTACAAGGCGGCCAAGCCACGTCCGGCGAAGTTTCAATCACGTTAACCGAAATGGTTGTAGAATGGACGGTCTGTCTTTTGCGATAGGGGAACGTTTAATGCTCGACGCCGATTTGGCCCACGAACGGGACTATGTTGCTGGCCTGTATGCGCGGCTGGAAGAATTGCGCGCCGAAAAGCGCAAGCAGTTGGCGCAGGTCCGCCGGGCCGGTGCTGTGGGCACCATGCAGAATGTTTCCGAGCGTGACGCCTTCGCCGCGCTCTATGAGGACCGCCTTGCCCAGCTCGACGCCGTTGATGACCGCCTGGTCTTCGGCCGCCTTGACCTGGATTCCGGGGAAGCCCAGTACATCGGCCGCATCGGGCTCACCACCGAGGACCTGCAGCGGCTGATGGTGGACTGGCGCGCGCCCGAAGCCGGCCATTTCTACCAGGCAACCGCTTTTGACCGGCAGGGCGTGCGGCGCCGCCGGCACCTGATCCTGCAAGGCAGGGTAGTCAAGGCCATCGAGGATGACGTCCTGGACGCGGACATGCTCACCGACAACGAGTCGCTGCAGGGCGAAGGTGCACTGCTCGCTGCCCTGGACTCCAAGCGGACTGGCCGCATGTCCGACATCGTCGGAACCATCCAGTCCGAGCAGGACCGGATCATCCGTTCCTCCATCTCCGGTGCTGTCGTAGTTCAAGGCGGTCCGGGCACCGGCAAGACGGCCGTTGCGCTGCACCGCGCCGCCTACCTTCTCTACACCCACCGGGACCGGCTCAAGACTGCAGGTGTGCTGCTGGTGGGCCCGTCGTCGTCGTTCATGAAATACATCGAACGCGTACTGCCCTCACTCGGCGAAACCGGGGTGGTGATGGCCAGCCTCGGCCGGCTGATGCCTGGCATCAGTGCGGTGGCCGAACCCGAGGCCGACGTCGCGGCCATCAAGGGCCGGCTGGACATGGCGGATGTTGTAGCCAATGCCGTGGCAAACCGCCAACGGACCTTTGCCGAAAACCGGGTCGTAGAGGTTGACGGGCGGAAGCTGGTGCTCACGCCGCGGCAGGTCCGCCGCGCCCGGGAACGCGCGCGCTCCACAGGCAAGCCGCACAATGAGGCACGCGTGACCTTCGTCAAGATCCTGCTCCGCGAGCTGACCGAGCAGATGACCGAACTCGTGGAAGCGGGAAGCCTTGGCAACAACGCCGACCGCTCCTACCTTGCGGAGGACGTCCGCACTGCCCGGGATGTACGGATCGCGCTGAACCTGTGCTGGATGCCCATGACCCCGGAGAAGCTCATCAGCGAGCTCTTCAGCAAGCCGGCGATCCTGGAAGTCTGCACCCCGCACCTCACCCCGGCCGAACGTGCGTTGCTGCTTCGCCCGGTGGATGCGCCCTGGACCGAGTCTGATGTGCCGCTCCTGGACGAGGCAGCGGAACTGCTGGGCGAACTTGACCCGGCTGCGGGCCGCGGACTGGCGCAGCAGGAGCACGATCGAGCCCGCGACCTGGCGAACGCGAAGCAGACCCTGGTGAACATGGAGGCTGCCGGTGTCGATGCGCTCATGTCGGCCGAGGAACTGGTGGACCAGAACCAGGAGCGCGAAGCCCGGCAGACAGCGGCCGAACGCGCCACGTCTGACAGGACCTGGGCCTTCGGGCACATCGTGGTCGACGAAGCGCAGGAACTTTCGCCGATGCAGTGGCGGCTTCTGGTCCGCCGGTGCCCGCTGAAGTCGTTCACCATCGTGGGCGACATCGCACAGACAAGTTCCGTGGCCGGCGCGAACTCCTGGCAGGGTGCCCTGGGTCCGCTGTTCGGGGACCGCTGGCAGCTGGAGGAACTGACGGTCAACTACCGTACGCCGTCGCAGATCGCGGAAGCCGCAGCACGGATGGCCAACGCAGCCGGCCTTGTGGTTTCTGCGCCCAAGGCGGTCCGCGAGGGCCGCTGGGCGCCCATCATCGACAAGGTGGCGGCCGGAGAAGTGGTCAACCGCCTGGTGGAGGCGCTTCCCGAAGAGCTGGAAGCGCTCGACGGCGGCCTGCTGGCCGTGATTGCCGACGGCGACCTCCTGCCGCAGGCGACGGCGGCCTTGCGTGCCGTCTATGGCCGGCGCATCGGAACCGGCGCCGGAAGCTATGAGCAGGACATCGTGGTCATCAGCCCGCGGGAGGCCAAAGGCCTTGAGTTTGACGGGGTTGTGGTACTGGAACCTTCCAGGATGCTGAACCACGAGCACGGGCGGGTGGGGGATCTCTACGTCGCCATGACCCGGCCTACCCAGCGGCTTCGCCTGATCGCAGCAGAGGGTGTGCCTGCCGGCATCGAACGCTAGCCCGGTCGGCGGGGATTGGCGGCCACCGGCCCGGTTCATCCGGCGCCGGTGGCCGCCAATCCTGCTAACTTAGAAGTCGTGTCAGAACTCAACGATCTCGAATCCCAGCAGAACGACCCCACCTTCGCCAACATCTGGCAGGAGCTGAAGTGGCGCGGCCTGGTCCACGTCTCCACCGATGAAGGGGAGCTGGAAAAGCTCCTCGCCGGTGAGCCGGTCACGTATTACTGCGGGTTTGATCCCACCGCGCCGAGCCTGCACTTGGGAAACCTTGTC